>JAFWOX010000009.1 GCA_017545325.1 Oscillospiraceae bacterium | reverse complement strand
GCTGCGCTGGCAGGAGCATTACGGGCCGGGGCTATCTGACCGCATGGTTCGCTCCTGCCATTTCACCTGCCGCTCGGCGCTGGAGAAGGCGGTGAACGAGCGGCTGATCCCAGTGAATCCCGCCGTCGGCTGTAAGCTGCCGCCCAAGAAATCGCGGGAGATGCAGGTGCTGACCCATGAGGAAATGCAGCGGTTTCTGATCCAGGCGAAGGAAAACGATTTCTATGAGCAGGCCGTGCTGGAGCTCTCCACAGGGATGCGCCGGGGCGAGCTCTGCGGCCTCCGGTGGGACGATCTGGACCTGCGGACCGGCGCCCTGCGTATTGAACGGCAGGTGATTCGCGTCGCTGGTGCGCTCCATATCTCTGAGCCAAAGACGAAAAGCTCCTCCCGCACGATCATCCTGCCACCGGCGGTGGTGAAGGTGCTGAAGGAGCTGAAAGCACGGACGGATTCGGAATGGATGTTCCCGTCGCCGGTGCTGGAGGGCAGCCCGGTGGACCCTCAGAGCGTCTACCGGAAGATGAAAAAGGTGCTGGCCCGGGCGGAGTGCAAGGACATCCGCTTCCACGACCTTCGGCATACCTTCGCTACAACCGCCCTGGAACACGGCATGGACATCAAGACCCTCTCCGCCATCGTCGGCCACATCTCCTCCGCCACGACCATCGACGTCTACAGCCACATCACGGATACGATGCAGGTCCGGGCGGCGAACCGGATCGAGCAAGGTTTGGGGCGCGGGGAGGCGTTTGTGCCCCGCGAGGACGCCGACGGGGAAGTGCCCGCCGAAAAGGAAACTCCGCCGGAGAGGGCGCGTTTCGAGCCCTACAAAGGCAAGATTCGAAAGTCCGGCACCGGCGGCATCTATGAGATCAACGATCACCTCTTTGAAGGCCGCTACACCCCCACCAACGCCCAAGGCAAGAGGGAGGTTCACACCGTCTATGCCAAAACGCGGGAGGAGGTGGAACCTCTGCTGGAGCAGATGATCGCCGAGGTGCGGGCACGGATCAAGGAGGAGAAGCGGAAGATGAAGGAGGATCCAAGCGGGTCAGAGGTTGCGGCGGTATAGACAAAGAAAAGGGAAAAAGGACCAACTCAAGGAACAATACCGGCACTGAAAGAACAATATAAACGTCGAAAGAACAATACAAAAGCCGAAGGAACAATACAAAAATGGTATTGTTCCTTCGGCATTGTTCCGAACGGTTCCATTGACAGAGTATCATTGGGATGGTATAGTATATATGTATCATCCCAATGATACCAAGGAGGGATACGAATGCTCTTGCTTCACGGAAGCAGCCAGGTCATCGAAAACCCGGAACTCTCACAGGGGAACGTACACAATGACTATGGCCGCGGCTTCTACTGTACCGAGATGGAGGAGATGGCCAGAGAGTGGGCCTGCAAAGACCAAAAGGACGGATTTGTGAATCGGTATGAGCTGGATATGGAAGGGCTGCGCACCCTGAACCTGTCCGACGGCAGTCACACCGTTTTGAACTGGATCGCCATCCTACTGAAAAACCGGACCTTCCGCCTGCGTTCTCCCATAGCCATTGACGCCAGGGAGTACCTGATCGAACATTTTGCTCCGGACACGACGGCCTGCGACCTGATCATCGGATACCGGGCGGACGACTCCTATTTTCAATACGCGGAATCCTTCGTAGAGAATACGCTGCCTCTGCGGAGCCTCAATCGGGCCCTGACCCTGGGGAAGCTGGGCCTGCAAACCGTACTTGTGTCCGAGAGAGCGTTCCGGCAGCTTCGGTTTATTGACGCCGAGCCGGTGGATCGGACCGTCTATTATCCCAGGTTCATCGAGCGGGACACGAAAGCCAGGCAGACCTATACGGCGGAGATCGCAAAAAGCCGAACCTATCGGGATGATATCTTTGTACTGGACATCCTGCGGGAGGAGATGAGCAACGATGACCCACGCATACAGCGAATCCTATTTGAATGACGCCAAAGCCCGGCTGTCTCAGTTCTTCGACTACCTTATCAACGATTGCGGGATGAAGCCGGATTGGGTCGTCTCCATCTTTCTCACTTCAGGGTATGCGGAGCAGTTCGAGCGGGGCAGCCCGGCGGTCCTGGCGGGCATGTCCGGCGTCGAGCTGGCGCAGGCGGTGGTGGAAAAGACCTATAAAAAGAAAAAGCTGCCTGAACCGGGGATCATCGAAGGGTTGAGTCCCGAATACTGGGCAGGATGGGCGCTGGCGGAATTCCAGTGGTACAGCGGAAAGCGTTTCAAGGATATCTTCGACCATGTGAAGCTGTCGGAGATCATTGCCATGTACCCGGTTTACCATGAGATGGACATTACCGCATTCCTGGAGATGATGGAGGAGCGGTGCGGGGAAGAACTGCCGGAGTGTCGGCTGAAAAAACTGCGGGAGAGCAGGGGGCTATCCCAGGCGGAGCTCGCCAGAATTTCCGGCGTCAGCCTGCGCTCCATCCAGATGTACGAGCAGCGGGTCAACGGCATCGACAAGGCCCAGGCCCAGACGGTGTATAAGCTCTCCCGCGTGATCGGGTGTGAGATGGAGGACTTGCTGGAGAGGCCGATGGAATAATAGAATGAAGACAGAAAGAACCAAGTGTTTGGAACGTGTGATAGCGGCAAAAGACCTAAGTATTTCATTCATCATCTGTCGCAGCTGAATACAGCTCGATTTCGTCAAAAAGCTCATGTTGCGCAGAATCTATGGCGGAAGAATACTCACTGTTTTGATAGTCAGATAGCATACTCGCAATCGTGTCTCTGTCCCATAGTTTTACTCCGGTTTTATCGGCAAGAGCAACCGCTCCATCTGTAAAATAACTGTTTGTCATCACTACTGCACAATCGCAATCGTAAAAGGACTTGCCAGCGATGATTTCCTGTATTGGCTTATTGCTCAATTTGCTTTCGTATCGCTTGCACTGGATGGCGTATTTTTGACCATCCTTGATGGCAAGTATATCAACCCCTTGGTCGCCGCTTCCTTTTGTGACACGTATTTCTGAATATCTATGCCACTTCAACAAATCAGCGCACCAATGCTCAAATGAATGTCCCTCCATGCAGTCTATTCTGTTAAGTTCATGCTCGATATCAGCGCACCAATGCTCAGATGAATGTTCCTCTATATGGCCAATTCTGTTAAGATCACGTTCGTCAAATGATGCTACCTTATGCCTTATGTGCGCAATCCTTCTGGTGGTACTTTTGACGGCTGTTTTTAATGCAAGAAAAATGGAAATGCCAATTATAGAGGCGATAACGATAAATAATAGCAAAAAAAACACTGTCTTTCATTCTAACCGTCCAATCTAAATGAATGAGTATTGGTTTCAGACCTACTATTTTGGCACAAACGGTTTTTGAATGGGGCGGATATCTCAATGAAGGCACTCTTCACTAACGCCCACGGTAAGCGGGAAGTGCAACGGTATGTGCCAAAACGCCGGAAGAGGTGGAACTCCTGCTGGAGCAGATGATCGCCGAGGTGCGGGAGCAGATCAGGGAGGAGAAGCGGTGGATGAAAGTGAATAGTAGCAAAACTATAACATGATTATTATCTATTAGTTTTACAACACGGAAGTAAAGAGATTAAACAGCAGCGCTTTGCCTGAATTGAAAGGACTCGCAGAATAATACTATTCTGTTGTCTTTATATCTCTTCTAATGCCTTTTCAAAAAACTTAAATGCATAGTTTAGTATTGCCTCATCTTCTTCATCCAGTGATTTTGCGTGTGCATCTGCCCTGTGAGAGTTGATAATGTCAAAAAACTGTTCAAACTTTACCTTATCAACAAAAAGAGCTTGGTAACTGTTCCAGTCTTTTAGCATTAGGACTTTTAACTGAGAAAAGTATAGTTCTTGCATTGCTTCCTTGAACTCCTTGCTCTGAAGCTTAGCCTCTTGATTCTTATCAGTAGTTGCATTTTTCACAATACTAATCATATGCTCTTTTGCTTTTTTTCCATATTTCAAAGTGAGGTTTGCCTGAATGATTCTTCGGAGTTTTTCTTCAATTAATCCGCGACGAACAGTAATTCGAGCTCTTTTTTCCGAAGCATTATCTAGCGTTTTTTCATACTTATGCTTTTCGTTAAGATAAGAGGCGACAGTTTTTATTCGAATATAATAATCACCGTGATCTCTTGTGATCAGACAATAACCAAGCAAATGAGCAATCGAACTATCGCCAAAAGACAGTTTCTTCTTAAACGCAGCACTACCATCCAAGGCAAGAACTTTCAATAATTCATATTCTGGAGGATAGAAGTCTTCGAGTACGCCTAAAATCTGTTGAATAACACCTTCTAGTTTCGAACGATAATCTGGTGCTTGCTTTTCATAGCTATACTTGGATACACAAAAAGGGCGGTGTTCCTTGTTGTTCAATACATCTGCATTGATTTTGCTGCATACTTGTCGAGTTAGAAACGGATGACCACCATAATCATCAACAAGCTTTGAATACACTTCTTCTTCAAAGAATAAACCGAGATGCCCTCCAATAGCGGAAACCATCGTCTTAACATCATCATAGTCAAAAAGAGTAATATACTGAGGCGTTAATGCATTGAAAATTGGATTTGTTTGTCCATTTATTTTACTATCTTCAATACATTTTGGATTAACACCGGCTATCACAAATGAGAAGATACTGGTGTCGGTTTGAGAAATTGAACGTAATGCATCCCAAAAGAATAGAGCGTCGTTTTCTTCGCTCCAATGTTTCGAAGGTGAAGTTCCGAAACTGATGCGTTCAATCTCGTCAAAGATAAGCAGGATTCGACGGTTATTTAGACAATGATGGATTGATTTCAGATCAGTTTCAAAACTTAAAGAGGCTGTATCTTCTGTGTAATTCGCTTCACTGATTAATGAGAAACCATCCGGTAGAAATCCAACTGGCGTCTCATAACTGCCAATAGAGTATTTGATATAGATTTCATTTACGATTTGATGCAGAAGCATATTCCACTTCAAGTGGTAATACTTTGTACAATCTAAATAAATAGCTATACCTCCGTTTTGCTCGACACGATTACGAAGAAGATTAAGAATAGAGGTTTTTCCAATTCTTCTTAAACCAAATAATCCGCCATGCTCTCCTTGCAGGTATTTTCCATACAATTCCGAAATAACATCAAATCTGCTCTTGCCAAAGAATAATACATCATCCCGTAGCGGAGAAGCCACTCCAAACAAATCTCGTTCGTACAGAAATGCACGTAATCTAATTTGAAATGCTTCTTCGCTGATACCGTTTTCCAATTCTGAATATGAGAAAGGCACAATCAACCTGGAATCGGGGTTTTCGTTTCGATCTCGTTTAATAAGTTCCTCGATATTATCACAATCATCAACAAGAAAACATGTAACTTTATCAAGTCGATTCCTGAATTCGGACTGCGATCCAAGTAAATAATCAATTAGATCCTTTGTACGACTTTTGAAATTGCTCATGCTGTCATTACAACAAAGAATCAATATTTCCTCGCCCAAGTTGTACAACTGCTTCAATTTGGAAACTGGCTTAATAAAGTGAATAGAATAATAAGAACTCTTGAAAGACTGATCTCGAGAGTATCTTATTAATCCAAATCTCGATAGAGCTTGTACTGCTTGCTGCGCTTTAATACCGCCCTTTATGTTAATATGCTTACCATCACTGGAGCGAACAATGCCAACTTTATCACCTTTAGTTACCAATGTAGATGGTTGCTTTATTTCCATGTTCCCACATCCATTCTGCAAATTGTTTACCATGTAAGTTATATCTAATAATCAGCATAACACAATGTGATTGCTTTCGCAATCATATCATCGAATAGTATGCAAATGATGGAATCTAATGCATAGTAAATGAATAATACTACACCTGTTTGCACCGCAATAAACAAAGAATAGCAAAACTCCTCTGAAAACGCTGATTTCAGAGGAGTTTTGGTCCGAGTGAGGTGACTCGAACACCCAACCTCGACATCCCAAATGTCGCGCCCTACCATTGAGCTACACCCGGATATTCAGTTTTGCTGCGCTCACCGTTGTGGTCAAGCATGTGGTCGTTGGGGTATTTCGCAGAAAAACGCGGGGGAAGGGGAGCCCCCCGCAACCCCAGTAAAATAAGGGTTTCCCGGCTTTTGCCGCTTCGCCGCCGCGCCCGCCGCGTACACGCTCCCAAAGCACCCGCGCTACCAGCTGCGCCACACCCGGACATGCGGCGGAGGATCCCCCTCCGCCGCGAAGCATTATACCGGTTTTCTCCGTTGATGTAAAGCCCCATTTGCCCCTCCGGCAGAGGTTCGTCCGCCGCCCCGGGGCGGGAAAACGGGCGTTTCCGGCGGTCTCCGGAGACAGCACCGGAGACAGTATGCAATAATCCTTGCAGTTTCTGGTGGATTTCGATATAATACCTTGTTCATGGGAAGGAGGTGCAGGGACTGAATACGGACAGCGCGTTTTTCCTTCTCTGTTTTCTGCCCGCCCTGGGGCTCCTGTATTCTCTCCTGCCGGGAGAGCGGGTCAGAAACGGGCTGCTGCTTTTGGGCAGCCTGGCCTTCTGCGCCTTCGG
The DNA here is from genome assembly GCA_017545325.1 of Oscillospiraceae bacterium. The sequence goes on along the minus strand of JAFWOX010000009.1, from coordinate 59,378 downwards.
GCGGCTCTCCGGCCTGATCCTCCTGGCCGTCTTCGCCCTGGTAAACTGGCTCCTGGGCCTGGGCGCCGCCTGCCGGGGAAGGGGAGGCAGGGCCCTGATGCTCCTGGGGATCATCCTGGATCTGGCCTTCCTGTGCGCCTTCAAGTATCTGGATTTCCTCCTGGCCCCCCTGCTGCCGGGAGCCGCCGCGGCCTGGCGGGAGCTGGGCCTGGCGGCGCCGCTGGGCGTCTCTTTCTTCACCTTCAAAGCCGTCTCCTATCTGATCGATACCAGCCGGGAGCCGGAGAAGGTATGCCGGAACCCCCTGCATATCCTGCTGTACCTCTCCTTCTTCCCCCAGCTGGCGGCGGGGCCCATCACCCGGTTTTCCGATTTTGCGCCTCAGCTCCGGGGCAGGGGGAGAAGCAGCGAGGATCTGGCCCTGGGGCTCCGGCGCTTCATCCTGGGCCTGGGGAAGAAGCTCATCCTGGCCTCCGCCTGCGCCCGTCTGGCGGACGCCGCCTTCCGGGAGGGAGCGGCTCTGTCCCTGCCCATGGCCTGGCTGGGCGCCGTGGGCTATCTGCTGCAGATCTACCTGGACTTCTCCGGGTACAGCGACATGGCCATCGGCCTGGGCCGCATGTTCGGCTTCCGGACCCCGGAGAACTTTGACTATCCCTATATCGCCGCCTCCGTCACGGATTTCTGGCGGCGCTGGCATATTTCACTCTCCCGCTGGTTCCGGGACTATGTGTACATCCCCCTGGGCGGAAACCGGAGGGGAAGGGCCCGGGCCGCCCTGAACAAGCTCGTCGTCTTCGCCCTCTGCGGCCTCTGGCACGGGGCCGCCTGGACCTTTGTCCTCTGGGGCCTGTGGCATGGCGTGCTCTCCGCTCTGGAGACCCTGGGCCTGCCGGATCCCCGGCGGCTGACCGGGACCCGGCCGGGCCGGGTACTGGGCCGTATCTATACCCTGCTGGCGGTATGCCTGGGCTTCGTCCTCTTCCGGGGGGAGAGCCTTGCCGCCGCCTGGGGGGTGATCGCCGCCATGTTCACTCCCGCCGCCATGACGCCCGCCGCGGCGGCGGCCCTGCGCCTGGCGGGGAACACCCGGGATCTGCTGCTGCTCCTGGCGGGGGCGGCGGTGTGTCTGCCCCTGGGCAGACTGTTCCCCCGGCTGGGGGAGAGCCTGGGGGAAGGGAGGCTGCGGCCCCTGTCCTTCGTCCTTTGCTTCCTGCTCCTGGCCCTGTGCCTCACGGAGCTGGCCGCCGGGGGCTTTGCCCCGTTTATTTACACGCAGTTTTAGGGGGGTGACGCCGTGAAGAGGGGAAAACGCTCAGCCGTCTGCTTTAGCCTGTGCTGCCTGCTTCTCTGCGCCGTCCTCAGCCTGGGGATGCTGGCCTTCGGCCCTGCGGGAGCGGGAGCCAATGAACGGCTGGCTCAAAAGCCGAAGCTCAGCAACAAGGGAAAGCCGAACTGGGCCTGCCTCTCCCAACTGGCGGACTGGATCGGGGACCATTTCTGGCTCCGGCAGGAGCTGATCACCGCCCGGAACGGGCTGGCGGGCCTCACCGGCTCCAGCCCCGTGGAGGACGTGATCCTGGGCCGGGAGGGCTGGCTGTACTATGCCCCCACCCTGGGGGACTATACCGGCGCCGCCGCCCTGTCTGACGGGGACCTGGCCTCTGCCGCGGCGAACCTGGGCCTTATGGCGGAATACTGCCGGGACCGGGGGCTGACCTTCCTCTTCGTTCCCGTGCCCAACAAAAACACCCTGTACCCGGAGAATATGCCCGGTTATACCCCCGGAGAGGAGCGGGATCTGCAGCGCCTTCTGGCCCTGCTTCCCGGGGAGGGGGTCCCCTTCGCGGACCTGTACCCCCTTTTCGCCGCCCGGGAGGAGACCCTGTATTACGCCCATGATTCCCACTGGACCGTGAAGGGCGCCGCCTTGGCGGCGGACGGGATCAACGCCGCTCTGGGCCGGGAGAGCCGGTATTTCGCCGCAGACTTCTCCGGTGAGCAGCGGCATGACGGGGACCTGTACGAGATGCTGTACCCCGCGGCCCGGGATCCGGAGACGGGCCCGATATACGGGGGGACCTTCCGGTACACCCGGGAGGGGGCGGATACCCGGCCGGACAGCATCACCATCAACACCGAAGGGGAGGGGACCGGCGGCCTGCTGGCCTACCGGGACTCCTTCGGCAACGACCTGTATCCCTTCCTGGCGGACAGCTTTGCCTCCGCCCGGTTTTCCCGCAGTACGGTATACGACCTGACCGCCGCGGAAAAACTGGGAGCGGATACGGTGCTGGTGGAGCTGGTGGAGCGCAACCTGCCCTACCTGCTGACCTATGTGCCCAGGATGCCCGCGCCGCGGCGGGCGCTCGCCGGCGGGGAGGAGATCGGCGGCGCGGTGGAGCTGGTCCGGAGCAAGGGAGACGGACCGGAGGGCTGCGTCGGCTATTCCGGCGCGCTGGATCCCGCCGCCGGAAGGGCATACCTGCAGTGCGCCGGAGGGTGTTACGAGGCCTTCCGCCGGATGGACGGCGGTTTTTCCGCCTGGCTGCCGGAGGGGGAGACCCCGGAACGGGTGCTTTACCGCCTGGGAGGCAGGCTCCTGTCCGCCCCGGTGGGAACGATTACGGACTGATCCGAAGATTTCATGATAGACGGAGATACACCATGAAGAAACTGCTTATCCCGGTATTCTGCATCCTGCTGGCCCTCCTGTGGGCCTGCTCGTCGCCTGCCGCTCCGGCGGCTACCGCCGTTCCCTCGGCGGCTCCCGCGCCGGAAGCCACCCCCGCCCCCGTGCCTGCGGAGACCCCGGCGCCGACGGCGGTTCCCACAACGGTTCCCACAACGGAGCCCACGCCGGAACCCACCGCTGAGCCTACGCCTGAACCGACGCCTGAACCGACGCCGGAGCCCACCCCGGAACCTACGCCGAAACCCACGCCGGATCCTACGCCGGAAACCACAACGGAGCCCACAAGGAGCCCCGAGGAGCTCAAGGCCATCGCGGAGGGGTATATCGACGAGCCGGTGGAGGAGCTGTTCAAGGCCATCGGTTATCCCCAGAGCTCAGACTATGCGCCCAGCTGCCTGGGAGACGGGGAGGACGGGAACCTGTATTACGATGGCTTCACGGTATATACCTACCGGGAAGACGGGGAGGAGACCGTGAGCTATGTGGAGTAAGCGCCTGATCGCCCTGTTCCTGTGCCTGACGCTCCTGAGCGGGATCTCTTCCGCCCTTGCCGACGAAGACGAGGAGGAGGAGCAGGAAGAGTGGATTCCCCTGATGCTCCAGACCGGCATGGAGCAGCATACCCCCTATCTCCGGGGGTATGGGGACGGCACCATCCGGCCCGATACCTACCTGACCATGGCGGAGGGCTGCCAGCTGATCTACGGCCTTCTCCGGTACCGGCCCGAGGATCGGGCGGAGATCCCGGGGGTGGAGAAGGGCATGTGGTACTATGACGCCATGTCCCTCCTGGCCTCCAGGGGCATCCTGGACCTCCAGCGGGACGGAAATATCCTGCCGGATGCGGCCATGAGCCGGGGCCAGTTCATCCTCATGATCACCCGCTTCTTCCCGGAGCTGGAGGAGGGAAGCTGCAGCTACCCCGATGTGCCCGGCAACACCCCTTGGTACGGCGCGGTGGCGAAGGCCACCGGGCAGGGCTGGATCCAGGGCTATGAGGACGGGACCTTCCGCCCCATGGGCCCGCTCACCCGGGCGGAGGCCGCCGCTGTGATCAACCGGGTCCTGGGGCGCAGGGCGGACCGGGAGGCGTTGGACGCCCATCTGGTCATCCCCCTGTTCACCGATCTGCCCGCCTCCCACTGGGCCTATGAGACCCTGCTGGAGGCCGCAGTGAGCCATACCTCCGCCGGAGCGGGGGAATGGGAGGCCTGGACGGAGGTCACGGATCCCCGGCTGTGCTATGAACCGGGTCCGGTGCCGGCAGACGGCGAAGTCTACTGGGCCGGGGAGGACGGATATATCTGCCGGGATACCGCCGTGGGGAATCTGTACTTCGGCCCGGACGGCCGGTACACCTGCGGGGATGAGGAGACGGATCGGCTCATCAAGGAGATCCTGGCCGGACTGTATGATCCGCAGCTCACCCGAGAGGAGCTGCTCCGCGCCGCCTTCGACTATACCGTGAAGAGCTTTGCCTACCTCCGGCGGACGGAGTCCTACGAATGGGGCGCGACGGGCTGGGAGGTGGAAGAAGCCAACATCATGCTGAACACCGGCAGGGGCAACTGCTACAGCTATGCCGCCGTCTTCTGCCTCCTGGCCCGGCAGCTGGGTTATGACGCGGAGGCCGTCAGCGGCGGCGTGAACTGGAATCCCCGGCCCCACGGCTGGGTGGAGATCGAGTTCGACGGGGTGCCCTACATCTTCGATACGGAGCTGGAAATGGCCAAGAAGGGACAGTACCATTTCTGGAAGCTGGCCCATGAGGACGTGCCCTGGCCGTATCACTGGGCGGAAACCGCCGAAGAGCCCGCGGAGGAGGAGCCGGCGGAGGATACCGCTGAAGCTGCCGGCGAAGAAGCCGGGGATAAAACGATAAAACCCTCCGGGGCGCTGCATCGCAGCGCCCCGGAGACTATTTTTCGAGCTCTTCATCGCCTGGGTTATCAATGCCTGTATATGCTGCAGCGGAGCTCCTCGTAGACCTGCCGCACCAGACGGCTGCGGTGCATGGAAAGCTCGTCCCCCGGTATGCCCATATAGCCGCCCATGAAGCAGTAGCCGCCCCCCTCCGCCAGGGTGAGGATGGTGCTGCGCACGGATTCCACGATCTCCTCATCCGTGCAGTCCGGCTCGATAAAGCGGCCCCGGGCATCCCAGCCTCCGCCCAGCACCAGGCTGTTGCCGTATTTTTTCTTAATGGCGGGCAGATCGTTGCAGGTCTGGCACGGCTCCCAAAGCGTGGTGCCGATGGAGCGCATCATCTCCAGATAGGTTTCGCATTTGCCGCAGTTGTGGAAGGTGATCGGCAGGCCCCGATCCCGGCCGAACTTCGCCTGCCGGTCGTACTGGGGCAGGAAGATCTCGGCGTAGGCCTCCGGGGACATGAAGGGCGCCCCCCAGGCGGCGGTATCGTCCTTGATGGAGATCACATCCGGGTCGTAGTATTCAATAATGTGTTCGCAGACGGAGCAGTAGAAATCGCAGAGGTAGTCTGCCAGGGCCCGGCATTCCTCCGGCTCTTCATAGATGGCGCAGAGGCCCTCCGTAAACCCCATGAAGGCCATGAGGTTCTGGAAATACCCGAAGTGCAGGTCCAGGGCAAGGGCGGTCTGGCTCCGGTCGATGCCGGAACGCTGTATATCCTCCCGGCAGATGCGCGCCCAGTCGTAGCCGGAGATATCCGGAGCCTTGATCACGTCCCGCCATTTTCGGATATCCTTCAGGATGAAATCCGAGGTCTTGGGCATGGTGGCTCCGTATACGGCGTCGGAGTAGACGTACTCCACCCCGAAGGGATCAATGCCGCCCACGAAGTTCTTTCGGTGGTTCTGCAAAAAGCCCGGAGAAACCTGGATGCAGGTGGGGGTAGGGCCGCCGGGGGGCGGCGCGACAATGCTGTAGGTAGGGATCCATTCCGGCGTCTCCCCCCGAAGCGTCATGAGAAAGTTTTCCTTTTCTGTCAGCATGATCCTGTCCTCTGCAAAATGACTCAGTCTTTTTTCGTGATCTCGATATAGCCTTCGTCCGCGTTCACCAGAACCAGATCCCCGGTCTCGATGTACTCCATGGGGTCCTCCTCAAAATCGGTCATGGAGGGGACATGGGCCTGCATGGTGCAGAGCACATTCAGAGGGCTGGATACCGTATGCACGAAGGCGGCGGGCTTTCGGCCCACACCGTAGGACATGAAGCCTCCGGAGCCCCTGGCGGAGTGGAATACCAGGACCTTGTCCGTATAGGGCACCCTGAATAGGGGATGCTCCCGCTCGGTGGTGTAGCCGTTCATGGGGCTGCAGTTGGTGAAGCCCTGCAGGGGTTTGGGGGAGACCAGCGCCTCCGCCTCGACCTTTCCGGGCCATTCCGCCCGGCCCTTGATTCTGATCTTTCTCATGGTCACCTCCAGCAGCCGTGCCAACGCCCGGTGAGGGCGGCGTCGATGCATTCGTCCGTGGAGCCGTAGCAGACCTGCAGCTTGCCGTCCTCTTCGGGATAACAGCCGGTGACGTAATTCGCCTGCTTGGCCGTATCTACGGCTATGCAGCGCACTCCCTCCGGCACCGCGCCCATGGCGGCGAGGCAGGCGCCGGACATGAGCGTGACCCCGGCGGCCTCCAGGGCTTTCACATAGCCCATGCCCAGGGCGGCGCTGTAGAGCCAGGGATTCGTCATCACCCACATGGGGATGCGCACCCGCTTGCCCTCCAGCTTATGCACCAGCCGCATCAGGTCCACGATGTTCAGGTGAGGGCAGCCCAAATAGACCAAATCCACCTCGTCGGTGGTATGATAATTGAGGTACTCATAGGCCTCCCGCAGCTTGGCCTCCCCTACCAGAGCCTCCCGCTCCGGCTTCCTGCCGCCGAAGGCATATTCCAGGGTGGGCGCCTCCGGCGTGCTGCCGGGAATGTGGTACATGGCCACGCCGCCTCCGGTATGGACAGCGGAGTTCAGCTTCTGGAGCTGGGTGGTGGTGGGCTTGGCGGTGCCGGTGAGCACCGGCACGGAGCATTCCACCTCCGCACCCACGGCATAGCCGAAAACGTCCCATTCCAGGTCCGTGTGGATAAGCCGGTCTGTTTTGATGAGAACGGTGCCCCAGCGGTTTTCCGTTATGTGCATGCCGTAGTAGGGGGCCTTCCCCAGAAAGCAGGTGGCAAAGGTGCCGTCAAAATTGGTCCTGGCCCCCAGCACCGCATTGCAGTAGGGGATCTGGGAGCTCTCGAACCAGGAGCAATGCTGGCCGATGGTGGGCCAGTAGGACATGGTGAGGTAGTTTGCGCAGGAGTGGGAGGTGAGCATCCCCATCTTCCGGTAGAGCTTCATCACGTCCTCGTGCAGAGCCTGCTCATGGAACTTCGGGTCATCGTGCCGGTCCTCCGCCCGGCGGTAGGCGCAGATGCCGCAGCCCTCCCAGCCGTGGATGGGGGCTTCCTCGGGAAAGGGAGACTTATCCGCGAAGGTGGGGATGGCGAACTGCGCGCCGGAGTCCGCCAGCTCCTTGAGCTGGTCATAGGTAATGGCGTAATAGGGGGACATGCCCAGCATGGGGGTATGCATATCCCCCGTGCCGTCCAGGTCGATCAGGCATTCCGCGCCGGCAACCTGGGCCAGCTCCACCAGGTATTCCATGCAGATCCGCCGGACCTCGCCGCCCTCGCCCTGGAGCAGGCGTTTTTCGTCGTCCTTCAGCTTAATCGTATTCAAAGGGCTTTTCTCCCATCATATCAGATTCTTGTGCCTTTTGCACGCCGTACCCGGCAGGGCGGAACGGGAACAAAGGCAAAGGGGTTCCCGTTCCGCAGAGGCCGGGCTTATGCCGCCCGGTAGCGGTCATAGGCGCTCTGATAGATATCGATGATGTCCTGCATGCCCATGGCATAAATGGCGTCAACATAGGCTTCCCACTCGTCGAAGCTCTTGTCCCCGGTGAGGAAAAGGCCGTAATTCTCCAGAATATAGGTGGAGATATCGCCGGAGAGGTCGTTGATCTCCTTCTCCTCCTCCGCCGTCATGCGGCAGCCCACGGGGAACTCATAGGCCGCGTCGTAGGCGTAGTCGCACCAGAAAGCGCGGACAGCCAGGATTTTCTCGCCCCCGTCGTAGATGAGCTTGCGGTTCGTATCCTCCAGACCATGCTCGAAGATGTTGTTCAGGGCATAGAAGGAGCAGATCCAGCTGAAGCCCATCTCGTGGGTCAGGGCCCACTCGGTCGCCCGGATATTTCCCTCCGCGTCGTAGTCCCATACCACGCCCTGGGGCCCGTAGGAGTTGTAGAAGCAGCCATAGGGGGAGTAGCGGAAGTCGCACCAGGACACCGCCAGCTCGATATTTTCGCACTTGGCGGAGATGGAGCTGCAGCCCGCCTGCACCCGGTTCATATCCCCGCCGCAGTGGAGCACCTGCCCCTCGTAGCGTACCGGCCGCTTGAGGCCGGTCCAGTCGCAGTCCTCATCCATGCTGCTGTTGTTGTAGCCGCTGATTTCTGTCGCCGCCATATCCATGATGGCCACCTCTCCCCGGGCGATCTTGTCCGTGAAGGAGGCGCTGCTGGCATAGCCGCCCCAGTTGGGGTCGATGAGCCCGGCGGCATAGAACTCATTCATCTTCTGCATGAAGGCCTTATCGCCCTCCGTCATATCGCCGAAGGTGACGACGCCGTCCTTGACGAAGCGGTCGGGAAGGCCGGAGGAGTTCAGGTAGCTGAGGGTATCGAAGGAGGGGGAGGTGACGTAGTAGCCCTTCACCTCGATCGCTGAGGTGAGCGGCCAGGGGTATTCCACCTTGTCCACCTGGCTCTTGATGGCGCTGAGCACATTGAACCAGTCGTCCCAGGTGAGGATGTCCTCCACCTTCATGCCCACCTTCTCCACGTAGTCCTGCCGGATGACCTTGTTCGTGGAATAGGTGGTCGTCATCCACATGTTGTAGAACGCGATGATGAGGTCGTCCGTATAGAAAACGGAGTCGTAGGTCTTGGTGTCCTTTTTGTCGTGGGTGGCCTCGTAGATGTAGCTGGGGCAGTAGTCCATATAGTCGTGGATGTTGACGAAGTAGCCTTCCTCCACAGCCTCATAGTAACTGCCGTTGTAGAAGGTGATGCCCTGGGCCATGATGTCCGGCAGGTCATCCGCCGCCAGCAGGGTGGCAAAATTGGTGCCGCGGGTATCCCAGGGAACTACCTCGTACTCGATGTGGATGCCGGTGAGCTGATCCATTCCCTGGGGCAGCGGCATGGAGCCGTAGCCCTCCTCGGGGATGTACTGGCTCATGAAGGTGGAGGTCCAGAAGGAGAGGACCTCGTCCGTGGTGGAGATGGGCAGCTCGTACTCATAGGGTGCGGTGGGGAAGCCGTTGGCGTCCTTCTCGAACTTGCCCGCTGCGAAATTATAGGGAGATGCGGGGGTGGGCTCGGGAGTGGGCTCGGGAGTGGGCTCCGCAGTGGCAGGCGCTTGCGTGGCGGGCGCCTGTGTCGCCGGAGCTTCTGTTGCCGGAGCCTGTGTCGCCGGGGCCTGTGTGGCCGGCGTCGTCCCGCCGCCGCCGCAGCCGGCGAACAGGGACAGGAGCAGCAGCAGCGCGATGGTCAGGGCAATGGCTTTCTTTTTCATGTTGATCCTCCTATTCAGATTCTTTTGGAATATCTGTTTGATTTGCCTGGGGTCCGACGTCCTTTATTCGGGGCAGTGAAGCAGGACGCCCTGTGCCGCGAGACGTGCCTGCAGGCGGTCCACCTTCAGTGCGGAGAAGTCCTCCGTCATGGCGGCGGCGGTCCCGGCGGCCTGGCCGGTGACGGCGCAGGGAGGAATGACCCGGGTCACATCCCACATCTCGTCCGTAACGGAGATGCAGCGGCCGGCGCAGATCAGATTCCGCACCTCCTTCCCCCAAAGGGCGCCGTAGCTCAGCTCAAAGGCGGGACCGGAGCGCCGCCAGTCCCCGGTCATGCCGATGCTGTCCGGAAGGAAGACGTGATCCGTGTCCACCCCCTGCTCTGCGCTGCCCACCAGCCGGCGGGACATACGCACCAGGGGGATGGTGGATATGGTGACGGGGGAGAAGTCCGGCTGCTCCGCCCTTTTTTCCAGGATATCCGCATACATTTGCCCGTGGGCGGCGGTCACCGCCCGGCTGAGCTCCGGCCCGTCCACGCCGCTGAAGCGCAGGTCTCCGCTGAGCTCCCGGGCCTCCGCACGGTAATCCGTGTGGTCGTTGATGACCCGGCCGCTGGACTGCTCAGGCAGGTCCGCCAGACCGAACATTTTCAGGTCCACCCGTCCCCCCTGGGCGAAGTAGTACCAGGAGGCAAGCCGGTTTCCCCGTCCGTACAGGGCAGTACGGGCCCCGGCCAGAGCGGCAATGTCTGCGTCTCCGGTGCAGTCCACCACTCGACCGACCCTTACCGCGGAGCGGCCGGACTTGTTCTCCAGGATGAGGGCGTCAACGCGGTCCCCTGTCATAGCGGCGGCGCATATGGTCGTGCCATAGAGCAGTTCCACCTTCAGGTCCAGGAGAAGCCGCTCCGCCTCCAGCGCAAAGAGGTGGGGATTGAAGCGGGCGATATACCGGGCGGCGCTGCGCTCCTCCCGACCGGCGCTCCGGGTCCAGACCTCCGGCGGCGGCAGCTCTGCCCCGTGCAGGATGGAGAGGCGCAGCAGCTCCTCCCCCAGCCCGGTCACAAGCTGGTTCCCCCTTCCGTCGCAGAGGGGCAGAAAAATGGTTACCAGACCCAGGGTGGCCATGCCCCCCAAGGCGTATTCCCGCTCAATGAGCAGGACCCGGGCTCCGTTCCGGGCCGCCGCGGCTGCCGCGGCGATACCCGCGATGCCGCCGCCCGCTACCACCGCCTCATATTCTCCGATGACGGGGATCTCTCTGGCAGGTTCAAGGATATGGGCCATTGTATATTCAGCTCCTTCCGGCGGCTTGCATCCGTCGGTTATTTTGGTTATAATCAAAATATAATAAGCAATATGCATATGAGGATGGAGACGAGGAGGCGGTTATGGACCGGATCACCCTGCAGCAGCTCATGCTCTTCCTCCGCCTGGCGGAGCATCCGAAGCTCTCAGAGGCCGCGGAGGAGCTGTATATCTCACAGCCCGCCCTGAGCAAGAGCCTGGCGGTGCTGGAGCGCCGTCTGGGCCGCACCCTGTTCCGGCGCACAAATCGGGGCCTGGTGATGACGGAGGCGGGGGAGAGGCTGTACAGGGAGCTGAACGGGCCGGTACGCGCCGTTGAGCAGTCCCTGCGGGAGTTTGCCCGATCCGGGGCGGAAGCCAAGCGCAGCCTGCGCATCGGATACCCCAGCTCCTACGACTACAACGAGGATTTCGACTGCATCCGCGCGTCGGTGCGGCGGTACCGCGAGGCCTATCCCCAGGTGGACGTTTCGGAGTATCTCTTTGAATTCGTTCCCCTGCGTCAGGCGCTCCTGCATGGGGAGATCGACCTCATCATTGGCCAGAAGGTCCTTTCCAGCCAGCTCAAGGGCACCCGATCCAGGGATATTGCGCTCTTCCACCTGTACATCGCCATGGCCCACGACCATCCCCTGGCAAGCGATGAAGCGCAGCGGCAAGAGCTGCGGCCCGAGGACCTGCGGGAGGAGACCTTTCTGGAGGTCTTTTGCTATGAGCCTGCGCCTGGGGAGCGGGCGAACCTGGAGCAGGCCTGGGGCTTCGCGCCCCGAACCGAGTATGTGCCCAACTTCCAGACCCTCACCCGGGCCCTGAGTCAGGGCAAAGGGATCAGCCTTTGCGGCCATTTCGCGGAGGCCGCCACGGAAAACGCCCTGGTATTCCGGCCCTTCCCGGATAAGCCACCCCTGAGCCCCAGCGCCATCACCGCCATCTGGCGGGAAGGGGATATCTCCCCGGAGGCGGAACGGCTGTTGGAGCTGTTTCCCGGCATGGAAGAGGCATAAGACCGCAGGCCGGGACCATTCCAGAGAAATTATATAACAAGCCGCAGAGGCATGGTCATCGCAAAAACAGCGTCTGATATAACCGAAAGGTATATCAGACGCTGCGTTTTTGGCACTGGGGAACAACAGATGCTTACTTCGGGCTGTTGACGATCCCCGTGAACAGGGGGAGGCCGTCGAAGTTGGTGACCAAAAAGAGGAAGGGGCGGTCTGCGGTGAATTCCACGCTCTCCTCCGGAGGCATGGCAGCCCCGGCTGCCATCATGATCACCGTATAGGCGGCTCCGGTGCAGCCCTCCTCGTCGATCATCACCCGCGCGGCGTGCTTGGCCTGGGAGACAAAGATGGGATCCTCCACATCAGTGGTGAGGGGCGTAAAGTCGGACACGTCCGTATCGAACACATCCCGTACCCCAAGGGCCTTCAGCCCGTCGACCAGATCCAGGTCGGAGGATACGTCGAAGCGGGGCGCGGCGAAATGGACGGTCAGGCGCTTCTGCTGAGCCCAGTCGTATTTCCTTCGGCTCAGGATAAAGGAGAGCGCCTCCTCCCGGCCCAGGAGCTCCTCCGGAGAAACCCCCTCATCCGGCAGGATGAACCACATGGCCCCGTCGTTCTCCAGCCTCAGGGATACGGCGGAGAACCCGTCCCCCCAACAGTATTCGCCGATGAAGGAGCGATGGAGGAAATCCGTCTCCTGCTCTCCGCCCGGCGCATGGAAGGTTTGGGGAAAAGTCTGTTCTTTGGAAAACTTATCGTGCCATGGAGCCTTGAAATAGAGGGTCGCGGCAAGGGCCAGGACCGTGCGGGCGTCCATGCTCAGGCCGGATACCTGGTCCTTCAGCAGATCCCCGGTCTGCTCGTTCAGCCAGTCCCGCAGAGCCCGGTCATATTCCGGGGAGCCCATGGTCCCCCGGAAGCTGGAGGCGTAGTAATCCTCAGCCAGAATATCCAGGGTTTCCTGCACGTAGCCGATCCGGTCGCTCATCCAGAGGGAGGCGGCCGGCAGACTGGACACCATCCCGTCCTCCCGGTACCCGGCGTTCCACAGGGCCTTCGCCCGCTGCCGCAGGGCCCGGATATCCTTCTCCCCCAGGAGGGTGAGGATCTGAGCCCGGCTCTCTCCATCCGTCGTCTCCGCCAGCATGGCCAGCGCCGTATAGATGTTCATGGGGGCGCAGACCCGGTTCTCCTTCCCGGCGCCGGAGAGGAATTCACCCAGACAGGCCCGGAGCCAGGGCTCCAGCCCGTCGGCATACCCCGCCGGCTGGTTCCGCTGGGCTTCCAGGCTTTCCCGCCAGGCGGACCAGTCCTCCTGCGTGTTCAGATTCTCATAGTCGGGACAGGGGGCCATCTCCGGGTATACCGCCCGGGCCAGGGGGGCATAGGCGGCATTCGCCGCCGGGGTTTCCGGATCCTCCGTAGGAACGGGGACGGGCGTGCCGTCCGGAGAGGCGGTGGATGCCTGCTGTGTTTCCCCCGGGCCGGTATGGGACGGGGAGCTCGGCGATTGGTTTTCGCCGCAGGCGCAGAGGGCCAGCAGCAGGGCCAGCAGGGGGATAAGCGCAAGATAACGGGGCATGGATATTCCCTCCTTACGAAACAGCGGTTCTTTCTGCCTTTTAGACGGCGGGGGGAGAAAAAAGTTTCCGGGAGATGGGGAAAAACGGTGGTTTGCATTGCAATCCCTGCCGGAATTTGTTATTCTTGTTTATCATGGAATAAAAATACACAAATGGGAAAGGGGAGCTGAATCTATGATCTTCCGCGGTACCCTGAGAAGGTGCTTCGTCTGGCTTCTGTGCCTCAGCCTCTGCCTGGGCCTGGCGGCTCCGGCCCTGGCGGCGGACAACACCGGGACCGAGATCCGTTTGCTCAAGACGGAGGGAACGGTAAATGTCTCCGGCACCGGCGGCAAGACCTACAGCACCAGGGAGGATATGCGCCTGTATAACGGCTATGTGGTCTCCACCGAGGCCGCCAGTTATGCCTGGATCACCCTGGATTCCGAAAAGGCGGTAAAGCTGGATGAATGCAGCAGCCTGGAGGTCCGGCGCAGCGGAAAAACGCTGGAGCTGCTGCTGAAGAGCGGCGAGATGTACTGCGACGTCACCGCTCCCCTGAAAGAGGATGAAAAGCTGAATATCCGCACCTCCACCATGGTCACCGGCGTCCGGGGCACCATCGTTTATATCCAGAAGATCAGCGATGAGGAGACCCGCCTGGGGGTCCTGGAGGGCCGTGCCCAGGGCGCGGCGATCAATCCCATTACCGGGGCGACCCGCACCCTCACCGTCCGGGAAGGACAGCTGGGGGTTTTTCGGGTATACGACGCCGATCAGGCGGGGGATGGGGCGGAGGCCTGGCTCCTGGGCCTGAATGCCGAGGACGTTCCTCCCTTTGTCCAGGTGGAGATCGCCCGGGATGCCGCTGCGCGGGATCGGGTGCCCGAGGCGCTCCGGACCCCCCTGCCGGAAGCGCTGGAAAACCTGCTGAAGAAACAGGCCGAGACCAGCCGGAAGCTGGCTGAGGTCGAGGGAATGCAGGAAGAGGAGGTCATCTCCAAGGATCCCCTGTGGGAAGGCGGCCAGGGCGGCGATTCCGCCGTCTATACGATCACCTGGAACATCGGGGGGCACCTGGAGACCACCGCCTGCAAGGCCGGCCAGGTCCCCTTCCATGCCGAACCCGTATTGGAGGGATGTGTTTTTGCCGGCTGGTCCCCCGCTCTGGCGGAAGCTGTCGGAGATACGACCTATGTGGCGAACTTCCTGCCGGTGGAGGGGGGCGACCCCGTTCAGATCACCCAGTATACCGTGACCTGGATCATTGACGGCGTCGTTTCCCAGAGCGTCTATGCCGAAGGCGTGCGCCCGACCCATGAGATCCCGGTGAAGAACGGGTATACCTTCCTGGGCTGGGATCCCGAGATCAGCATAGTTACGGGAGACGCCAGCTACACGGCGGTCTTTGAGGAGATCCAGCCGGTGGAAGAGTTCTATACCATCACCTGGCTGGATGACGAGGGAAACATTCTGGAAGTTTCCTCTGCGGCCCCGGGCGAACGGCCCAGCTACCCGGGGGATCAGCCGACCAAGGACGGCTGCCGTTTCGTCGGCTGGGAGCCGGTCGTAGCGGAAGCCTGGGCGGACGCGGAGTACACCGCGGTATTTGAGGAGATCGATCCTGCGGCGGAGACCGGCGTCATCACCTGGAGCATCAACGGCGTGGAGGAGACGGAGGAACTGGAGATCGGCACGACGCCGAGCCATGAGATCCCATCCCGGGAGCCCTCCGCGGATCTGATCTACATCTTTACGGGCTGGTATGACGGATCGGCCGTCTATGGTCCGGAGGAGGAGCTGCCTGCCGTTACCGGGGATGCGACCTATACGGCAGAATTCAGTTCAGAGCCCCGCAGCTATACCGTGACCTGGGTCATTGACGGGGAAAGCACGGAGGAGAGCTGCGAATACGGCGTCAGGCCGACCCACGAGATACCGGAGAAGGATTCCACTGAACAATATATCTACCGCTTCACCGGGTGGAACGACGGCAGCGCCGTCTATTCTCCCGAGATCCTGCCCGTCGTCACCGGCGACGTGACCTATACGGCGGAGTTTGAGGAGGAGCTGCTGAGGTACACCATCACCTGGCTGGACGGGGACGGGAACCCGGTTTATGAGGAGCAGGTGCCCTACGGCGAAATGCCGGAATACGGCGGCGACGAACCCACCAAAGAGGCGGATGACGAATACAGGTATACGTTTAACGGGACCTGGGAGCCGGAGATCGTCCCGGCAGAAGGGGACGCCGAGTATACCGCCGGGTTTGACAGCACGCCGATCTATGCCATCAGCCTGGTCCAGCCCCAGGGCGGCGCCCTGACGGCTGACGTTCAGACCGCGGCGGAGGGCGAGGCCGTGACCGTGACCCTGACGCCCGAGGCCGGCTACGACATCGTGGAAGCCTACATCACTTATACGGTCGACGGAACGGAAGAGAATCGCCGCCTGCAAGGCGAAAACGGGACCTATACCTTTGAAATGCCCGCGGCGGCGGTAACGGTGGAAGCCATGCTCGAGGGCCAGGTTTTCAGCATCAGGGCTCTTGATCCGGAGGAGGTCGACGCCATAACCACGGTGGTGGTCGACGGCATGGAGGACGCAACTGAAGCCAGGACCGGCGATCTGGTGACCGTCCGCGTTTCCTGGGATAATGAAATGAGCGTACTGGACGCTGTAACGATCACCTGGGACGGCGTGACCGGCGGAACGGAGACCCTGACCAGAAAGAGCGATGAGGTCACGGACTATAGGACCGTCAGCACCTATGAATTCACCATGCCCGCGGGGGATGTGGACGTCACGGCCGAGCTGACCAGGCTCTTTGAGATCTACTTCGAGGAAATGGGCGCCAGCATCCAGATCAACGGGGAGACAGTGGAGGATTTCTATACCTACGTTCCGGAGAACCAAACGGTGACCCTGACGATCATTCCGGATAGGGGATACCGGATCCCCGAAGGCGTACTTCCCACGGTGAGCTACGAAAACACCCAGGTGGAGGTGACCAGGACCGGGGAGAATACCTATGAATTCACCATGCCGGAGAATAACGTTTTCCTGAATGTTGAACTGGAAGAAGCCCTCATCATCGGCGTCTCCTACTCGCTGAATGAAGGCGGAACCGCGGAGACGGCCCTCGTCACCATCAGCAGCAGCGTGGAGGAATTCACTCTGACAGAGCAGAACGGGGAAACGATGGCGTTCGCGGGCGAGACAATCACGATCACCGTAACGAGGGGCGACGCGTACAGCACCTTCTCGGTATTTGCCAATGGCACGGCGATCGAGGGCGCCGTAAGAGTGACCGAACCCACCGGCACATACACCTATGTGATGCCAGCAGATGGCCTGTCCATTCAGGTTGAGCTTGTCGCCTGAGCCCCCTGAACAAAACGGAACGGAGGGAAACACATGAAACAGTGGAATAAGGCTTTGGCCCTGCTTTTGATCCTGGCCCTGATCCTGGCCCTGCCGGTCCTGGCGGAGGGGGAGCAGGGGACCTATCGGGACGTACCGGAGGACGCCTGGTTTGCCCAGGCGGCGGAATACTGCGCCGATCAGGGCCTGATGAACGGGGTATCGGAGGACAGCTTCGACCCCAACGGCGGTACCACCCGGGCCATGGTGGTGACGGTGCTCTACCGCCTCTCCGGCAGCCCGGTCCGGACCTCGGAGAAGACCTTCCGGGATGTGGCGGCGGACAGCTGGTATGCGGATCCCGTGACCTGGGCCGCCCTGGAGGGCGTCACCACCGGCAGGGAGGACGGGCTTTTCGCCCCGGACGAGGCCAACACCCGTCAGGATCTGGCGGTGTTCCTCTGGCGCAGCCTGGGCAGTCCCGCCGCACCGGGCGGGGAACCCTTTGCGGATGAGGCGGAGATCGGCGCCTACGCCCTGGAAGCGGTGCGCTGGGCCAGAAGCGCAGGGATCGTGAACGGCATGGGGGACGGGAGCTTCGCCCCCCGGAAGGGCGCGACCCGGGCGGAGCTGGCCGCCATCCTCATGAGGCTGAGCGAGAAGGTCCTGGTCTCCCGTCTGAACATTCCCAACGCCAAGCCCTGCGGCCTTGCCCTGGATAAGGACGGCAGCCTGCTGGTGACGGATACCTACCATAAATGCATCTGGCGGGTGAAGGACGGTCAGGCCGTCCGCATCGCCGGGGCGGAGACCGCCGGGGACCTGTACGACGAGCCCATGGGCAGCTATGTGGACGCGGAGCCGGAGAAGAGCTGCTTCCGGCAGCCCTGGGCCATCGTCCCCTTCCTGGAGGGCTGGGCCATCAGCGATACCCGGAACAATGCCCTGCGCTTCCTGGACGAGGTGAGCGTCCAGACCGTCAACGCCGCTCCCGGGGAGGAGGGTCTTCCCTCCGGGGATTACGGCGTGACCTATGAGCGCCCCACCGGCCTGGCGGTGGACGAAGCGGGGAACCTCTATGCGTCGGATACCGGCGCGGGGGCCATCCGGGTCATCACCCCCAACGGCATCGCCTCCACCCTTGCGGACGGGCTGGATGAGCCCACCGGCCTCTGCTGGTATGCGGGCAGCCTCTATGTGGCGGAGACCGGAGCCCACCGGATCCTGAAGATCACCGGGGACACCGTGGAGGTATTGGCCGGTTCCGGGGAGGAGGGCTTCCTGGACGGGGCGGCTGCTGCCGCCTGCTTCTCCTCGCCCATGGGGGTCACTGTGGACAAGCTGGGCCGGGTGTTCGTGGCGGATACGGTGAACGGCGCGGTGCGCTGCATCGCGGAGGGACAGGTAACGACCCTTCTCCGCGCCGAAGCGGATACGCCCCTGAACAGCCCCCTGTATCCCGTGGGGCTCCTGGCGGCGGAGGAGGGCCTCTTTGTGGCGGATAACTTCACCGGGCGCCTCCTGTGCATCGGGATCAACTGACGATCCGGCAAACAGAACAATCGGGCCGGTCTGCACCAGCAGACCGGCCCTTTTCATCGGAAGAGTCGCGTTTTTACCCGCGGATGAGGGTCATTTCTCCCTTCATGGGATTGAAGCGGGAGAAGGCCCAGTCGATATCCCGGCCGTTCAGCAGGCCGTAGAGGCATTTCAGCACCCCGGCATGGGTCACCAGGATCAGGTCCCGGCTGTCATCCTCCGCCAGGATCCGCCGCAGGGCTTCCTCAGCCCGGTATTCCAGGTCATAGAAGCTCTCGCAGTTTTCGTCGAAGCGGTAGGCCATGAGCTCCTGCCCCCTTCGTTCATAGGCTTCCGGCCAGCGCCGGCGCACCTCCTCGATGAGAAGGCCGTCCCATGCGCCCAGGGAGAGTTCCTGCAGGTCCTCCCGCGCCTCTGCCTCCAGACCCAGGTGCCGGGCGACGATGGCGGCGCTGTCCCATGCGCGGCTCAGGGGGCTGGTATAGACTCGCGCGGCCTCCGGCTTCAGTTCCGCCAGGGCGCGGCCGGCGGCCTCCATCTGCGCCTCCCCCTCCGGGGAGAGCTTCGCGTCATACCGGCCCATGATCACCTTGCCCGCATGGGGGACCGTGGCTCCGTGCCGCAGGAGGAAGAGCCGCCGTCCCCGGGCCAGCTCCGGCAGGCCCGGGCGGTTCAGAAGCGCCTCCAGGGCCTCCCGATCCTCCGGCAGGTCCATGTCCGCCGCGGTGCCGGGGAAGGGCATGGGCAGGATCTTCCGCCCCCGGCGGGCCAGGATGGGCTTCAGGCCCTCTGTCCCGTCATGGGCCAGGATTTCCCCGAAAAATCGGGCGGGGATCCACATGGGATGTCCCCGCTTGTCGCCGTATCCCGGTACGGCGAAGCCGTCCCCGGCGTTCACCGTCAGCTCCCGCACCGCCTGCCTGGGCACGGCGGCGCAGTCCCCGGGGAGGAGAAGGAGCCCCTCCGCCCCCCGGTCCGCGAAGTACCGGACGCCGGCAGCCACAGAGGTGAACATCCCCCGGGCGTAATCCGGATTATACAGGGCCTTCGCCCCCTCCCGGGCAATCAGCTCCGTCAGGTCACCGGCCCGGTAGCCGGTGACCACCGCCGTTTCCTCCGCGGAGCCAGCCAGACAGCGGATGGCCCGGGCGAGGGCAGGGACCCCTGCCACCTTCAGCAGGGGCTTGAACGCCCCCATGCGGCTGGACAGGCCCGCCGCCAGGACCACCGCCCCGATCATTTCGCTTCCTTTTGGGCGGTGAGCAGGAAATAGCCGCAGTTCTTCCCGGGTGCCGCCCGGCAGAAGGGCTGACAGCCCTTGGGCAGCACCGCCTCCCAATAGGCGTCCAGGCTGCCGTAGTCGAACAGAAGCTGGGCGTAGTAATCCTGCAGCTGCTTCGTCCGGTCCCGGAAGAGGGTGATTTCAAAGCCGGTTTCCCGGATGGCATGGAGCAGGTTATCGATGACGAACATCCCGTCCAGCAGATAGGGGGAGGGGATGCTGTCCGCCGTTTTGCAGTCGTTTTCCTGGCGGGGGGTATTCAGAATGCGCTTCGCCTCATAATAGGCTTCCCCCGCCCGGTCCGCATCGGGATTGATGCAGTACAGGTCCGTGACGGCGATGCTGGCCCCCGGCTTCAGGACGCAGTACAGCTCATGGAGCAGCTCGTCATGCCGGTTCATCAGGGAGAAGGAGCATTCCAGCAGCGCCCCGTCGAAATACAGGGAGGGAAAATCCAGGCTGAGCCCGTCCGTCTGCCGCAGCTGCAGGGAGCCGTCCAGCTCCTTCGCCCGGGCAAGAATGGCTTTATCCCGGTCGCAGCCCACGGGCTTGACCCCCAGCTCATCCCGAAGCAGGCGCATGGAGGTCCCGTCGCCGCAGCCCACGTCCAGTATCCGGTCCCCGGCCTTCCAGCCGGCAGCCCGGGCCGCCTCCCGGGTCAGGTCCGCCCCGCCGGGGTGGAATCCAAAGCTCGTTTCCATAGCCGCTCCTTATTTCAGAATGTCTCCGATATCGTCCAGGCCCTGCTCCGCCGTGACCACGATCACATGATCCCCCCGGTGGAGACTGTCCAGGCCGCCGGGGATCAGGGCCTTGCCGCCCCGGATGATGCAGGCCACCAGCAGGCCGGGCCGGGTGTTCAGGTCCTTCAGGGGAACGCCGCAGAGGCCCTCCACCTCCCGGCCCACGGAAAACTCCAGGGCCTCCACCTTGCCGCCGCAGAGGCTGTGGATGGCCTCCACGTTGCTGTCCTCGCTGGCGGCGTTCATGCCCCGCACATAGCTGAGGATCATGTTGGCGGTGATGTGCTTGGGGGAGATGACGCTCCCCAGGCCGGACCGCTCGCTCAGATCGATGAGATTGCCGCTGTTCACCTTCACCACGGTTTTCCCCGCCCCCAGGGAAGCGGCATACAGGCCCAGGATGATGTTCACCTGGTCGGAATCCGTGAGGGCCACGATGGCGTCCATGCCCTCC
This sequence comes from Oscillospiraceae bacterium, assembly GCA_017545325.1. Next base: position 38,814 of record JAFWOX010000009.1, on the reverse strand, counting down.
GCCCCCAGCTCGCCCAGGAGCTCATGGTCCGTCCCGTCCCCGTGAATGATCCCCGCGTCGGGCAGCAGCTCGCAAAGGGTGCTGCACCGGCCCTCGTCCTTTTCCACAATGGTGACCCGGGTCCCGGCTCCCGCCAGGCTCACAGCCAGGTAATAGGCGATCCGTCCCCCGCCCACGATGAGCACCCGATCCGCCTTCTTCTTCTGGATGCCCAGGCGGCGCAGAAACCGGGCGATCTCCGAGGGCTCCCCGGTGACGCTGATCCGGTCCTCCGCCTGGAGGCGGAAATCGCCCCCGGGGATATGGGCTTCCTCTCCCCGCTGCACGGCGCAGACCAGAACCCGGCCGAATTCCCGGCTCAGGTCCCGGAGAAGGAGCCCGGGGAGGGCGGAGTCAGCCTCCGCCGTGACCTCCACGATCTCCGCCCGGCCTCCGGCGAACACATCCACCCGGTGGGCGGTGGGAAAGCGAAGCAGGCGGGAGATCTCCGAGGCGGCGGCGAACTCCGGATTCAGGTACATGCTCAGACCCAGCTCATCCGACAGGAAATCCAGCAGGGAGCCGTTCTTGTCCTGCCGCCGGGTATAGTTGGGATCCCGGACGCGGGCGATGGTGTGCTTTGCCCCCAGCTTCCGGGCAATGAGACAGGCCAGCAGGTTCTGCTCATCGGAGGCGGTGGTGGCGATAAGCAGATCCGCCTTATCCGCCTGGGCGTCCGTCTGAACGCCCAGGGCGGCGCAGCTGCCCACCACGCCCATCACGTCGTAGAGGTTCCCGACCTCCTCGATGCGCCGGGGGTCAGTATCAATGGCCGTAACATCGTGGCCCTCCAGGGAGAGCCGCTGGGTGAGCTCCCGGCCCACCATGCCGCAGCCTGCGATCACGATCTTCATGAGGCGTTCCCTCCGGTCTTATTCTACGAATACGGGGATGCTTATGCTGAACAGGAACTGCTTGGTGTCCTTGTCCAGCAGCTTGATCTCCACGTCCGCTTCCCCGGGCTGGAGGCCGGTGATGATGAGGGGGCAGGAGACGCCGTCCTCATTCCAGGCGCCCCAGGCGCAGGAGACGATGTCCTCCCCATAGATCTCATAGCGCAGGGTGTGGAGGCCCGGATTATCCGACCGGATGGTCACGGTGATCTCATAGTCCTCCTCCGCCGCGATGCCGAGCTCATCCTCGGATACCTCCAGGGCGGCATAGAAGATGTTTACCGTGACGGTCTGCATGGCCAGCAGGGTGCCGTCATCATGGCAGTAGGCCAGGGTGAGCTCGGTGCTGCCCGCGCTGACAGGGCTGATGGTCAGGATGGTGTCGTTGTTCTCGTCCCATTCGCTCCATGTGCAGTTCAGCAGGCCGGGATCCTCCGCATACCAGCTGATGTAGGTATGCTCGTCATCCGGCTCATAGACCGCATGCACATGGATCTCGCCGCCGGCGAAGAGGGAGAGGCTCAGATGCTCCACGTCCACCGAGAACTCCACGTCCTCGCCCGTGACGCCCGCTTCCCCCTCCGGGGCCACCGTCACCTGGACGGTCTTGGAATCCAGTATGGTCTCCGTTTCCGAAATCAGGAAATAGATGGTGACCTCCGTGCTCCCGGCGGAGAGGCCGGTGATGCGGAGGGTGTTGTCGTCCCCCTGCCAGCCCAGCCAGGCGCAGGAGACCACGTCCTCCCTGCCGATGGCGTAGAGCACGGAAACGCCGGTGCAGTTCTGCTCAATGGCGGTGAGGCCCAGGTCCCAGGCTTCGCCGATGGAGACCCGTACCTGGGTATCCGACAGGGTGAGGACGCCGCTGGGTCCGGCATGACCGCCGCCCAGGGGCGTGTATTTTTCCACCTCCGCGTCCTCCAGATAGGTCAGGGGAATGGCCAGATTCAGGTTTTGCCCCTCGGTATAGGTGGCGGAGGTGATGGCGATGACCTGGCCGTACTTGTTCAGCAGGGCGCCCCCGCTGCTGCCCGAAGAGATGGCGGCGCTCATCTGGATGTAATCCACGCCGCCGTCCCAGCGGTGGGGATTGGAGATGATGCCCGCGGAGATGGTGTTCTGCAGGCCCAGAGGGCTGCCGATGGCGTAGACCGTGGCTCCGCCCACGTTATAATCCGGGCTTCCCACCTCCAGGGGGCGGAAGTCGGTTCCTTCGATCTGGAGGATCGCCCAGTCCTCGTCCGCGCTGTAGTCATAGATCCCCAGCACCGCATAGGTCTCCCCCGTATCGGAGACGGTGACGGCGGCGGAAGCGGCGCCGGAGATCACATGGTAATTGGTGACGGCGATCCCGTCCTCCGTCAGGAAAAACCCGCTGCCGGTCTTTGTGCACCAGCCGGTTTCGTCATAGATCTCGATGTAGAAGACGGAGGGAGAGCAGGCGGCATAGATCTGCTCCGCCGTCAGAACAGGCAGGTCGTGGGCGGGGCGGGGGATATGAGTGAGGATGAGGATCTCCGCATCGAAGGGGATCTGATCCCCCTTGCCGTAGTCCCGGCTGCCGTTCACGACGGCGGTCACCGCGGCGGGGCCACCCTCCTCCAGATCCTCTACCACGTCCGTGCGGACATTGATGAAGCCCGCGTCCGCAAAGGCCTGTGCCAGCGCCTCCGGCTCGCCGGCGCCCACCTCGGCGGGGGAGAGGGGAACGGCCGCCATGCGCAGGGTGTGATACTCCACCAGCACATGGGAGTCGGCGGGGAAGCGGTCTCCCACCTCGAACCCGGAAGACCCGCCGATGGCGATCTCCCGGACGGTCTCGTCCCTGGCTGCCTCCCGGGAGGTCAGATCCGCGTATTCCTTCAGCTCCAGGGAGGTGAAGCCCAGGATCCTGAGCTTCTTTTCCGCTTCCTGATAAGGGTATCCCGCAAATTCCTCTGCGGAAAGAGGCATGACGATCTGCGGGATCGGGGTGGGGGTGGGGGCGGCCGTGGGCTCCGGCGTCGGCACGGGCGCCGGGGAAGCCGTGAGCTCCGGCGCGGAGGGGACGACCGGCTTATCTCCGCTGCAGGCGCAGAGGGAGACGAGCATCAGCAGGGCAAGCAGAAGGGTCAGGCCTCGTTTCATGGCGAATATACTCCTTTCCGGAATCTTTACAGCACCCATAAGCGGGAGCGATACTGGAGAGCCTCGGCCAGATGGCCGGGCTGGATCTTCTCGCTGCCTGCCAGGTCCGCGATGGTGCGGGCGACCCGCAGGACTTTATCGTGGCTCCGGGCGGTGAGGCCCAGGCGCTGATAGGCCGCCCGAAGCAGGTCCTCCCCCTGCCGGTCCAGGCGGCATACCTCCCGGAGCAGATCGCCGCTCAGCCGGGCGTTTTCCACCTGGGGTCCCGCGCCGCAGCGGGCGCGCTGCCGCTCCCGGGCGGCCTCCACCCGGCGGCGGACGGTTTGGGAGCTCTCCCCGGGCTGCCGCCGATGCAGCTCCTCATAGTCCAGGGCCCGGAGCTGGACGAACAGGTCGATCCGGTCCAGAAGGGGACCGGAGATGCGCTGCTGGTAGCTGTGCACCGCGCTCTCGGAGCAGGTGCAGCGGCCGGAGGGATCCCCGTACCAGCCGCAGCGGCAGGGATTCATGGCCGCCACCAGCATGAAGCGGCTGGGATAGCTCACGCTGCCGCTCACCCGGGAGATGGTCACCTCCCCGTCCTCCATGGGCTGACGCAGCACCTCCAGGGTGCTGCGATTGAATTCCGGAAGCTCGTCCAAAAACAGGACGCCGTGATGAGCCAGGCTGATTTCCCCGGGACGGAGGTCCGTCCCCCCGCCGGCCAGGCCGACGCTGGAGACGGTATGGTGGGGGGAGCGGTAGGGCCGATGGGTGATCACCGGATGCTGCCGGTCCGTCAGCCCCGCCACGGAACAGATCATGGTGGTCTCCAGCGTCTCCTCCCTGGTCATGGCGGGGAAAATGGAGGGGAGACGGCGGGAGAGCATGCTCTTCCCGGAGCCGGGAGGGCCGGAGAGCAGGATATTGTGGCCCCCGGCTACGGCGATCTCCAGCGCCCGCTTGGCCTCCTCCTGCCCCTTCACCTCGGAAAAATCCGGGCCGTTTACATCGGGAGCGGGTTCCGGCACCGCGGCGGGGGCAATGCGCTCCTCCCCCCGGAGATGGCGGATGAGGGCCTGGGTGCTGGCGACGGGGATGACCTCCACCTCGCTGGCGTAAGCCGCCTCGGAAGCGTTGGCCGCAGGGACGAAGAGCTTGCTCAGCCCAGCCTCCCGGGCGGCCAGGGCCATGGACAGGGCGCCGCAGATGGGGCGCACCTCGCCCCCCAGGCTCAGCTCTCCGATAAAGCCCCAGTCCTCCGGCAGGGGCTCCAGCTGCCCGGTGGCGGCCAGGATCCCCAAAAACACGGGCAGATCGTACAGGGTGCCCCCCTTGCGGGTGTCCGCCGGGGCCAGGTTCACGATGACCCGTCCCGGGGGAAAGCGGAAGCCGCCGCTCTTCACCGCGGCGCGCACCCGTTCCCGGGCTTCCCGTACCGCCGCGTCCGGCAGGCCCACCAGGTCGAAATTGGGCTGGACGCCCCCGGCGGCATAGCATTCCACCGTGACGGCATAACCGTGTACGCCCCGGATCCCCAGGCTGTGTACCCGCTGGAATTCCGCCATTCTGCCGCCTCCCCGTCCGCTGGATATACTCCTTGATTATATGCCCTATAGTAAACCTTTGCGGGGGAGATTGCAAGCATCAGGCCTTCTTAGAAACCCATGCAAACATTTGTGCTTTATAACCAACTCTGCTATTGAAATACATGATTTGTTGAGGTATTATTAAAATAGAATTAATGATTACAAAGGAGATGTCATCATGAGCGAACGTTATCTGGAATCAGCAAATGACCTGCCGGTATACGACAGCTGCGACATTCTCATTGTCGGTGCCGGTTCAGCGGGGCACAGCGCTGCAGTGGGTGCAGCTCGGGCCAATCCAAATGCCAGAATTATCCTCATGGAACGGTATGGCTACTTTGGCGGTGATGTCACCGGAGGCTACGTGCTTTGGGTTCCCCCGCTGAACTGGAGACAGCATTCTGTGGTGAAAGGAATTCAAGAGGAGTGGTTTTCACGTCTGAACAAGTCTGCACCTCATGCTGTGATCGGACCTCCCCTGAAGGAGATTGGAAAAGATACGACCATATTGGTTGACCGTTGGAGCCTAATTCCCAGTTGTACGGTCAAGTCTGGAGATAAGCGGATTGTGGCTCGTTCCTTGTATTACGATCCCCAGGAGCTCAAGCTGGAAATGGACCAAATGGTCGAGGAAGAAAAAAACATACATGTCCTGATCCACTGCTGGGGGACCAAGCCGATTATGGACGGCGACAAGATCAAGGGTGTGATCTTTGAAAGCAAGGCAGGGCGTCAAGCAGTTTTTGCGAAGATCGTTATTGACGCCACCGGAGATGGTGATATTTATGCGCAGACCGGCGCTCCATATTTTGGAAAAGGCAGCGGCGCTGCCGGAGATTTGCAGCGAGACGACATAACCGCGCTGGTCTGGCGTGTGTGCGGTGCGGACTACGATGCATATGCGCGCTGGGCTAAAGCCAACCCTGAGGCCTCCGCTTCCTTCAGTAAGGAGCTTTCAAAGCGAGCCGGGTATAGGACCGCGTTTTTCCCCGCTGGGCCGAACGACATTGTCTGGTTCAACAACTGGATAAACGGCATGAGCTGCATCGACCTGGAGGATATCCGGAAAACTGAGTTCCAGGTGCGGGATTCAATTCGCTCACTGCTCCAGTTTTGCAAGGATTATCTTCCCTTTGCGTTTAGGGATGCTTATCTCATGGACATTGCACCCCAGTTAGGCGTGCGTTGCTCGCGCCGCCTGGACGGCGAATTGGTGATGACTGCAGAGGAGTACAACTGCGCAACTCACTATGACGATGTGATTGGATGGGGAATTGCGGGGACCCCTGCGCCTGCTGAGATCCCTTACCGCTGTCTGCTGCCCAAGAAGGTGGACAATCTGATTTGCCCGGGTAGACATCTTTCTGCCAATGTCAGCACGATCGGCCAGCTCTCCATGATACCCCAGTGTATTGAAACCGGGCAGGCCGCTGGTGTGGCTGCTGCTGTGGCAGTGCAGGATGGAAACACCGCGAAAACAGTCAATATCCGGAAGGTGCAGTCCATTCTGTGTCATGAGCAGAATGTTATGCTCCCACGCCAGGATAATACGGATCCTGCATTTGCCGAAGAACTGGAAGCTTTCATACAGGGTCAATAAGCACGGAAAAGCCAATTCAATGCTGAATAAACAAAGAAAGGAATATACGATGAAAAGAGTTATCTTTTTCTTATTGGCAGCTGCATTTTTGTTCAGCCTTTTCACCGGCTGCGGCGGTTCCGGTACCGTAACCCCCACACAAGTACCTTCAGAGAATCCAGCCACACAGGCACCGGCTTCGCAGGTTCCTGCTACTGAGGCGCCAGAAGCAACGGACGTGCCGACTGCACAAATCCCGGCAGAAACAGAATCTCCCTATCCTTTTGCTGTGGATGCCAGAGGCATAGCCATGGAACCCTATGACTATCCACTGCCGCTGACCACGAGCGATGAGGCACTGAGCTATTGGACGACCATTTACACCCCGCAATACATCACGGAAGATGGCGGTTTTGGGGATACCGCTCTGCCCAAGGAGGCTGAACGCAGGACTGGCGTTCATGTAGAGTATGTTACTGCCCCATCCAATAACCGTGCCGAGGCCTTTGCCGTTCTACTGGCTGCAGACACCCTCTGTGACATGATGTGCTGTGCGTCCAGCTTTTATGGCGGAACTCCTGTTGAAATGGTGGAAGACGGTTATTTTATTGATGTATATGAGCACAGGGAGTGGATGCCGAACTTCTTCTATGAGGCAACTTATCGTTATCCCGATGATCAGGAAACGCGGGATGCGGTTTATTATTACAGTGACTTTGTTCCTCTTGTTCCGAACCTGTCCATTGTTTTGGGGGAAATGAACGGCGGTTATTGCTTCCGGCAGGACTGGTTAGAGAGAATCGGTGTAAAGCAAGAGGACGTGATCACTTGGGATGATTTGGAGGATGTGTTGACCAAACTGAAAGTCAACATTGATACTTGCGATTACCCTATGTGGTTTCATCAGGGCATTGAAATGCCCGGTTATTGGCAGTTCACTTCATTCGACTCTATGACCTCAATCCCCACGTCAAACATGCCGTCAGTGTACTTGAAGGACGGGGCCGTTCAATTTGGCTGTACCACGCCTGAGGATAAGCAACTCATGGAGAAGCTGGTCGACTTTTATCAGAAAGGTCTTATCAGCCCCAACTGGGCCAGCTTTGCCCTTCCCGGTGATATTACTGAGAGTTCTTACAATGGAGAAGTCGCCTATATGTACTGGGGTGCTAACACCATCCTTGACGGCACAAGAAACAATACGGATCCCAACTGCAAATGGATCGCCACGCAGAAGCCTCTGCAGCATGTCGGCCAGATCCTGCATAACGGCAACAGCACCTCCCGCGCTGGCGGCGGAAACTGTTCCTTTGCCGCTAAGAACACGAATCTGGAGCTCTGCATGAAGTGGATTGATTACCGCTACAGTCCGGAAGGCCATTTGCTTTACTCCTACGGCCCAATTGGGGTTGTAGTCGACATCGATGAAGACGGCAATTACCATAACACCGATTTCGTACTGAACCATCCCGATGGTTTTTCTTTCACGTGGCTGGTTTTTATCTATGCCATGTGTCCTTTTGTTGATCCTGGTATGCCGGACACTCGTCTGAAGATGTATAACCCGGATGGTGATATTGCACGTAGTGCGATCAGCACCTGGACCGATTGGCTGAATGAGAACTACGATGCAGCCAATCTCTATCCAAAGGGAGCGCATCTGGATTCTGAGCAGAGTGAAGCGCTGAGTACATACAGAAACAATCTTGTGACCTTTATTGCCGAGAACTTCTCCAGCTTTCTTGATGGGAGCAAGCCAATGTCGGAGTTTGACAGCTACATCGATTCCCTATACGGCATTGGATTACAGGAAGTGATTGACATCTACCAAGAAGCCTATACCGATTATTTAAACCGCGCGTGAGCGGCATGTAAATTATGCTGGATGCGATAAATAAGATGAAATAGGCTGTATCCTTTTTCCCCCGGCGGAATTGTATTCCGCCGGGGGAAGGTATATAATACAATGAATTATTGTTGTGTGGAAGGGAGCGGCGGTATGCGGGCAGAGGTATCGGGGATCCCCGTGAATTACCTGGACCTGGGTTCCGGGCCGGAGACGGCGGTGATCCTCCAGGGCTGGGGGACGAATCTGGACCTGTATCGGGCGCTGGGGGAGCACCTGGCCCGGTATATGCGGGTGCTGATCCCGGAGCTGCCCGGCTTCGGGGAGACGCCGGAGCCGCCGGAGCCCTGGGAGGCGGCGGATTACGCCGCCTTCACCCGGGAATTTCTCCGGGTCCTGGGGGTGGAGAGGACCCATCTTCTGGGCCATTCCAACGGGGGCAGGATCATCCTCTGCCTCAGCGCCTCCCCCCATCCCGGCCTGGAGCTAGGGAAGCTGGTCTTCCTGGACTCCGCGGGCATCGTGCCGGAGAAGACCGCGAAGCAGAAGCGGAAGCAGGCTTTGTTCAAGGCCGTCCGGACTCTGTTGAAGCCCTTCCCGAAGGTTCTGGAGGCATACCGGAGGAGGCACGGATCGGCGGATTACCGGGCCGCCAGTCCGCTGATGCGGCAGACCCTGGTGAAGCTGGTGAACCGGGACCTGCGGGAGCTGATGCCCCTGGTCCGGGAGCCCAGTCTGCTGATCTGGGGCACGGCGGATGCGGATACCCCCCTTTGGATGGGGAAGCTCTTCGCGGAGAAGATCCAGGATGCGGGGCTGGTGGAGGTCCCCGGGGCGGGACACTATGCCTATCTGGAGCAGCCCGGTTTCGTGTACCGGGTATTGGATTCCTATTTCGGAGTCGGGGAGGCGGCGGAATAGATGCATCGGTTTTTTGCCCTGATGGTTTTGGGCCTGTGCTTTCTCGGGGCGGGCTTCGTCCTCTTCCGGCGGTACGCCCATATTTTTCAGCTGAACGGCTATAAGCATCCGGTGCAGGAGCGCTGGGTGCGGGACAATATCGAGAGCGTCATGCTCCGGGGGATCTGGGCCCTGGGAGCGGCCCCCCTGGTCCAGGGCCTGGGCCGGATCGGGACGTACCTGGCGGCGGTCCTCTTCCTGCTGGTGCTGGGGCTGAGCCTGCCCCGGACCCCCGCCAAGAAGCCCCTGGTGATGACGAAACGGGTATGGCGGCTGCTCATCACCTATATTATCCTCCATCTCCTGGCTCTGGTCTTCCTCCTGTTCATGCCGGATGGGGGCGGCTTCGGCGCCCTTCTGTGCTCCTTCTGCCTCGCCGGGGCCCCCTGGCTCCTGCTCCTGGCGGATACCCTGAACAGGCCCCTGGAGAGGGCCATCGACAACTGGTACATCCGGGATGCGAAGCGCATCCTGGGTCAGTGCCCGGATCTGACGGTCATCGGGGTCACCGGGAGCTACGGCAAGACCAGCGTCAAGTTTTTCCTTGAAAAGCTGCTGAGCGCAGAGTACAATGTATTGGTTACGCCGGAGAATTACAATACCACCCTGGGGGTGGTGCGCACCATCCGGGAGCGGCTCCGGGCCCAGCACCAGCTCTTCGTCTGCGAAATGGGCGCCCGGAACGTGGGGGATATCCAGGAGATCTGCGACCTGGTGCACCCGAAGTATGGGGTCATCACCGCCATCGGCCCCCAGCACCTGGAGAGCTTCGGCAGCCTGAACAATATCATCAAGACCAAGTTTGAGCTGGCGGACGCCCTTCCGGAGGAGGGGATCCTCTTTGCCAACCTGGACGACGAAAACATCCGCGGCCGGAAGGCCGCCGTCCCCACCGTGGGCTACGGCCTGACCCGGGGGGATTACCGGGCGGAGGACCTGACGGTCTCCCCCCGGGGCAGCCGCTTCACCCTCAAGGGGGTGGAGTTCCATACCCGGCTCCTGGGGGCCCATAACGTGCAGAATATCTGCGCCGCCATCGCCGTGGCCAACACCCTGGGGGTGCCCCTGGAAAGGCTCCGGCTTCCGGTGCAGCAGCTGGAGAGCGTGCCTCACCGGCTCCAGCTCCTGGGGGGCGGAACCAGGACCGTCATCGACGACGCCTACAACGCCAACCCCGCCGGGGCGAAGGCCGCATTGGAGGTCCTCTCCGCCTTTCCCGGCCTGCGGATCCTGGTGACCCCGGGCATGGTGGAGCTGGGGGAGAAGCAGGAGAGCCTGAACCGGGACTTCGGCGCCCAGGCCGCGGAGAAATGCGACTATGCCGTGCTGGTGGGCCGGAAGCAGGCGCCGCCTCTTCGGGCGGGTCTCCTCTCCGCCGGCTTCCCGGAGGAGCGGATCCTGGTCTGCGATACGGTGAAGGAGGCCGTCGCCGCGGCGGACGCCCTGGAGCCGGGGCGGGAGCGGGTCATCCTGCTGGAAAACGATCTGCCGGATAATTATTGAGGAGGTCTTTTGCATGAAGATTCAGATCGGTCTCTTCTTCGGGGGCAACAGCGTGGAGCATGAGGTCTCCGTCATCTCCGCCCTCCAGGCCTTCGGGCAGTTCGACCGGGAGAAGTACGCGGTGCTGCCCATCTACATCAGCCGGAACAGCGAGTTCTATACCGGCGAGGCCGCCGGTCATATTGAAGAATACAAGGATCCCAGGGCCCTGATGGCCAAGTGCACCCAGGTCTTTCCCGTGCGCCTGGGGGACCGGGTCGCCCTCCTGGAGCAGGGGGCCTTCGGCTGGAAGAAGAAGCCCTATGCCCTGCTGGACGTGGCCTTCCCCGTGGTCCACGGCACCAACGTGGAGGATGGGGCCCTCCAGGGCTTTTTCCGCACCCTGGGGATCCCCTTCGCGGGCTGCGACGTGTTGGCCTCCGCCGTGGGGATGGATAAATACGCCCAGAAGCTCCTGTACCGCTCCGCCGGTCTGCCTGTGCTCAGCGCCCTGCGCCTGGGGGCGGAGGGGGACCGGGAGGCCTTCTGCGACCTGGCGGAGAAGCAGCTGAGCTATCCCATGATCGTGAAGCCCCTGGACCTGGGCTCCAGCGTGGGCATCCGTCTGGCCCATGACCGGGCGGGCCTGCTGGAGGCGTTGGACTATGCCTTTTCCTTCGCGCCGGAGGTGCTGACGGAGCAGGCGGTGCAGCACCTGCGGGAGCTGAACTGTTCCGTTCTGGGGGACCGGGAGGACGCCCGGGCCTCGGAGGTGGAGGAGCCCGTCATGGGGGACGAGATCCTGAGCTATGAGGATAAATACGGCTCCGGCGGCGGCAAGGGCGGCAAGACCGGGGCCTCCAAGGGCATGCGGGGGCTGAAGCGCCTGCTCCCCGCCCCCGTTTCCCCGGAACTGCGGGAAAAGATCCGGGAGGCGGCCGTTGCCGCCTTCCAGGCGCTGGACTGCTGCGGCGTAGCCCGCATCGACTTCCTCATGGACGGGGAGACCGGGCAGTACTGGGTGAACGAGATCAACACCAATCCCGGTTCCCTCTCCTTTTACCTTTGGGAACCGGTGGGCCTGCCCTATTCCCAGCTCCTGGATGAGCTGGTGAAGCTGGCCCTGAAGCGGGAACGCCGGCGGAAGGATTTCCACCATGAGATCGAGACCGGTATCCTGGCGGGCTTCTCCGGCGGGACCAAGGGCGGGAAGATATAGAGACCGCCTCCTTATCTCTGCGCCTGCGGGCGCGAATTCGCCGAAAACCATTCGGCTTTTCTGAAGTACAATATTTCGAAAGGGTTTTACCGATGATCGAATTTGACGCATACAAAACGAAACTGAACGCCCTGAGGCCCAAGCTGGACACGGTCCGGGACGCCCTGAAGCTGGACGCCGCCCGGGAGGAGATCGGCAGGCTGGAGGCGGAGACCGGGAAGGACGGCTTCTGGAACGACGTACAGAACGCCCAGAAGGTGCAGCAGCAGATCAAGCGGCTGCAGCACAAATGCGAGAGCTACGACCAGCTCAACCGAAGCTGGGAGGACCTTCTCACCCTCTGCGACATGGCGCTGGAGGAGAACGACGACAGTATGCTGCCGGAGCTGGAGGAGGACTATGCCCGCTTCGAGAGCAAGCTGGAGGAGGTGCACCTGAGCACCCTGCTCAGCGGGGAATACGACGCCAACAACGCCATCCTCACCCTCCACCCCGGGGCCGGCGGCACCGAGGCCATGGACTGGGCAGGGATGCTTTATCGCATGTACACCCGCTGGGCGGAGCGCCATGGGTACACCTATAAGCTGCTGGACTGGCTGGACGGGGAAGAGGCGGGGATCAAGTCCGCCTCCATCAAGATCGAGGGGGAGAACGCCTACGGCTATCTGAAGAGCGAGCACGGGGTGCACCGGCTGGTGCGCATCTCCCCCTTCGACGCCTCCGGCCGGCGGCAGACCAGCTTCGCCGCCGTGGAGGTCATGCCGGAGATCACCGATACCGGGGAGATCGAGCTGCGGGACGAGGATATCAAGATGGACGTATTTCGCTCCTCCGGCGCCGGGGGCCAGAAGGTCAACAAGACCTCCTCCGCCGTCCGTCTCACCCATATCCCCACGGGGATCGTGGTCTCCAGCCAGGTGGAGCGGAGCCATTTCCAGAACCTGGAGAACTGCCGGGAGATGCTCCGGGCCAAGCTGGCGGAGATCAAGGAGCGGGAGCATCTGGAGAAGATCAGCGATATCAAGGGCGTGCAGATGAAGATCGATTTCGGCAGCGCCATCCGCTCCTACGTCTTCATGCCCTATACCCTGGCCAAGGACACCCGCACCGGCTTTGAAAACGGGAATATCGGCGCCGTGATGGACGGGGATATCGACGGCTTTATCAACGCATACCTGAGTCAGAGAGCCTAAGAACAGCGGGAAGGGATGTGCTCGGAGCCATGAGATACGAGATCGGCTTTGACAATGCGATGTACCTGGAGACCCAGTCCGCCCATATCCGGGAGCGGATCGGCCAGTTCGGGGGCAAGCTCTACCTGGAATTCGGGGGCAAGCTCTTCGACGACAACCACGCCGCCCGGGTGCTCCCCGGCTTCGAGCCGGACAGCAAGGTGAAGATGCTCCTCACCATGAAGGACCAGGCGGAGATCGTCATGGTCATCAACGCGGGGGACATTGAGAAGAACAAGGTCCGGGGAGATCTGGGCATCACCTACGATCTGGACCTGCTGCGGCTGATCGACGCCTTCCGGGGCATCGGCCTGTACGTGGGCAGCGTGGTCATCACCCATTTCGACCAGCATGCCGGGGCGGAGGCCTTTCAGCGGCATCTGGAGAGCCTGGGCCTGCGGGTCTACCGGCACTACACCATCCCCAACTACCCCTTCGACGTGGAGGGGATCGTGAGCGAGACCGGCTTCGGCCGGAACGAATTCGTGGAGACCACCCGCCCGCTGGTGGTGGTCACCGCCCCCGGCCCCGGCAGCGGGAAGATGGCCACCTGCCTGAGCCAGCTCTACCATGAGCATCAGCGGGGTGTGAGCGCGGGATATGCCAAGTTTGAGACCTTCCCCGTCTGGAACCTGCCCCTGAAGCATCCCGTGAACCTGGCCTACGAGGCGGCCACCACGGACCTGAACGACGTGAATATGATCGACCCCTTCCACCTGGAGGCCTATGGGGAGACCACGGTGAACTACAACCGGGATGTGGAGATCTATCCGCTGCTGCGGGCCATCTTTGAGAGCATCTACGGCTACTGCCCCTACAAATCCCCCACGGATATGGGGGTGAACATGGCGGGAAACTGCATCATCGACAATGACGCGGTGATCCATGCCGCCAACAAGGAGATCATCCGCCGGTGGTTCGACGCCGCCTGCGCCTACCGAAAGGGCAACGCCGACAAGACCATGGTGCAGAAGAACGAGAGCATCATGAAGCAGGCGGGGCTGACGCCGGAGAACCGGAAGGTGGCCATGGCGGCCAGGGAGAAGGCCCAGACGACCGGCGAGCCCGCCGCAGCCATGGAGCTGTGCGACGGCCGGGTGATCACAGGCAAGACCTCCAGGCTCCTGGGCGCCTCCAGCGCCCTGCTGCTGAACGCCCTGAAGACCCTGGCGGGCATCCCGGACGAGGTACACCTGATCTCTCCGGATGTGATCGCCCCCATCCAGACCCTGAAGGTGGAGCTCCTGGGGGGCGGCAATCCCCGGCTCCATACGGACGAGGTGCTCATCGCCCTCTCCGTATGCTCCAATACGGATGACTACGCCGCCCAGGCCATGGCCCAGCTCCCCAACCTGAAGCATACGGAGGTCCACTCCACCGTCATTCTCTCCCAGGTGGACGCCTCCACCTTCAAGAAGCTGGGAGCAAATCTCACCTGCGACCCGGTCTATCAGTCCAAAAAGCTCTACCACAGAGGCTAGGAAAGGAATATACGATCATGGACAACCTGAACTACACCATGCTTTGCGACTTCTATGAGCTGACCATGGGCAACGGCTATTTCGCCAGCGGGATGCATCAGCAGGTCTGTTATTTCGATGTGTTTTTCCGCCAGGTGCCCGATGGAGGCGGCTTTGCCATCGCCGCCGGTCTGGAGCAGATCATCGACTATGTGCAGAATCTGCATTTCGACCGGAAGGACATCGAGTATCTCCGGAGCAAGGGGATCTTTGATGAGCAGTTCCTCCGGTGGCTGAGGTACTTCCGGTTCACCGGGGATATCTGGGCCGTGCCCGAGGGCACCCCCATCTTCCCCTATGAGCCCATCCTCACCGTCCGGGCCCCCGCGGTGGAGGCGCAGCTCATGGAGACCTTCCTGCTTCTCCAGCTGAATCATCAGTCCCTCATCGCCACCAAGGCAAGCCGGGTGGTGCGCGCCGCCCAGGGCAGGCCCGTGATGGAGTTCGGCTCCCGCCGGGCCCAGGGGGGAGACGGGGCCATGCTGGGCGCCCGGGCCTCCTACATCGGCGGGTGCGTGGGCACCGCCTGCACCATCTCCGACCAGCTCTACGGCGTCCCCGCCGGGGGAACCATGGCCCACTCCTGGGTGCAGATGTTCCCCAGCGAGCTGGAGGCCTTCAAGGCCTACTGCCGGATCTATCCCAATAACGCGGTGCTGCTGGTGGACACCTACAATACCCTGAAGAGCGGCGTCCCCAACGCCATCCGGGCGTTCAAGGAAGAGCTGGTGCCCAAGGGGATCACCAATTTTGCCATCCGTCTGGATTCCGGGGACATCTCCTACCTCTCCAAGCAGGCCCGGAAGATGCTGGATGAGGCGGGGCTGGAAAACTGCCGCATCTCCGCCTCCAACGCCCTGGATGAGCGGCTCATCTCCGACCTGCTGATGCAGGGGGCCTGCATCGATTCCTTCGGCGTCGGGGAGCGGATGATCACCGCCAGCAGCGCCCCCGTCTTCGGCGGGGTATACAAGCTGGCTGCGGTGGAGGAGCAGGACGGGACCATCATCCCCAAGATCAAGATCAGCGAGAACACCGCCAAGATCACAAATCCCCATTTCAAGAAGGTCTATCGCCTCTTCGACCGGGATACGGGAAAGGCCCTGGCGGACCAGATCTGCGTCTGGGACGAGGAGATCGACGATACCCAGCCCCTGACCATCTTCGACCCTCTGGCGGTGTGGAAGACCAAGAAGCTGACGAATTTCGTCGCCAAGGAGCTGCTGAAGCCCATCTTCAAGGAGGGCAAGCTGGTCTACCAGAAGCCCGGTCTGACGGAGATCCGCAGCTACTGCGCCGCCCAGATCGACCTGCTCTGGGACGAAGTGAAGCGGTTCCAGAACCCCCATAACTACTATGTGGATCTTTCGGAGAAGCTCTGGCTGGTGAAGCGGGAGCTGCTGAACTCCTTCAAGGACGAATAACCCCCCTCAGAGACAGAAAAAGGACAGCCAAACGGCTGTCCTTTTTGAGAAATGGAGCGGAAATCATGGACTATTCTATGCTTTGGCTGGAGCGGAAACCGGCGGGAGAGCTGCCTTCCTGGGCGGGACGGTTGGCCGGAGAAGTATGTACCCCCCAGGGGCGTGCGGCCCTTCGGGAGCTGGAGCAGGCCCTGGCCCCGCACCGGGATACCGGTCCCGCGCTGCGCCTGCGGGAAGAGGCCGGAGAAGGAGAGGGGTATCGCTGCGTCCGGGAGGGGGAGGACCTGATCCTGGCCGGAACGGGCAAAGGGCTGCTGTACGGCGCTTTTTCCCTGCTGCGGAAGCTGACCCTGGGGGAGGAGCTCCCCTCCGGGGCCTACGCCCCCGCCTACCCCATCCGCATGCTGGACCATTGGGACAACGCGGACGGCAGCATCGAGCGGGGCTATTCCGGTCCCTCCTTCTTCTTTCGTGACGGCCGGCCCGTGTGCGATGGCCGCACCCGGGATTATGCCCGGATTCTGGCCTCGGTGGGGCTGAACGGCTGCTGCATCAACAATGTGAACGTGAAGGGGGAGGCCCTGGAGCTGCTCACGGGAAAGTATGACCGGGAGCTGCGGCAGATCGGGGAGACCCTGGGGGAATACGGCGTTTCCCTCTGGCTCAGCGTCAGCTTTTCCGCCCCCCTGGAGCAGGGGGGACTTCCCACGGCGGACCCGCTGAACGGGGAGGTTCGCCGGTGGTGGCAGGAGACCTGCAGCCGCCTTTTCCGGGCGGTGCCGGAGCTGGCGGGCTTCCTGGTGAAGGCGGACTCCGAGGGCCGGGCCGGTCCCCACACCTACGGCCGCACCCAGGCAGAGGGAGCGAATATGCTTGCGGAGGCGGTGAAGCCCCACGGGGGCAGCATCCTCTGGCGCTGCTTCGTCTATGACTGTACCCAGGATTGGCGGGATGGAAAAACGGACCGGGCCAGGGCCCAGTACGATACCTTTGCCCCCCTGGACGGGCAGTTTGCGGAAAACGTGTATCTCCAGATCAAGAACGGCCCGGTGGATTTCCAGATCCGGGAGCCGGTCTCTCCGCTGCTGGTCAGGCTGGAGAAAACGAAATGCATGGCGGAGTTCCAGCTGGCCCAGGAGTACACCGGACAGCAGAAGCATGTATGCTGGCTGGCTCCCCTGATGAAGGATGTGCTGGATTTCCGCGGCCCAACGGGGAAGGTGAAGGATACGCTCTCCGCGGTCTGCGCCGTGAGCAATACCGGCGGGGATTTCAACTGGACCGGCCACGATCTTGCCGCCGCCAACCTCTATGCCTTCGGCCGCCTGGCCTGGGACCCGGAGTCGGACTTGGAGACCCTGGCCCGGGAGTGGTCACGGCTCACCCTGGGCGACGAACCCCGGGTGACGGGGACAGTGATGGATATCCTCCTGCGGTCCAGGGAGGTCTATGAGCGCTATACCGTTCCCTTGGGTATCGGCTGGATGTGCGTGCCGGGCACCCATTACGGGCCGAGCCCGGAGGGCTACGAGTATGACCGCTGGGGCACCTATCACAAGGCCACCTGCCGGGAGATCGGGGTGGAGCGGGGGCCGGAGGGGACGGGGTTTACGGAGCAGTACGGCCCGGAGCAGGGCCGGATGTACGCAGGGATCGACTCCTGTCCGGAGGAGCTGCTGCTGTTCTTCCACCGCCTTTCCTATGACTACCGGATGAAGGACGGCAGGACCCTTCTCCAGCGGATCTATGACGATCATTTCGACGGCTGCGCCGCCGCCGAGGCCATGGCGGAGGCCTGGGACGGCCTGGAGGGCCTGATCCCGGCGAACGTCTTCCTCCGGGTGCGGGAGCGGTTCGCCGAGCAGGTCCGCTCCGCCCGGGAATGGCGGGATGTGATCAATTCCTGGCTGTACCGCCTCACCCTCATCCCGGATGAGCGGGGCAGACCGATCTATCTCTGAGGGAAAATCCGGCGAAGGAAATCCAGGAGCCGGGACCGGAAGCGGAGCCCCGGGGAAGCGATGAGCTTCCGTTCCCCGGGGGAGAAGACGTCCAGGGCCTCCTCCTCTTCCTCCTCCGAGGCGGCCAGGCACAGGGGAGGCCAGACCACGCACCACCAGTTTGCTCCCCGGCCAGAGCCCAGGTCCGCCCGGAGGGCAAGATACTCGCCCGCCGGCAGAGTCACCCCGGGATAGCTCCGTTCCGGGAATTCCTCCCGACGGAGGCGAAGACGCACCGGCTCCGGATCCCCCAGGAAGGCCAGGGCCTCCTCCGCCGCCCTACCCAGCTCCGGAAGGGCGGCCTCCGCCCGGCAGGCCGCCTCATCCCGGTCCTCCGCGCCGGAGAGAAGGGGAGCCAGGGTTTCCCCCAGCACGTCCCGCACCAGGAGCTTCCGTCCCTGGGCGGCGGGGGTATCGTCGGAGGCCCGGACATGGAGGCGCAGGACCTTGGCGGAGATTTCGGCAGCTTCCGTTTCCCGAAGAGCGGAATCCCACAGGGAGAGGAACAGGGCCAGGCAGAAAACCAGCGGGGCAAAGCGTTTCATGGGAACACCTCGAAAAGAAAAAACTGGCAGGGATGCTTCTATCCTTGCCAGTTTCCTTTGCTTTTAAACCCGCTGAGCGGCTGCGCCCGGAATCAAAAGAGGCTCATCTGCGCGGTTTCGGGCATGTCCCCGAAGGCCCCCGCCTGCCGGAGCTGCTCGATATGGGTCTTGGAGACCTTGGTGCAGTCCAGGGCGAAATCCTCGATGGAAATATAGTCCTTCCCCCGTTTTTCGTAAATATCCAGGGCGGCGGCCTCCCCCAGCCCGGCGATGGCGGTGAAGGGGGGGATGAGCTGATCGCCCTCCATGCGGAAGCGGGTGGCGTCGGACTTCTTCAGGCTCACGGGAGCGAAGGAGAAGCCCCGGAGGTAAAACTCGTAGACGACCTCCAGCCCGGTATACAGGTCCTTTTCCGCCTGCTTCAGGTCGTTCATGTTCCGGGCCAGCTCCTGCAGCTTCCGCCGCACCGTCTCCACCCCGGCGGAGGCGATCTTCAGGTCGAAGCCCGGGCAGCGGATGGTGAAATAGGCGCAGTAGAAGGCCAGGGGCATATGGACCTTGAACCAGGCGATGCGCAGGGCCATCATGACGTAGGCCACGGCGTGGGCCTTGGGGAAGAGATACTTGATCTTTTTGCAGGATTCGATGTACCACTCCGGCACCCCGGCGCCCTTCATGTCCGCCTCCATGCTTTCATCCAGGCCCTTGCCCTTCCGCACGGTCTCCATGATCTTGAAGGCCCGCTTGGCGGGAAGTCCGTAGCCGATGAGGGTGAGCATGATGTCGTCCCGGCAGCCGATGGCCTCGTCCACGGTGGCGGTGCCGCTCTGGATGATATCCTTGGCGTTGCCCAGCCAGACGTCCGTGCCGTGGGAGAAGCCGGAAAGCCGCACCAGAG
Source organism: Oscillospiraceae bacterium (assembly GCA_017545325.1). The sequence goes on along the minus strand of JAFWOX010000009.1, from coordinate 19,482 downwards.
TGCTCATCTTGCCGGGCTGGGTATCCACCAGCATCTCCCGGGTGAACTTGGTGCCGAACTCCGGCACGGCGATGGATCCGGTCCTGCCGATAATGGGATCGTCCTCCGGCAGACCCAGGGCGGAGGGGGAGCGGAAGAGCAGCATGGTCTGGGGATCATCCAGGGGCAGGGATTTTACGTCCACTCCCGTCAGGGCCTCCAGCATGTGGATCATGGTGGGATCATCGTGCCCCAGCATATCCAGCTTCAGCAGGTTGGACTCCATGGAATGGTACTCGAAATGGGTGGTGATGATATCCGTATTGGGATCGTCCGCCGGATGCTGCACCGGGCAGAAATCGTAGATGCTCTTGTCCTGGGGGATGACCACCAGACCGCCGGGATGCTGCCCTGTGGTGCGCTTGACGCCGGTGAGGCCCGCCGCCAGGCGGTTTTCCTCCACCTTGGAGACCTGCCGCCCCCGTTCCTCCATGTACTTCTTCACATAGCCGAAGGCGGTCTTCTCCGCAATGGTGCCCACGGTGCCCGCCCGGAACACGTGATCCGCGCCGAAGAGCTCGATGGTATCCCGGTGGGCTTGGGCCTGGTATTCCCCGGAGAAGTTCAGGTCGATATCCGGCACCTTGTCGCCCCCGAAGCCCAGGAAGGTCTCAAAGGGGATCTGGTAGCCGTCCTTCACGTAGGGGGAGCCGCACACGGGGCACAGGGCGTCCGGCAGGTCCACGCCGCAGGCGTAGCCCTCCCCGGCTTCGAAGTCCACATGACGGCAGTTGGGGCAGCGGTAGTGGGCGGGCAGGGCGTTCACCTCGGTGATGCCGGACATATAGGCCACCAGGGAGGAGCCCACGCTTCCCCGGGAGCCCACCAGATAGCCCGCGGCGTTGGACTTCTGCACCAGCTTTACGGCGGACATATAGATCACGTCGTAGCCCCGGGAACAGATGTTGTTCAGCTCCGTCTCCATCCGCTCCTTCACCAGCGCGGGGGGCTCGTCCCCATAGAGGCGGTGCATCTTTTCGTAGCAGAGATCCTTCAGCTGCTGCTCGGAATTCTCGATCTTCGGGGGGAAGAGGCCCGTGGGCAGGGGAGCCACCTCCTGGATGCTCTCCGCGATCCGCACGGGATTGTCGATCACCACTTCCCGGGCCCGGTCCTCCCCCAGATAAGCGAACTCCGCCAGCATTTCCTCCGTGGTCTTGAAGTACAGGGGCAGGGGCTCGTCGCAGTCGGAATACTTGTTGCTCAGGAGGATGCGCCGGAAGACCTCGTCGGAGGGCTCCAGAAAATGCACGTCCCCCGTGGCGCAGACGGGCTTGCCCAGCTCATCGGCGATGCGCAGTACCTTGCGGTTGTACTCCCGCAGCTCCTCCTCGCTCCCGGCGGTGCCGTTGCGCAGGAGGAAGGCGTTGTTGCACAGGGGCTGGATCTCCAGAAAATCGTAAAAGGAGCCGATACGTCTGAGCTCCCGATCGCTCCGCCGGGCGGTGACGGCCTTGAAAAACTCCCCGCTCTCGCAGGCGGCGCCGATGAGCAGCCCTTCCCGCAGAGACATAAGCAGGCTTTTGGGGATGATGGGATATTTTTTGAAATGCTCCAGGTGGGCGCGGGAGACCAGCTCGTACAGGTTGCGGATGCCCCGCTGCTCCTTCACCAGGAGGAGAATATGCTTGGGCTGCCGCCGGCCGTCGTAGTCCTTCCGCAGGGCGGAGATGATGGGACCCAGGTCGCTGAGCCTTTCCGCGCCTTTGGCCCGGAGCCGGTCATAAAAGGCCTTCAGCAGCAGACCGCAGGTGGCGGCATCGTCCGAAGCCCGGTGGTGCCGGAATTCCGGCAGGCCCAGGTAGCCCGCGGCGGAATCCAGACTGTGCTTTTTGATGGGCAGAAGGCTCTGGGAGAGGATCAGGGTATCCACCCCCGTGGGATCAAAGGGAATGGCATACCGCCTGCAGGCCTCCGCCAGGAAGCCCAGGTCGAAATCCGCATTGTGGGCGCAGAGGACATGGCTGCCCGCGAAATCCAGAAAGGCCCGCACCGCCGCCTCCTCCGAGGGCGCGCCGGCCACATCCTCATCCCGGATGCCCGTGAGCCGGGTCACCTCCGCCGGAATGGGCATTCCCGGATCCGCAAAGGTCTGGAACCGGTCCAGCTCCTTCCCGTCCTGCATGAGCACGGCGCCGATCTCCGTGATCCGATCCCGATCCGCCCGGAGACCGGTGGTTTCCAGGTCGAAGGCCACATAGGGGTCATGAAAATCCGCGTCCCCGGGGCCGGTGACCGCCACACGGTCGTCCACATCGTTGACAAAGTAGCCCTCCACCCCGTAGATGACCTTGATGCCGTATTTCTTCCCCGCATTGCAAAGCTCGGGGAAGCCCTGAAGCACCCCGTGGTCCGTAAGGGCCACGGCGGGATGGCCCCAGCGGGCGGCGGTGGATACCAGTTGGGCGACGTCCGTCAGGGCGTCCAGCTGGGAATAGCGGCTGTGCATATGCAGCTCCACCCGCTTGCCGACGGAGGCCTTGTCCTCCCGCCGGGGCTTTTCCATGAGCTGGAGGTTCCGGGGCTCCATGGCGATATCCCCATGCCAGCGGTCATAGCTCACCGTGCCGGAGAGGAGCAGGTACATCCCATCCTGCACAGCCTCCAGATCCTTGCCCTCCTCGGCCTTCAGGAAACGGGTGACATGGAGGCTGCCGGTATGGTCCGTAACATTGAAGGAGAAGACGTGACTGCCGCCCCGGACCTCCTTCACCTCCCGGCCGAAAACCTCCCCCTCCACCGTCACCCGGCCGGATTCAGGGGTCAGCTCGCTGATGGGCACGGGATGGCCCGTGACCTTTTTTCCATAGATCACCTTGCCGGGCCTGGGTCCGCCCTTTTCTCCCTTTTTCTTCGCCTCCGGCGCCGCGGCCAGCAGGGGACGGATATCCACCCGGGCCAGATGGTACTGCTCCGCGATGCGTTCCTCCGCGGTGCTCAGCACCACGGGAGCGGGCGCCTCCCGGAACTCCACCTCCAGATGCATGGAGGCGGTCTCCCGATCCAGGTCCGCGGAGCGAACCAGGGCCGTTTCCAACCCCGCCTGGAGGACGGCGTTCGTCCCGAAGCAGCAGGGGAACATCTCCTTAAAGGGTACGGTCTGCTTTGTTTCCATCGATAAACCTTTCGCCGGGATTGATTTCTGTCCGATATCAGTAGAAGGTGGCCAGGGTATTGGCGGGTTTCTCTGCCCGGTCGCAGGTGAGGGTCATGAGCACGGGCAGGATATCCTTCCCGCTCCGCTGCAGCTCCACCCGGGCGGTGAGCTCCACCCAGCTTCCGCTCACCGGCTGGCTCTCCGGCAGGCAAACCGCCGGGAAGCCCAGAAAGGCGATATCCGCCTCGCAGCAGGTCATCACCTGCCGCCCGAAACCGAAGTGGCCCGGCCGCTTATCCCGGCTTTTTACCACGAAGCCCCGGAGACGAAGGATCTTTCCCTCGTATTTTTCCGGTTCCTCGGAGATATCCCGTTCCCATTCCGCATAGTCCCTGTCCTCGATCTCCACGATATCCGCATTCAGGTCGAAGGGGAGCTCATCCGGAATGTCGTCCGGCTCCTCGGTGCCGTCCGGCAGCTCGAAAAAGATGGGCACCTGCCTGGAGGCCGCCCGAACCACCTTGTGGAGCGCCAGCCGGTCGGTTTTCTCGGTGCAGCGGTTGAAGAGCACCACGGTGCTGTCCCGGAGCTTGTCCGCCGCCAGGGCCCGCATGTTTGCATTGTAGGTGAGGAAGGTCCCGGCGTCCGCCAGGACGAATTTCCGGAAGGGGATCCAGTTTTCCGGGAAGCGGGCAAAGATATCCGCCTCCTGCCACATGCCGTTCAGCTCCAGAAGGATGGTGTTGCAGTCGGATTCATCCTCCAGCTCCAGCAGCCGCTCCAGGGTGATCTCCTCCAGCTCCGTGATCTGCCGCACGGTCATGGCCAGGCCGGGGATGGGTTCCAGCTCCTCCATGCCCTCCTCCGTCTGCAGGACAAGGGGGCGCATATCCTTCGGCACCTCCGGCCCGGAAAGAAGGCTGCGGATATAGCTGGTCTTGCCCCCCTCCAGAAAGCCGGCGAATACGTAGACCCCGATCTCCGCTCTCTTCTTTTTCTTTGCCATCAGATGCCTCCGAATGCTTCGCCCAGGGCTTCTTCCTTCAGCCCGGCGCCGATGACGCAGATGCGCCCCGTTACCTCCGGGCTGCCCTTCCGCAGCTGCTTTTCCCCGGGCACATAGTCGAATTCCAGCCAGCCGCCCTCCGGATCGGGGACAATGCCCTTGGCCCGGAGCACCGGCCCGAAGCGGGCCTCGTCCTCCAGCGCATCCAAGATGGATTCCAGCTCCTCTGCGCTGTAGCGCCGCGGGGTCTCCCGTCCCCAGCTCTGGAATATCTCGTCCGCGTCATGCTCCCCCTCGTGGTGATGATGGTACTCATGATCGTGGTCGTGGTGGTGATGATGCTCGTGCTCGTGTTCATGTTCGTGATGGTGCTCATGCTCATGCTCGCCGTCGTCATCGTCATCATGGTGATGGTGATGCGCTTCCTCCATCAGGGCTTCCGCCCAGTGACCGCCGGCGGAAGCGGCGGCATAGATCTGCTCCCCGGAGAGGGCATCCCAGGGGGTGGTGACCAGGCTGAGCTCCGGCTTGATCTCCCGCAGGATATGGATGGCGGTCTCCAGCTTCTCCTCGCTCAGCCCCTGGGTGCGGCTCAGCACCACAAGGTCTGCGGAGGCGATCTGATCCGTATAGAATTCCCCGAAATTCTTGGCGTACATCCTGCAGCGCAGGGCGTCCGCCACGGTGATGCAGGCGCCGGGCCGCACATCCGCCCGTTTCAGGCCGGCTACGGCGGCGGCTACGTCGCTGAGCTTCCCCACGCCGGAGGGCTCGATGAGCACCCGGTCCGGGTGGAATCGGTCCAGGGCCAGATCCAGGGCGCTGGCAAAATCCCCCACCAGGCTGCAGCAGATGCAGCCGGAGTTCATCTCCGTGATCTCCAGATCCGCAGCCTGGCCGCCCGCCTCCCGGAGGAAGGCGCCGTCTATGCCGATCTCGCCGAATTCATTCTCGATCAGCACCAGCTTCTGGCCCCGGAAGGCCTCCGCAATGAGCTTTTTGATGAGCGTGGTCTTGCCCGCGCCCAGGAAGCCGGAGAAAATATCGATCACCGTCAATATGATGCACCTCTTTAGGTATAGTTTCACGCCGTCCGGGAAAAACGAATGACAGGATCCGCACCGGGCGGACCCTGTCATTATACCGTTTTTTTCCCCCGGCCGCAAGACCGGCGAGGAGTCAAATCGGATTCGCGCCCGGACTTCTTCCGGGGACGGGGTTAATGCTCCCGCTCCGCCTCCGTATCCCGGAACAGCAGGGAGATGCACCAGACGCCCGCAATGCCCACCAGGGTGTAAACCACCCGGCTCAGCACGGAGGCTGCGCCGCCGCAGATCCAGGCCACCAGGTCAAAACGAAAAATGCCCACGCAGCCCCAGTTCAGCGCGCCGATGGTCACCAGGGCCAGGGCGATCTTATCCATGATCATGGATGATCCCTCCAATAATTCAGCATTCTGCTTCCCTTCCAGTATGCCCGGCGGGCCGGACCTTATACCCGCCGGAAAAGGAAATGAGCCCGGGAAGGAGAAAAATCCTTCCCGGGCAAAATCCGGAAATTTGACTTATGCTTCCGTCAGCAGCTTTCGGGTCTTCCATTTTCCGCTGAAGTAGTAGACCATACAGATGATCATGGGTCCGACCCGGGCCAGGGCGTTGCCCCACCAGTAGCTGGCGACGCCCAGGTGGAAGAGCGCCTCGAAGAGCAGGCTGATGCCCACCCGGAATACCACGTCCAGAATGCCGATGACGAAGCCCATGGAGGCGAAGCCGGAGCCGTTGACCATGGCAAAGAAGGGGCCCATGAGGGCGCCGCAGTAGAAGGTGGCTACCATGATCCGCATGAAGACGCGGCCCAGCTCCACCACCTCCATATCCTTGGTGAAGATGCCGTAAAGCGCATCGCCCCAGATGAGGCCGACGGCGGAGGTGATGGTGGCCAGGATCATGGTGCAGGCCAGGGTGCCCCAGACGGTCTTCTCGCACCGGTCCGGCCTTCTGGCCCCCAGGTTCTGCCCGATCATGGTGGAGGCGGCGCCGTCCACGCCCATGACGAACACGTTGCACAGGCGCTGGATCTTGTTGCCCACGCCGTTGGCGGCGGTGGCGACGAGGCCGAATTCGTTGACCTTGGCGGAGCAGAACATCAGGGAGAAGTGGATGGCAACGTTCTGCACCACCCGGGGGATGCCCAGGACCAGGATGATCCTCAGGGGCTCCCAGCGGATCCGGAAGGTATCCCAGTTGAATTTCAGGTCCAGCAGGTCCCGTTTCCGGTAGAGATAGATGCAGGAGGCTACGCAGGAGCCCAGCTGGGAGGCTGCGGTGGCGATGGCGGTGCCCGCCGCGCCCAGTCCGCACCAGGCCACCAGGATCACGTCCAGGATGATATTGACCACGGCGGCCACGATGATGAAGAGCAGCGGACGCTTGCTCTCCCCCATGCCCCGGAGGATGCTGCATATGCCATTGTAGATAAATACAGCCGGCATGGCGACGGCGGTGATCTCCAGATACTGCACCGCCCCGGCGACCGCCTCCTCCGGGCAGTTCAGCCAGCTCATGATCTGCCAGCGCAGAGCCAGGGTCCCGACCATAAAGACGATGCTCAGCAGGACCATCCAGCTCAGAAGCGTGCCGACGGTATGCCGGGTCTTGGTCCGGTCTCCGGCGCCGGTGAGCTGGGCGATATAGATCTGGCCCGCGGTGGAGAAGGCCACCGCCAGGGGGGTGACCAGGTCCGCCACCTCGCTGCCCACGTTTACCTGGGAGGTGCCGATCTTATCCGTAAACTGGCCGATGACCGCCAGGTCCACGGAGGAATACAGCTGCTGGATCAGGTTCGTGGCGATGAGGGGCAGGGCAAAGGTGAGAAGGGTCCTTAGGATGCTGCCCTGGGTCAGGTCTGTGCCGATGCGGGCGCTTTTATTTCCAGCCGCCATAGGCAGTGCACCTGCCGCAGCGTTCAATCACAGAGTTCAAAGTCAAATCGATGCGACCATCCTTTCCGCGCCGCGGCAAAACCGGGCGCTGATAAGCGGGAACGCCGGAGTTCATCCCGGGGGATGCCATCTCCGGCGAAAAGCGGGGAGCGCCCGGCCCCGCTGTCGGCGGGGCCGGGAAAAGACTTACATGAAGGAGGGAGCCTTGTTGCTGCGGATGCTGATGGTGTCCGCGGTGTTGACGAAGAATTCGCCCTCGGTATTGCGGACGGTCTCCCAGTATCCCATGGGGGGCTCATTCAGATGGGCGCCCTCCGCCACCAGAAGGGCCCGGAGCTCCTTGCCGTCCACCTCTCTGGGGAGGATCTGCTTCTGGACGCTCATGGCTGCGGCGTGGCCCGCGGCCTGGCCCATGCTCATGCTGGTGGCAATGACCCGGGTGGCGCCCAGGGCATGGAACTCGGCGGAATAGCAGCGGCCGGCAACCAGAAGGTTGTCCACGCCCACGGCCACCAGGGAGCGGTAGGGGATCTCGCAGTAATCCCTGGGGTTGGTGCGCAGCTCATAGCCGTCCAGGGGCACGAAGGGATGCATCATGAAGTCCTTCTGGTCCTGGGCAGGCCGGGCGACGGCGTTGCCGAAGGGCTCCTTGTAATGGACGTGGCGCACGGCGCAGTGCTTGCCCGGGGTGGGAACATGGGTATCCAGCACCTCGGGGAAGAGGGCGATGCCGTCTTCAAACTTGATGCCGCCGGCCACGTCGATATCCCGCAGGACGTATTCGCCGATGATGCGGCGGGAGTCCCGGATGCCGTTCATGTTGGCCATGGCCACCAGCTGAGCCTTCTCGAAGCCGGGGAGATACTTCTTCATGAAGTTCACAAAGAGGTATACCTTCCGGTGCTGGTCCACGATCTGGCGGGTCAGGTCCACCACGTCGTCACAGTGGTTATCGAAGCTGTGGGTGGCGTCCAGGGTGACGTCCTTGCAGGTGGGGTCGCTGTCGTTGGGTACGGGATAGATCAGGTTGCCGGGGCTGAGGATCTCCGGCAGATCCCCGTTGGCGATGGCCTCGTCCTGCTTGGCCATGAGCAGCATCATGTTGGCGCCCTCGGGCCGGTTCTTCGCCCAGTCCCGCTGGGCGGCGGCGTACTTCTCGGTATCCACGTAGGCCAGGCGGAAGCCCATGGTGACGGACTGGCTCAGGCCCAGGTAATCCGCGGCGCTGACCTCCGTGGGCACGCCGGCGGCGAAGGCCAGGTCGGCGTCGCCGGTGCAGTCGATGAATACCCGCCCGGTGACTTCGATCCTGCCGGATTTGCAGTAGACGATGACGGAGGTGATGCGTCCGTCTTTTACCTCGCAGTCGCAGACATGGGCGCCGTACAGGATCCGGCAGCCCGCGGCCAGGAGCATCTGCTCCATCATGACCTTGCCGGCCTCGGGATCGATGGTGGGCAGATGGGGCCGCACCATGGCATGTCCCGCCTTATCCATGCGCTCGATGAATTCCTTGGCATAGCCGTCCACGTAGCCGGCCATGCCGGTGATGTAGCCATTGGTGTAAAGACCGCCCAGAGACTCCCGCCACTCCAGCAGGATGACCCGCTTCCCATCCCGGGCCGCGGCCAGGGCGGAGGCGAAGCCCGCAGGGCCGCCGCCGCAGACCACTACGTCTGCATCAAATCTCTTACTGGTTAACATAATCCTATTCCTCCTATCCAAATTCAGTTCATACCCTATATCATAGGCCCTTTTTTTCCGGATGTCAATTCTCTCGGGCCAGAAACCGGATCAGTCGGAGGCTTGGTTATAAACTGAGCCCGCGCCGTCCGCAGGGCGGAGGCGCGGGCTCGAATCAATCGGTCAATGCTGTTTCGGCGGGGATCACAGATCCCGGGCCTGATAGCGGTCGTAGGCCGCCTGGTAGTTCTCCACCACGTCGGAGAGGCCGAAGTCGTACAGGCCCTGGATGTAGGAATCCCACTCGCTCATGGGCTTGGAGCCGTCCACGAAGGCGCTGTAGTTCTCGGTGAAGTAGGTGTTCAGGTCGGCGAAGACGGCGGTATTTTCCTCCCGCTCGTCATCCTCGAAGTTCACGGCGGTGGGCCAGTCGTACTCGCCCTTGTAGCCCTGAACCTTCAGCGCCTCATAGATGGCCAGCTGCCGCACGCCGTTATCCGTGTAGTTGCTGCGGAAGTTGTAGAACAGGCAGCAGTTGGTCAGGCCGCTGTAGGCGTAGATGCACATGATCCAGCTGGAGGAGGCCTCGTGGGTCAGGCACCATTCGGTGAGGCGGCGCTCGCCCTGATCATTGTACTCCCAGCAGATCCCCTCGGGGCCCCAGGAGGTGAAGTCGGAGCCGAATTCGGAGAAGCCGTAGTCGATCCAGGAGCAGGCCAGGGGGATATTGGAGCATTTGGCGGATACGCAGCAGGAGGCATAGGAGAAGTCGTCCGCGGCCTTGGCATAGCCGTATTTGATGACCTGGTCCTCCGTCCGCTTCGTGCGGGGGATGGGCTCCCAGCGGGCGTTGGGGTTGTTGCACTGAGCCTCCGCCTGATCAATGGCGGAAACGGTCATGAGGTTGCAGCCCACGCCGTCATTGTGCTGGCCGGCGTCATAATCGGTGCCGGATTCGAAGGAATGATAGTTGGGGGAGATGAGGCCCTCGCCGTACCAGGTGCTCAGGAGGGTCATGGCCTCCCGGTCATCCTCGGTGCTGCCGCAGAACTCCACCTTGCCGTCGATTACCCGGGGGTACATCATGGAGGCGGTGTACACGGTGATATCCATGCCGGAGAAGAACTGGCCCTGGTAGGTCTCCACCACGCTCATGATGAAGAAGGGGAAGATCTCACTCTGGTTGTACTGGTTGTTGGACATGTTGACCTTGAAGGCGGTCATGGCGTCATGGACCTGCTCATAGGTCTTGTAATCCTCGGCCTTGCCCATACCCAGGTCATCCAGCCAGTCCTGCCGCAGGAAGTAGCCCATGGCGGAGCAGGGATCGCAGACCAGGCCGTAGAGGGTGGGAATGGTGGTCTTGTCATAAAACACCTTGCCCATGACGTTCTTATTGTACTGGGCCCGGTTCTTGATCTCCCACATGTAGTTGGGGAGATAATCCATGTAGTCATAGAAATTGGCGAAGAAGCCGTCTTCAATGCCCTGCTTCATGGTGCCCTGCTTATAGAAGCTGGCGGCGCCATCCATCATGTCCGGCAGGTCGTCGGAGGCCAGGAGCACGGAGAAGTTCTGGCTGCGGTTGGCGGAGTCCACGATGTTGTATTCCACATGGACGCCGGTATACTCCCGGAGCTTGGCCCAGGTCTCAACCGTCTCCCAGCCGCCCTCGGGGATATACTGGGGGGTGTAGCAGGTGGTCCAGTCCGTCAGGATGTAGTCGTTGTCGCAGAGGGGGGTGGGGTAGTACTCGTACTTCTCCACCGGGAAGCCGTCGGCATCCTTCTCATACTTGCCGGCGGCAAGATGATAGGGGCCTTCGTCTTCCGTGGGGGCCGGGGTCTCGTCGCTGCCGCCGGGGGCCTGGGTAGCCGGAGCCTGGGTGGCAGGCGCCTGGGTCGCGGGAGCCGCAGAGGGGGTGACGGTTCCGCCGTTGCCGCTGCAGCCCGCGAAAAGGGCCAGCACCAGCAGCAGAGCCAGGACCAGCGCGATGGGTTTTTTCATGCGTGTGAACTCCTTTCTCATTCTTCCATTGGATTTCGATGACAGAAGTATAGTACAAAACCGGAAAAAAGTAAATGAAAAGTTGGGAGTTCCACAACAGAAAATTCATAAGTCATTCATGACAGGAGATCGGCGCAGAAAAGGAACCGGCTGACAAAAGCCAGCCGATTCCCGATGAAGGTTTCCGTATACGGAGAAAACTGCCCGTCCGAAGAGGGCTCAGGGAGCCCGGTCCTTACAGCTCCCGGGCCTGGAGACGGTCATAGGCCGCCTGGTAGTTCTCCACCACGTCGGAGAGGCCGAAGTCATACAGGCCCTGGACATAGGAATCCCATTCGTTCATGGGCTTGGAGCCGTCCACGAAGGCGCTGTAGTTCTCGGTGAAGTAGGTGTTCAGGTCGGCAAAAATGGCGGTGTTCTCTTCCCGCTCCTCGTCCTCGAAGTTCACGGCGCTGGGCCAGTCGTACTCGCCCTTGTAGCCGGGGATCTTCAGGGCCTCATAGATGGCCATGGTGCGCACGCCGTTATCGGTATAGTTGGAGCGGTAGTTGTAGTACAGGCTGCAGTTTACCAGGCCGCTGTAGGCGTAGATGCACATGAGCCAGCTGGGGGAAGCCTCGTGGGTCAGGCACCATTCGGTGAGCCGCCGCTCGCCCTGGTCGTTGTACTCCCAGCAGTAGCCCTCGGGGCCCCAGGAGGTGAAGTCGGAGCCGAAATCGGAGAAGCCCCAGTCGATCCAGGAGCAGGCCAGGGGGATATTGGTGCACTTGGCGGAGACGCAGCAGGAGGCGTAGGAGAAGTCGTCTGCGGCCTTGGCATAGCCGTACTTGATGACCTGGTCCTCCGTCCGCTTCGTGCGGGGGATGGGCTCCCAGCGGGCGTTGGGGTTGTTGCACTGGGCTTCCGCCTGGTCGATGCCGGAAACGGTCATGAGGTTCGCGCCCACGCCGTCGGTATGCTGGCCGGCGTCATAGTCGGTGCCGGACTCGAAGGTGCGGTAGTTGGGGGAGATAAGGCCCTCGCCGTACCAGGTGCTCAGGAGGGTCATGGCCTCCCGGTCATCCTCGGTGCTGCCGCAGAACTCCACCTTGCCGTCGATGATCCGGGGATACATCATGGAGGCGGTGTACACGGTGATGTCCATGCCGGAGAAGAACTGGCCCTGGTAGGTCTCCACCACGCTCATGATGAAGAAGGGGTAGATCTCGCTGTTGTTGTACTGGTTGTTGGACATGTTGACCTTGAAGGCGGTCATGGCGTCATGGACCTGCTCATAGGTCTTGTAGTCCTCGGCCTTGCCCATGTCCAGCTGATCCAGCCAGTCCTGCCGCAGGAAGTAGCCCATAGCGGAGCAGGGGTCGCAGACCAGGCCGTACAGGGCGGGGATGGTGGTCTTATCGTAGAACACCTTGCCCATGACGTTTTTATTGTACTGGGCCCGGTTCTTGATCTCCCAGAAGTAGTTGGGGAGATAGTCCATGTAATCATAGAAGTTCGCGAAGTAGCCGTCCTCGATGGCGTTCTTCAGGGTGCCCTGCTTATAGAAGCTGGGGGCGCCGTCCATCATGTCCGGCAGGTCGTCGGAGGCCAGGAGCACGGAGAAGTTCTGGCTGCGGTTGGCGGAGTCCACCAGGGCATACTCAACATGTACGCCGGTGTATTCCCGGAGCATCTTCCAGGTGGGGACCTCCTCCCAGCCGCCCTCGGGGATGTACTGGGGGGTGTAGCAGACGGTCCAGTCGGTCAGGATGTAGTCGTTGTCGCAGAGGGGAGTGGGGTAGTACTCGTACTTCTCCACCGGGAAGCCGTCGGCATCCTTCTCATACTTGCCGGCAGCCAGGTGGTAGGGGCCCTCATCCTCTTCCGGGGCCTGGGTCGCGGGAGCTGCGGACGCAGGGGCGGCGGAGGCGGGAGCCTGGGTCGCGGGAGCTGCGGAGGGGGTGGTGGTCCCGCCGTTGCCGTTGCAGCCCGCGAACAGAGCCAGCACCAGCAGCAGAGCCGGGACCAGCGCGATGGTTTTTTTCATTTGCGTTTCTCCTTTCTGAATTTGGATGGGGCAATTATAGCGCCGCCGAAAGAAAATGTAAATAGTATAATAATTCATATAAATGAAATATATAATTAATGGGAAAAATGAGATTTGAGGGGGAAAAGACAGAAGACCGGCTGCCCTGACGGACAGCCGGCCTTTCTTACAGGATATGAGAGTATGCTGAGGATTCCTCTCCGAAGGGAGGCGCGCAGAAACGCTTAAAACGCATTGGCGATGTACCGATCGTAGGCGTTCTGATAGTTTTCGAGCACGCTGGAGAGGCCGAAGTCGTACAGGCCCTGGATATAGCTGTCCCACTCGTTCATGGGCTTGGAGCCATCCACGAAGGCGCTGTAATTCTCGGTGAAGTAGGTGTTCAGATCGGCCATGATGGAGGAGTTCTCATCCCGCTCATCGTCGTCGAAATTGACGCCGCCGGGCCAGTCATATTCGCCGGTATAGGTGGGGATGCGCAGGACCTCGTAGCAGGAGAGGATCCGCACGCCGGTATCGGTATAGTTGTTCCGCCAGTTGAAGAACATATGGCAGTTCAGCAGGCCGTTGGAGCCGTAGATGCAGAACAGCCAGCTCACGCCCGCGTCATGGGTCAGGCAGAATTCGGTGAGGCGGCGCTCCCCCTCCTCGTTGTACTCCCACATGATGCCCTCGGGGCCCCAGGAGATGAAGTCGGAGCCGAAGTCGGAGAAGCACCAGTCGATCCAGGAGACAGCCAGGGGGATATTGGAGCACTTGGCGGAAACACAGGCAGAACCGTAGGAGAAGTCGTCCGCAGCTTTGGCATAGCCGTACTTCAGGACCTGGTCCTCCGTCCGCTTGGTACGGGGGATGGGATCCCAGCGGCAGTTGGGGTTCTTGCTGTTGTTCTCGGATTCCACCACGCTGGAGACGTTCAGGATGTAGCAGCCCACGCCGTCGTCATGCTGGCCGGCGTCGTAATCCTCGCCCGCCACGAAGGAGCTGTAGTTGGGGGAGATGAGGCCTTCGCCGTACCAGGTGCTCAGGAGGGTCATGGCCTCCCGGTCATCCTCGGTGGTGCCGCAGAACTCCACCTTGTTGTTGATAACCCGGGGATACATCATGGAGGAGGTGTAGACGGTGGTGTCCATACCGCTGAAGAAGACGCCCTGGTAGGTCTCCACCACGCTCATGATCATGAAGGGGAAAATATCGCCCTTGTTGTATTCATTGTTGGACATATTGACCTTGAAAGCCGTGACGACGTCGTGCACCTGATCGTAGGTCTTGATGTCCTCGGCCTTGCCCAGGCCCAGGGCGTCCATCCAGTCCTGCCGCATGAAATAGCCCATGGCGGGGCAGGGGTTGCATACCATGCCGTAGAGCACGGGGATGGTGGTCTTGTCATAGAAGACCTTGCCCTTCAGATCCTTGTTGTGGTGAGAGCGTTCATTCAGCTCCCACATGTAGTTGGGCAGGTAGTCGATATAATCATAGTAGTTCGCGAAGTAGCCGTCCTCGATGCCGCTCTTCATGGTGCCCTGCTTATAGAAGCTGGAGGCCTGGTCCATGATGTCGTCCAGCTCGTCGGAGGCCAGAAGGACGGAGAAGTTCTCGCTGCGGTTGGAGGAGTCGATGATGTTGTACTCCATGTGCACGCCGGTGAACTCCCGCATTTGCTTCCAGGTGGGGATGTTCTCCCAGCCGTCCTCGGGGATGTACTGGGGGGTGTAGCAGGTGGTCCAGTTGGTGAGAACATAGTCGTTGTCGCAGAGGGGACGGTCGTAGTTGTACTTGGCTATAGGCCAGCCCTCGGCGTCCTTCTCATACTTGCCGGCGGCCAGGTGGTAGGGGCCCTCATCCTCTTCGGCGGGAGCCGGAGTCCCGTCTCCGGACGACTCGCCGCCGTTGTCCGGGGCCTGGGTGGCCGGAGCCTTGGTGGCCGGGGCCTGGGTGGCGGGGGCAGCCGTGGCGTCACCGCCGGAAGGAGTGCTGCCGTTGTTGCAGCCCGCGAACAGGCTCAGGGCGAGCAGGAGGGCAAGCACCAGTGCGATGTACTTTTTCATAAGTTACCCGAATTGCTCCTTTCTTGATTTGCTCTCAAAAATCCTGACCTGCATATATTACAATATTTTGGATGAAATGTAAATACATGATTTCACGATCTTTTCCCGAAGGAAAAGGGACGTGATTCCCGGCTTGAAGAAAGCGCCGGGGGCGATGCCCCCGGCGACCGGTGCGTTTGCGGCTTCAGCCCCTTCGGCGGGCTACAGGCCCCGGGCTTCGTACCGCTCATAGGCGGTCTGATAGATCTCCTTGATCCGGGCGTAGCCGAACTCATAGAGGCCTTCAATGTAGGCGTCCCACTCGCTCAGGGGCTTGGTCCCGTCGATAAAGGAGCTGTAGTTCTCGCTGTAGTAGGTGTTCAGGTCGGCGAAGAGGGCGGTGGTCTCCTCCTTCTCCTCGTTCTCGAAGGTCACGGCATCGGGCCAGTCGTACTCTCCCTTATAGTCCTCCACGAAGAACACGTCGTAGCAGGCCAGCTGCCGCATGCCGGTATCGGTGTAGTAGTTCCGCCAGTTGAAGAACAGGTGGCAGTTGCAGAGACCGCTGGAGCCGTATATGCACATGAGCCAGCTGGGGGTGGCCTCATGGTTCAGGCACCATTCGGTGAGGCGGCGCTCGCCCTGTTCGTTATATTCCCAAAGGTAGCCCTCGGGGCCCCAGGAGACGAAGTCGGAGCCAAACTCGGAGAAGCACCAGTCGATCCAGGAGCAGGCCAGCGGGATGGCTTCGCATTTTCCGGAGACACAGGCGGAGCCGTAGCTGTAGTTATCGGCGGCCTTTGCGTAGCCGTATTTGATGACCTGGCCGTTGAACTTCTTGGTGCGGGGAATGGGTTCCCAGTCCGTATCCGGGTTGATGTTGGCCTCCTCGGAGGTGATCAGGGCGGAGACATTCAGCAGGTAGGCGCCGAGGCCGTCCGTATGCTGACCGGCATCATATTCGGAGCCGCTGGAAAAGGAGTGGAAATTGGGGTTGATCAGGCCCTCGGCGTACCACTTGTTCAGCAGGGTCATGGCCTCCCGGTCGTCCTCCGTGGTGCCGCAGAAGTCCACCACCCCGTCCTTGATCCGGGGATAGGAAAGGGAAGCGGTGAAGACGGTGGTATCCATGCCGCTGAAGAAGGCGCCCTGGTAGCTTTCCCCGATGGCGCTGATGAAGAAGGGGTAGATCTCGCTCTGGTTGTACTGGTTGTTGGACATGTTCGCCTTGAAGGCGGTCATGGCCCGGTATACGTCCTCATAGGTGGTGTAGTCGACGGCCTTGCCCATGCCCAGGGCGTCCAGCCAGTCCTGCCGCAGGAAATAGCCCATGGCTGCGCAGGGATTGCAGACCATGCCGTACAGGGTGGGGATGGTGGTGTTGTCATAGAACAGCTTGCCCTTGATGTTCTTGTTGTTCCGGGACCGCTCCTTGATCTCCCACATGTAATTGGGCAGATAATCGGTGTAGTCGTAGAAGTTCGCAAAGTAGCCGTCCTCCACGCCGTTCTTCATGGTGCCCTGCTTATAGAAGTTCACCGCCTGATCCATCACGTCGTCCAGGGCGTCGGAGGCCAGGAGCACAGAGAAGTTCTGGCTGCGGTTGGCGGAGTCCACCATATTGTACTCGCAGTGGACACCGGTATACTCCCGGACCATCTTCCAGGTGATCACCTCGCCCCAGCCGCCCTCGGGGATGTACTGGGGGGTGTAGCATACGGACCATTTGGTCAGGATGGTGTCGTTGTCGCAGAGCGGCTGCTCATAAACATACTTGCTGACAGGATAGCCGTTGGCGTCCTTCTCATACTTGCCCGCAGGCAGATGGAAGGGGCCCTCGTCCTCGATCGGGGCGGGCTCGCTGGAGGGCAGGATGTCGCCCTTGTCCGGCGTTGCCGCGGGGGCCTGGGTCCCGGGGGCTTCGCTTGAGGGGGCTTCGCTAGCGGGCGCCTTGGTGGGCGTGGTTCCGCCGCTGCCGCTGCAGCCTGCAAAAAGGGCCGCCCACAAGAGCAGGACAAGGATCAGGGCGATCGTCTTTTTCATGATTCCGTTACACTCCTTTCGTCCGGTTGGTCAACGGGGTGATTACAGAATAATATTACTGCGAGAAGCCAATTTTGTAAAGTAATTATTTCTATTTTATGATATAATAGAGAATAAAATATTGCACAATAGGCGTAGAAGGGCAAGCCTTCATACAAATAAGAAGGAAAGAACAGGATAGAAGGAGTGAGGATGAACAGAGAACAAGGGTTAGAATCAAAATACCATGCAGATGTATATTGAAAAGAAAAATATCACAAATATGGCGCAACGCATTCCAATTACGAAATAATTATGTTATAATATGTTCATATTTAAAGGGATCATGGAAAAACGGCGGCAAGGAACGCGGATTCCCGAAGCGAGAAAGGAGGAGAGCGCGGGAGCCGATGGAAGATCGGGAGGAAAGAAGCTAAAACCAGGAAAGGAGGAACACCTTGAAAATCAAGAGGATTGCGGCCCTGGCGCTGACCCTGCTGATGGTGCTGACTCTGTGCATCGGCTGCAGCGGCGGCGGCAGCATAATAGAGACCCAGGCGCCCGGGACTCAGGCCCCAGGGACCCAGGCCCCTGAGGCGCAGACCGAAGCGCCGGTGGAGGACGAAGGTCCCATCCGCCTTCCCAGAGGCAAGTACGCCACCGACGACGAGGGCTGGCCCCTGGAGAAATACGTCTATGACAAGCCCATCTGCGACAGTGACATTACCTTTACCCGGTGGACCACCTGCTACACCCCCCAGCATCTGCCCGAAGGCGGCTTCAACGCCATCGAAACCTGGCAGAAGGTGGCCGAGTGGACCGGCGTGCACATTGAGTATAATGTGGTGGATTCCGCCAACCGCAGAGAGAACTTCTCCGTGCTCATCGCCTCTGACGACCTGGATGACATCGTGGACCAGGGCATGTTCTTCTATACCGGCACCGTGGAGCAATGCCTGGACGAGGGCTATTTTGCCGACCTGTGGGATCGCCGGGACCTGATGCCCAACTTCATGTGGGAGATCCATCACCGCAGCCTGACGAACCCGGAGTGCCTGAACACCCTCTTCTATAAGAAGAGCCATCTGACCACCCTGTACGGCCTGGTCATGACCCCCGTGCCCACCATGGGCTATGTGGTCCGGGGCGACTGGATGGATACCCTGGGCCTGGGCAGCAGCCTGGATATCGAGACCTGGGATCAGATGCACGATATCATGACCGCCTTCAAGGTGAACATGTCCAACAACCAGTACGGTAACGGGGAGCTCTTTCCCTTCTTCATCTACAGCGTGGGCGAGTCCACCCCCGGCTACAACTTCACCGGCTTCAACACCGTGCTGTACATGAGCTCCATGATGTATGTCCGCGTGATGGACGGGAAGGTACAGATGTGCGGAACGACCGAGGATGACAAGGACCTGATGACCATGCTGAACCAGTGGTACAACGAGGGTCTCATCAACCCCAACTTCCAGTCCTATGTCATCGGCTCCGACTATGATGCCGGCACGCGGGCCGACTGCGTGGGCGCCATGCCCCAGACCCCCGGCGCCGTCCGGCAGGACGAGACCTCCAGCGTTGATCCCAATACCCGCTGGGATCCCATCCACCGCACCAAGCGCTATGTGGGCCAGGAGCTGAACTACGGCAACCGGATCGGCGAGACCCATTACGGCTCCGCCAACCTCTCCGCCAAGTGCGAAAACCTGGACCTCCTCTGCACCTACATGGACTGGCAGATGAGCGACTGGGGCGGCGAATGGACCTCCTGGGGGCCCGAGGGGGTTTGCTGGTTCTACAATGAGGAGGGCAAGAAGCAGCTCACCGACTGGGTCATGACCCATGACGCCGGCGCCATGTGGATCATGATCATCTACTGCAACAACAACCTGGTGGAATTCTGCCTGCATGATATCTCCCGCAGCTACTTCTATCCCGGCGGCGAACGGGAATGGGAGTTCTATCAGGTATGGCGCATCCCGGATTACAAGGGCCTTTACGACTGGCCCACGGGCATCGTCTTTACGGATGAGGAGACGGATGAAGCCAACGCCCTGCGCACAGATCTGACCACCTATTTCTCCGAGAACTATGTCTCCTTCCTCACCGGCGTGAAGCCCCTCAGCGATTGGGACAGCTTTATCGCGGATTTGAATTTCTTCGGCCTGGATAAGCTCCTGGCCATCTACCAACAGGCTTACGACAAGTACATGGCAGAGCAGTGAGCCTCGGAAGGCTTCTGTAAGCATCGGCGGCGGACTTCGGTCCGCCGCCTGAGCATGTCGACAGAGTCGACACGCTTCAACTCAGACCCGCTTCGCTGGGCTCTGAGTTGAGAAAGCTGCACTCCGCGCTTCCGCCGCGGGAAGGCAGTCTTTACGGCGGGGACGAAGGACGAAGGGCCACGCTGGAAGAAACCGGATGCAGGGGCGGCCAGCACCCTGGCTTCCCCTGGGGGAAGCTGGCGCGGAGCGCCTGATGAGGGAACACAACGAACAGATATGCAGTTATCGCGGGCATGATCTATTCTCGCAGGGCGCCTCGCCAGCGGGGCGTTTCTTTCCTCACGATGGGGATTGCCTCCGGCGGCCCGGTTTCTCTTGCGCGAGAGAAACCGGGGAAAGAGCGCGG
>JAFWOX010000073.1 GCA_017545325.1 Oscillospiraceae bacterium | reverse complement strand
ATCGCTGGTACGCCTGTTTGTCAGCGAGCAGCCGGTGATTGACCTGGGCCGGGAAGCCCTGAAGACCACCAGCTGGTTCTATGTCTTCCTGGGGCTGATCTATGCCACCCGGGGCGTGCTCAACGGCATCGGCGACGCCTTTTTCGCCTTTATCAACGGCATTGTGGAGATTGTGGGCCGCATCGGCCTGCCGCTGCTGTTTATCAACCTGACGGCGGCGGGGGTGATGTCCATCTGGCTGACGGCGGGGCTGACCTGGATGCTGGCGGGGGTGAGCTGCCTGATGCGGTATATCTGGTGGCGGAAACGGAAATCCGTTCGCCCCGCCTGAGCCTCGCCGCTTCCCCGTTTTCCTGTCTGGCGGTCCGGGCCCGGTTGTGGTAAGATATGTACGTCCGGAAACGGACAGAGTATTATGCCTGAGGAAGCGGACATGAAGAAGATTATGCTGGTGTTCGGCACCCGGCCGGAAGCCATTAAAATGTGCCCCCTGGTAAACGAACTGAAAACCAGAAAAGAGATCCGGACCCTGGTCTGCGTCACCGGCCAGCACCGCCAGATGCTGGACCAGGTGCTGGAGACCTTCGGCGTGGTGCCGGATTATGACCTGTCCATCATGAAAAAAGAACAGAGCCTTTTTGACATCACTACCGGGATCCTGCTGACGATCCGGGAGGTGCTGGAAAAGGAGCGGCCGGACGTGGTGCTGGTGCACGGGGATACCTCCACCACCTTTGTGACGGCCCTGGCCTGCTTCTATCTGCAGGTTCCCGTGGGCCACGTGGAGGCGGGACTGCGCACCTACAATATCTACAGCCCCTATCCGGAGGAATTCAACCGGGAAGCGGTGGGGATCATCAGCCAGTACAACTTTGCCCCCACGAACCTGGCCCGGGACAACCTGCTGCGGGAGGGCAAAAGGCCGGAGACGATCCATGTGACCGGCAACACGGTGATTGACGCCCTGAAAACCACGGTCCGGGAAAACTACAGCCACCCGGAGACGGAATGGGCGGCCGGCAGCCGGCTGGTCCTGATTACCGCCCACCGGCGGGAGAACCTGGGGGAGCCCATGCACCATATGTTCCGGGCGATCCGGCGGGTGCTGGACAACCATCCGGATGTGAAGGCCCTGTATCCCATCCACATGAACCCGGCGGTGCGCAAGGCTGCGGCGGAAGAACTGGACGGCTGCAGCCGGATCCATATCATTGAGCCCCTGGACGTGCTGGACTGCCACAATATCATGGCCCGGAGCTACCTGATCCTGACGGACAGCGGCGGCATCCAGGAGGAAGCCCCCTCCCTGGGCAAGCCGGTGCTGGTGATGCGGGACACCACGGAGCGCCCGGAGGGCGTGGAGGCCGGCACCCTGAAGCTGACGGGCACGGACGAGGAAACCATCTACCGGGAGTTTACCCGGCTGCTGGATGACCGGGAGGCCTATGACGCCATGGCCCATGCCAGCAATCCCTACGGTGACGGCTTTGCCTGCCGGAGGATCGCGGACGTGCTGTGCGGGACGGAAGACTGACGCCCGGCCGCGGATCCGCCGAAAACCAACGCAAAACGAACGGCCCTTTCGCCAGGCGCGAAGGGGCCGTTCTTCTGTAAAAACATGTTATGCTTTATCGGCATCAAAGACCAGGACCCAGTCCCGGTCCGGATCCGCAGCCTGGCGGGTGCGGATGGGGCTGTTCATCTCCACCGGCGGGGCGCTTTCCAGGCGCTCCGGTGACATGAAGCGGAGGTATTCCTCCAGCTCCGACGCGGGACGGAGGTTCGGCTGGTGGGAGCAGAGCACATGGGCGATGCCCGTGCCGAAGGCCTGCGCCAGGGCCGGCAGCAGGTCCTGCATGTTCTGATGCCAGGTATACACGCTCAGGGATTCCGGGAACCAGACCCAGGTGCAGGGGTTCCAGTCGTCCCCGGTCAGCAGGAGCCGCTGGTCCGGCACATAGGCCACCAGGCTGCCGGGCGTATGGGCGGGAACCAGCAGGAGGAAAACCTCCCGGCCGCCCAGGTCACAGCGCAGGCAGGGGAAACGCCCAAGGCTGCCCTCCGGGGCCAGGGGTTCCGGATCCCGGAAGGGGAAGGACAGGAAGTCCGCCGGCGCCTCCAGGCCCTTGGCCTTTGCCTGGGCCAGGACCTTTTCCCGCTGCTCCCGGCCGGTGCGGAGGCGGTAAACCTCCAGGTCCTCCGGGAACATGCGCACGGAGGAAAACCAGCGGGCGCCCAGGGCATGGTCATGATGGCCGTGGGTCAGGAGGACGTCCACGGGACGGGAAGTAAGCGTGCGCACACAGGCGGCTACATCCTCCAGCCCGTAGCCGGTATCGATGAGAAGGGCCCGCT
>JAFWOX010000072.1 GCA_017545325.1 Oscillospiraceae bacterium | reverse complement strand
GCGTGCGCACCGTCTCCTCCGTCCGGCCGATGTTCTCCCGGGTGAGGGGGATCCCCGTATCGAAGGGGATCCCTTCCCTTTTTGCGGCGCGCATCATGCGCAGAAGAAGCGCGTGATCTCCCTTCCGGCCCGCAAAGGCGTCGTGATAGGCGGGCGGTCCGTAAACCGTGAAGTTCAGCTCCCGGACCCCCTCCTCCCGGAGCAGGGTCATCAGCCCGGCGCATTCCTCCTCGCTGCGCATCTTCATGCCGTCGCACTGGAGGAACTCCGCCATGGGGCTGCCCAGACTCCGAAGGGTGCGGAGCGCCTCCCGCAGGTCCGGATGCTCCATGGAATAACCGAAGGTAAAGTAGGTGCTGACCCCCGGCCTCTGCAGCCGAAGCTCCTCGCGGAACCGCCGCGCCAGCCGGACGCTGCGGTCCCACGGCGCGCCCTCCGTTCTGCCGTCCCAGGACAGAAGGCAGTACCTGCAGCGGTTGCGGCAAGGCACGCACAGGCTCTGGATCATCACGGCGGTGGTCTGAACGGCCATCCGGTTCCCTCCTTTCCATATTTCCCTATGCCGTCAATACGCAAAGGGGCAGCCGGACCGGCTGCCCCCCTGTTTTTCGGTCAATCCCGCTTTTTCCGCCTCTGTCCGGACAGGGTGACGGTCTCCCCCGGCTCTACGGAGGAGGTGACCCAGGTGTTGCCGCCGATGACGGCTCCGTCTCCGATGCGCACGTTGCCGCCCAGAATGGTGGCCCCGGCGTAGATCACCACATTGCTGCCGATATCCGGATGGCGCTTGCCGCCCTTGACCAGGCTGCCGTCCTCCGCCACGGCGAAGCTCTTGGCGCCCAGGGTGACGTGCTGGTACAGCTTCACATGCTCCCCGATGGTGGTGGTCTCCCCGATGACCACGCCGGTACCGTGGTCGATGAAGAAGTAGGGGCCGATGGCTGCCCCGGGGTGGATATCGATGCCCGTGGCGCTGTGGGCCTGCTCCGTCATCACCCGGGGGACGATGGGCACCCCCAGGCAGTACAGCTCATGGGCCAGCCGGTAGGTGCTGATGGCGACGAAGGCGGGGTAGGCCAGAATGACCTCCTCCTGGCTCCTGGCGGCGGGGTCCCCTTCATAGGCCGCCTGTACGTCCGACTGGATGAGCCGCTGGATCTCCGGCAGCTTTGCCTCCAGAGCGTCCGCCCAGGCGGCGGATTTCTTCGGCCCCCCGGAGACGTAGCTCATGGCCCGAAGCAGCTCGGTGCGGCCCAGAGCCCGCTCCAGCCGCACCTTTTCCTCCCAGTCCCCCGCCGGGGGCTCCGCCCCGAAGCAGTTGGGGAACATGGCCGCCAGAAGATGGCCCGTAAAGGCGGCCACCGCATCCTGCAATCCCAGATAGGTCGTCATATCGCACCCTCATTCCCAATGCCGATGATTTCGATAGGCTGACTTTAGCACAGGGTGGGGGATTCGTCAAGGGCGCGGGCGGGTCAGGGGGAAAAGCCGGTCTTATTTCTGCGGTCCCACCATGGTTTCCGGCAGCTCGTCCAGCCAGGTCTCGCTTACGGTACCCTCCGTCCAATCGTACACGATGCAGGGCTTTTCCGGCCATGGGGTGCGGACGAGGAGCTCCCGCACCCCGTCCCCGTCCCAGTCCGCCGTGCGGTAGCCTGCGTCCCCGTAATCCGCGCAGCCCAGGCAGCGCACGGCCCGCACCAGCTCGAGATCCGCGTGGAGGTACCAGTCCCGGGAGTCGTCGCCCTTAAAGAACATGTAGGTGGAGAGATACCCCTTTCCCCAGGGGTTCGGCTGCCGGGACAGGAGCTTCACCAACACCCGGGGATACCCGAACAGGGCATCTCCGTCGTATGCGTACAGGTCCGTGGCGGAGCCCACCTCGTCCATGGGGGTCCCTATGGGGATGCCTCCGGGCTGCCAGCTCAGGAGCGTGCCCTTGTAGCTGCGCCGGTCCCAGCGGTAGTCCCCCTGCAGCTCATACCCGTCCTCCAGCCGCAGGATCAGGTCGTCCCGGTCCGCGCCGGCGTAGCTGAGCCGCAGCAGATGCCCCTCCTTCTCCGTATAGAGGAGCAGGTCGTTCCCCTGCTCCTCCCGGTAGAGGATAGACAGACTGCCGGTCTCCCGCACCGTGCCTCGGGAGATCAGCACCCCCAGGGCGGTGAGGGCTGCCAGCAGCAGGATCCCCAGGACCACCGTCCAGTGTATCCGACGGGTCCGCTCCCGCCGGACGTTCTCCCCGGAGATCTCCAGCAGGCTCCGCACCTCCTGCGCCTCGCGCCCGGATTCCCGGCGGCAGGCCACCAGCTCCGTCACCCCCAGGCCGAAGACCTTTCCCAGCGGTTCCAGCAGGGTCACGTCCGGGTAGCTCAGTCCCCGCTCCCATTTGCTCACCGCCTTGTCCGTCACATGAAGCTTTTCCGCCAGGTCCTTCTGGGTGAGGCCCAGGCTTTTGCGGTTTTCCGCCACAAAGGAACCGAATTGCGCTTTTTCCATTTGCATCACCTCGCCGACAGTGTAGCCGCTCAGGGCCGGAGCGGTCAACCGACCAACGGTAGAATGGCGTGAAAACGCCGTCCGGCGCTGCTTGCAGCGCCGGACGGC
>JAFWOX010000071.1 GCA_017545325.1 Oscillospiraceae bacterium | reverse complement strand
TCAGCCATTACTTTGTTTGCGAAGTAACAGGCAAGGGACAGATGAATCTGACAGAAGCGGAATTGAAACGCGGTCTTGAGCCTCAATGGATTGCACTGCGGGACGCCGTGGAAATGTTCTCCCGCCATCAGGACTATGCAGACGTCAGCGAAGAAAAACGAGGATCATACCTGCGAGAATACACTGCTTTGCTGGAGTATATAGAGGCAAAACAGTAAATCGGTATTGAGGTGAGTAACTGAACATGCCTTATGAAATAATCGCATTGCCAAAGGAACGGTGGAAAGGCACGGCCATTCCGTTGACCACAAGAAGCGACAGCTATTATGACTTTGAGTTGAGCCCGTTGACCCATGAAAGATGCACAGTCTCCCTTGTCAGGAAACCGGCGGAAAAGGAGATTGTTCATTCGCCGGAGGAGTATGATTTCCCGGATTCACTATATGCCGATCATTGGGAAGGGGCGGAAGCCTTCGGCGTAGTGAGTGATGCTGGTGAAATGCTGGCTTGTATAGAAGTCTGCCCCGAAGAGTGGTCAAACAGACTCATGGTGACCGAATTATGGGTAAGCGAAGCGCTTCGGGGAAAAGGTATCGGAAAAAGGCTGATGGACAAGGCAAAGGAAACTGCTCTCCGTCAAAAAAGACGCGCCGTCATCCTGGAGACGCAATCCTGCAATACAAACGCCATCGGATTCTATCTTCATCAGGGGTTTGAACTGATCGGCTTTGACACCTGCTGCTATACGAACAATGATATCGGCCGCAGAGAGGTCAGAATCAACCTTGGATACTTCTTTCACAGAGAAGGACGCAGGAGATAGTCTGTCCATCACGTGGTGAATCTCGTGATTATCGTTTTATGATTTGCCGACAAATTTCAGTTTGTCGAGATGCACTCCACTTTGCAAAGATGCATCCCAGGGATGACCAAATCATTCAATAATGGAAGCTCGCTGATTCGAGCAAGAGATTTCACATGACCGTGCAGCCGATAGCTGCATGTTGGAGACCATAGAGGAAAATATGTGCGCCTTTCTAAACTCACAGTGAGATACCTTCATCCCATCGGTCTTTCCAGCAGATCTTCCATCTCACGCCCGATCACGCAGGAGAGCTTATACACCGTCTGCGCCCGGCCGCATATTTATTAGGAGGAATTTCTATGAAACGAAGCGAGATCAACGCCGCCCTGCGGGAGATGGAGGATTTCTGCCGGAAGCTGCAGTATCCTCTGCCCCCCTTCTGCTCCTTTACGCCGGAGGCCTGGCGGAGCCTGGGGCCGGAATATGACGAGATCAGGGACTGCGGCCTGGGCTGGGATATCACCGACTATGGCCAGGGAGATTTCAGCCGCTTCGGCTTTTCCCTCATCACCCTGCGGAACGGGTGCCGGGCCATGCCGGAAAAATACCCCCAGGTCTATGCGGAAAAGCTCCTGTACCTGCGGGAGGGACAGTATGCCCCCAACCACTTCCACTGGAAGAAAAGCGAGGACATCATCAACCGGGGCGGGGGCACGGTGCTGATCCGGGTCTATCGCTCCCTCCCCGACGAGGGGATCGACCGGACTTCCTCCGTAGCGGTCATCTCCGACGGACGGCATTTCACCGTGCCCGCCGGGACCCAGGTGGCCCTGAGGCCTGGGGAGAGCATCCATATCTATCCCCTGCTCTACCATGATTTCTCCGTGCTGCCCGGCTCCGGGAACGTCCTGCTGGGGGAGGTCAGCCAGGTCAACGACGACAGGACGGACAACCGCTTCCAGCCGCCGGTAGGCCGCTTCCCCGCCATAGAGGAGGACGAGGCGCCATACCGCCTGCTCTGCACGGAATATCCCCGCTGAAATACCAAGGGCAGAAAAATGCAGCAGATGGACAGAAGGCCTATCCATCTGCTGCCGCTTTGTTTCTCACCGGGAAGGTGAAATAGGTATCGGGCCAGGGTTCATTCGCCAGGGTGAAGTGCCACCATTCCTCCTCCAGGGGCAGGAAGCCGTGGGCCAGCATGACCTCCCGCAGCAGCATGCGGTTGGCATGCTGCTCCGGCGAAATATCCGGATAATCCGGGCGGCTGAGGGGGCCGAAATAGTCGAAGGGCCCGCCCATGTCCGCCTCCCGCCCCGAGCGCAGATCAACGAGGGTCAGATCCACGGTGCTGCCCCGGCTGTGCGCGGAGCGTTCCGCGATATACCCCCGGGCGAAAAGCTCCGCTTTATCCAGCTCCGGGTAGTAGATCGCCTTCATCCGGGTATCCGAGGGATCCTTTGCCCAGCTCAGGAAATGGTCCACAGCCATCCGGGGCCGGTAAGCGTCGAAGATCTTCAGCCGATACCCCCGGGGGAGCAGCTCGTCGCTCGCCCCCTTCAGCGCGGCGGCGGCCTCCCCGGTCAGCAGCGCGGCGGGCTCCTCATACCCCTTGATCCGTTCCCCCACGAAATTATCGCCGGAGAAATACCGGAGCTCCAGGAGCGCATCCGGAACGGCCTCGCTCAGGAGGACAAAGCCCGGCGGGGCCGCGTCACACCCGTTCCGCATCGATTTTCAGCCTCCGCAGATACGCCTTCTGCTCCGGCCCGATCCGGTAACTCTCCAGCGCCTTCCGGATCGCCTTGTTATGGGTCCAGGGGGCCAGCCGCTTCTCCTCCAGGAAGGGGAGCGCGTCCTCATACCGCTTCGCCAGGGCCGTGGCAAAATACCAGGCGATCATCATGTTCACATAGTATTCCTCCGACCGGAGCTCCGCCACCATCTCCGGGTAAGCCGGATCAAAGTCCTCGTCCAGGAAATGCTGCATGAGCATCCCGATCCCGAAGCGGACCGCATAGGTCTGCCCGGACCGGATCCACGCCCGGATGGGCGCGGTCAGCTCCCCCCGGCGCCGGGCAAAGACCTTCGGGGAGAGCTGGTCGCAGGTAGCCCAGTTATCGATATACGGCAGGAAGCGGTCGACCTCCTCCAGGCATCGCCCATAATCCTTCATTTCCGACAGGATAAACGCATGCAGCTGATTCTCATCGAAATACCGGTGGGGCAGCGCATCCAGAAACGGGTCAGCCTCCCCCCGCCTCATCAGCTCCCGGGCAAAGCGCCGCAGCGCCGGCGTGCGCACCCCGATGAAGGCCTCCGGCTCCACCGTCGGGATGAGCTTTCGCTGAAAATCCCGGTATTCCCCGTCCCGCAGCCGGAACAGTTCCTCCCGGAGCTCTTCGATCATGGCTTCCATCGCTTCCCCTCCCTTTTTATGCCGGCGCCGCCCGTCTCCCGCCTCAGAATACCGTCTGCACCAGCAGCATATAGATCCCCGTCCCCGCCAGGATACTCAGCAGGGAATTATGCTTCCATATCTGCAGCCCCAGGACCGACAGCACCCCGATGAGCTCCGGTATCCCGAAGGGCGCGGCGAGGATCGCCGTATTCCTGAGGCAGTAGATCACCAGCAGCCCGATCATGGCGGGAGGCAGCACCTTTCCCAGATAGAGGACGTACGAGGGTACCCGTTTCCGGAAAAGGAGGAAGGGCAAAAAGCGGAGAAGGATCGTGCCGGCGGACATGACGGCCACCAGGACCGCGGAATGACCCGGGCTGTTCATGCTTCCGCCCCCCTGTCCCCCAGGCGTCCGCGGAGCAGCGTCAGGACCAGGGTGATCAGCAGCATGGCCAGGATCAGGAACCGCTCCGGGCCGAAGACCACCAGAGAAAGAAGCGTACCGATCAGTCCCGCAGCCGCGGGGATCCGGTTCCCCCTCCTGCCCCATTGCTCCGCGAAGGACGCCAGGAACAGCGCCGTCATGCTGAATTCGATCCCCTCCGTGGAAAAGGGGAGCGCCGCGCCCAGCAGACCCCCCAGAACGCTGCCGAGCACCCAGTAGCTATGGTTGAACAGGGAGACCAGAAACCGGTAGAGGTCAGCCTCCTCCGGACTGGGAGCCTCCCCTCCGCACAGCAGGGAATAGGTCTCGTCCGTCAGGGCAAAGATCAGGTACGGCTTATACCTTCCGGCATCCCGATAGAGCCGGATCATGGAAATGCTGTAGAACAGATGGCGGGCGTTTACCATGATGGTCGTCAGGATCGCGGTGATCACCGCGGCCCCGCCGGAGAGCAGCCCCACGCCCACATACTGCATGGATCCGGCATAGATCAGCATGCTCATGGCGAGGACCCACAGGAGGCCGTACCCGGCGTTATGCATCAGCACGCCGAAGCCGATCCCCAGCACAAGATAGCCCGCCATCACGGGGACCGATTTCAAAAAAGCCTGTTTGACCGTTCTCCCCTTCAAAGCTTCCCGCATCCTCCTCCGGCGGTGCAGCGCAGGCTGCGCTTTACCGTTTTACCGCGCCGATTGTATCCTTCTCCGCCCGCCGTGTCAATACGCGGCTGCGCGGCCCCCGATCCGAAGGAGGGGCGGAAGAGCCGTGACTTTTGGGAAACGCCGTTGGCTTTTCCTCCCGCATCTGTTATACTGTGCTCAGAGAGAAGATTCCATTATGACAGGGAGATGATGACCATGAATATGGACCTCTGGATCCGCGAGCAGATCGCGACGCAGAACAAAAAAGCCATGCCCCTCCTATCCTATCCCGCCGTACAGCAGCTGTTCATCACGGTGGACCGGCTGGTGAATTCCTCCAGCGAAATGGCCCTGGGGGTCCGCCTGATCGCGGACCGGTACAACATGCCCTTCGCCACCACGTATATGGACCTGTCTGTGGAGGCGGAAGCCTTCGGCGCGAAATGCACCTACCATACCGACGATATCCCTACCATCACCGGGCAGCTCATCTCCACCCAGGAGGAAGCCGATGCTTTGGAGGTCCCGGCGCTGGGCGCGGGGAGAACGGGCAAGGTCCTCCGGGCCCTGGGCAAATGCCTGACCCTGGTGACCGACCGGCCAGTATTTGCCAACTGCACCGGCCCCTTCTCCATGGCGGGCCGTCTGATGGATGTGAACGAGATCCTGCTCCTGACCTACGAGGAGCCCGAGCTCGTCCATTCCGTACTGGAAAAATGCACTCAGTTCCTGCTGAAATATATCCGGGCCATGAAGGAGATGGGCGCCAACGGGGTCATCATGGCGGAGCCGCTGGCCGGCCTCATGTCCCCCGGCCCCATGCAGGAATTCTCCTCCCGATATGTGCGCCGGATCATCGACGAGCTGCAGGACCGGGATTTCGTCTTCTGCTATCATAACTGCTCCAACGCCATCGAGAAGAAGGTGGACGGCGTCGTCGCCACCGGGGCGAAGATGTTCCATTTCGGCGATAAGGCGGATATGTGGCAGCTGCTCAACGCCCTGCCCAGGGATGTGATCGTCATGGGCAACATCAGCCCCTCCGCCGTCTTCATGTGCGACAGCACCGATAAGATGGCCTTGGATACCCAGGCCCTCCTGCGGAAGTGCATGGTCTTCGAGAACTTTATGATCTCCTCCGGCTGCGACATCACCGCCGCAACTCCCCTGGCGAACATCGATAAGTTCTTTGAAGTCGTCAACCTGGGCTACCACAAGGCCAAGCTCTGGGGCCAGGTCAACCGGTTCTATCCCATCCCCAACGTCTGAGGCTCCGGGCAGAGCTCCTCCGATCCCAGGCAAAGAACAGCCCGTCCGGGTGCGCCCTTCGGCGCTCCCCGGGCGGGTCTCTTTTTTCCTGACATACCCTCGTCCCCGGACCGGGGGCGGGATGCGGAAATTCCCCGGCAGGCGTCCTCCTTTACTCCAGCAGGAAGCAGCCGGTGTAGCAGATGGTGTCCTTTCCGTGGTTGTATTTCAGGCCGTTGGCGGTGCATACCTCGTTCACCACCAGGCCGCAGCCCTCCATGGAGGGGCAGAGCTTGTCCGGAAAGCGGCAGGGGGCGTCGGGATAGGTGCACTTCGCGCAGCGGCTGCAGCCGCCGGTGCCCATGGCCATCAGGCCGGGATACGCCTTTTTCAGCTCGTCCCAGAGGGCGTCGAAGTTCTTCTTGTGGTTCGCCGCGGTCTCCATCATGGTCTCGATATCGAAGCTGTCCTCCATCTGGCCCACGGTCTGCACCAGGAAGCCGCTGCGGTATTTCTCCACCCGCTCCCGCATCTCCTCCAGGGTTCCGCAGGCGGGGGGACAGGCCCAGGTCCGGTCCCACTGGCCGCAGGTATTGGCCTTGCACATATCCCGGACCTCCGGCTTGAATTCCAGGGTCTTCATATCCAGCTCGCCCCAGGCGGTGAAGCCGTATTCCTCCGCCAGCTTGCCCAGTTTTTCCATATCCGGCATCAGGGTCACATCCTTTCTCCCGGATTTTATCAGGGATTGGCAGAGATTACAAGCCCGGGGAGCGGCCAGGTCGGGGAGAGGGGAAAAGGCGGGACCCGGCGGGGAACGGCCCCGCGGGCAAGCTCTGGGTTTATTCATGATGCGAAACGCATCATGAATGGGCGTGTCCCTCCGCCCGCCGGCCGCGGAACCCCTTGTCCTGCTTGCGCTAATATGGTAAATTGTATATTACAGAATGCGATCAAAGAAAGGATGAGCAGATTGGCCTGGTTTCAAGTGAGCTTCTTTTCCTCCAGCCTGCTGCACACGGTGCCCGTCAACGTGCTGCTGCCGGACCGCATGGGCCGGAAGGCGGGGGAAACCTGCCGCACCCTGTACCTCCTGAACGGCTTCCGGGGCGACCATACGGACTGGCTGCTGAATACGGACGTGGTGGGCTGGAGCCGGCAGTATGACTGCGCCATCGTCATGCCCTCGGGGGAGAACAGCGCCTATATGGACCAGCCCCTCAGCGGCTCCCGCTATGGGGAGTATGTGGGGAAGGAGCTGGTGGACTTCACCCGGAAGAGCTTTCCCCTGTCGGACAGGCGGGAGGATACCGCCGTGGCCGGGCTGAGCATGGGGGGCTACGGCGCCCTGGTCACCGCCCTCCGCTACCCGGAGACCTTCGGCCATGCCCTGGCCCTCAGCGGGGGCTTCATGGGCCCGGAAACCATCGCGGACAAGGCTACGGAAGCCCGGTTCAGGGCCATGTACGGGGATCCGGCGGACTGGGACACGAATCCCGGCAACCCGGAATACCTGGCGAAAAAGCTGCTGAAGGCGGGTCTTCCCCTGCCCCATCTGTATCAGAGCTGCGGGTACAACGATCAGCTGGTGGTAAAGAACCGGGAGTATCACCGCTTTCTGGATTCCCTGGGCTTCCCCCATACCTACGAGGAGGGGCCGGGGAGCCATGAATGGGCCTTCTGGCGCTGGGCGCTGCCCCGGGGCCTGGAGCTCTGCGGCTGGAAGCAGCCCGCCGGACAATGGAAGAATCCCATGTGGGTGGAGCTGCGGGATGAACAGTACCTGGCTCCGGAATGGAGGGAGAACTGATGGCGCTGATCCAAGCGAGCTTTATGAGCGAATGCCTCACCCGGCAGGTGAGCTTCAACGTCCTTCTGCCCACGGACCGCTTCGGTCCCGCCATGCCCAGGGAGGAGCCCATCAAGGCGCTCTACCTCCTCCACGGCGTCACGGGGAGCAGCAGCTTCTGGCTCACCGCCTCCTCCCTGGGCGGCGTCTCTGCCCTGCATAACCTGGCCATCATCATGCCCGATGGGGAGAACCACTTCTATACGGACGACGAGGACTGGTTCGGCTTCCGCTGGGGAGAGTACGTGGGCAGGGAGCTGGTGGAGTACACCCGGAACATCTTCCCCCTGTCCCGCAGGCGGGAGGATACCTTCATCGGCGGCGTCTCCATGGGGGGCTATGGGGCCATTCTCAACGGCCTCAGGTATCCCGAGACCTTCGGCCATATTCTGGGCGTCAGCAGCGCCCTGATCACCCGGGATGTGGAGCGCCGGGCGGAAACGGGCTCCGACGGCTTCAGCCGGGGCTACTTCGAGAGCCTCTTCGGAGACCTGAGCCGGGTTGCCGGGAGCAGCCACGACCCCTGGGCGGCGGCAGAGCGGCTGAGGAACAGCGGCAGGCCCCTGCCGAAGCTCTACCAGGCGGTGGGCACGGAGGACTTCCTCTATCCCGTGAACCGGGATTTCCGGACCCTGATGGAAAAGCTGGCCTGGCCGGATTACGTCTATGAGGAAGGGCCCGGCGGCCATGTGCCGGATTTTACCGTTCCCCACCTCAACCGGGGGATCGAAATTGCCTGCGGGAAATAGCTGAGCCGACCCCGCAAGTCTTTCAAGAAAGGATAATCGTACTATGGATCTGGAAATTCCCCGCGGCTTTTCGTCCCTGATCCCCTCCGGGGAGCAGGGGGAGCTGCGGGCTCAGCTGAACCGGGACCGGCGGGTCGTCCTCCTGTCCGGCACCCCGGTGGTCAACCTGCGCAGCGAGGTGAGCGGCGTATCCGCCCGGGTCTGCCGGGGCGGCTCCTACGGCTTTGCCTCCATGCCGGAGGTGAACGAGGACGCCCTGCGCCGGGTGCTGAAGAGCGCAGAGGACAACGCCGCCGTGCTGGACCGGCACCTGAACAAGGGCAAGGCGGCCAGGAAGGCCGTCCCCCGCGCCGTGATCGCCCCGGGCACCTCCTGGATCGACGCGGAGCAGAAGGCCTACCTGGATTACCTCCGGGAGCTGGACGCCTGGATGGCCGGCCTTCCCCATCTCACCAGCCGCCGGCTGGTGGTATCCTGCGACAGCACGGAAAAGCATCTCCTCACCGGGGACGGGGCGGAGGCCCATACCGCCATCCCCCGCTGTTATGTCTACGTCATCCTCACCGCCGAGACCGACGAGGGCGCTCCCGTGGAGCTGTTCAAAACCTTCGGCGGCTTCGGAGGCTTTGCCGACCGGTTCGGCGATCCCGCCGCCCTGCGGGGCGAGGTGGAGCTGCTCCACCGGCAGCTCATGGAGAAGCGGGAGGGTGTCTACGCCAAGGCGGGGAAATGCACCTGCATCCTGGGGGGCGAGCTCAGCGGCATGCTGGCCCACGAGGCCGTGGGCCATACGGTGGAGGCGGACCTGGTGATCGGGGGCAGCGTGGGCGGCCCCAATCTGGGCAAGGTCGTGGCCTCTCCCCTGGTGAGCATGACGGACTTCGCCTATGAGGCCTTCGGGGAGACGGCCCCCCTGCCGGTATACTGCGACGACGAGGGCGTGAAGGCGGAGGACGCCCCTCTGATCAAGGACGGCGTCCTGGTGGGCTTCATGCATGATCGGGAGAGCGCCCGGCGCTTCGGCGCGGAGCCCCGGGGCAACGCCCGGGCCTACTCCTTCTCCGACGAGCCCCTCATCCGCATGCGGAACACGGCGGTGCACCCCGGCAAGGATAAGCTGGAGGACATGATCGCCGACCTGGAGGAGGGGTACTACCTGGTGAGCACCAATAACGGCCAGGCGGACACCACCGGGGAATTCATGTTCGGCGTCACCCTGGGCTATGAGATCAAAAAGGGCAAGCTGGGGAAAGCCATACTGGATACCACCATCTCCGGCGTGGCCTTCGATATGCTGAAGACCGTGGACAGGGTCTCGGACAAGGTGGTCTGGGAGAGCAGCGGTTTCTGCGGCAAAAAGCAGCCCATGGCCGTGGGCCTGGGCGGTCCCGCCCTGCGCTGCCAGCTGACGATAGGAGGTCGATGAGGGATGGATAAGCTTTTCGCCGCGGCACAGACCGCGCTGGACGCCCTCACCGCCCTGGGGGCGGAAAAGGCCGGCGTACGGGCGCAGGACAGCGAGACCGTGGAGCTGAACGCCCTGGGGGGAGAATTCACCCTCATGCGCAGCCTGCTGGACCGGGAGCTCAGCCTCACCGCCATCCGGGAAGGAAAACGGGGCACCGCCAAGGTGAACCGGCTGGA
Organism: Oscillospiraceae bacterium; assembly: GCA_017545325.1. The sequence goes on along the minus strand of JAFWOX010000071.1, from coordinate 5,669 downwards.
TGCAGACGCCATCCGCCAGGCGGCGGAGGAATGCATGGCCGTGGCCGCCTCCGGGGAAGCCGACCCGGCCTGGGATCTGGCTCCCGCTCCGGAGACCGGGGACTTTTCCTCCGGCAGTCCCGCCGCGGACGCAGACCGGCTCTTTGAACGCTCCAGGGAGCTGCTGGAGAGCATCGCAAAGGAATATCCCCGGGTCATCGTGGAGGAAATGATCACGGAGCACCGGCTCACCCGGGAGGTCTATCTCAATACCGTCGGCTCGCGGTTTTCCAATACCGAGGGGTATTACAGCGCGTCGCTGACGTTCTCCGGCCATGAGGGGGACCGGGCCACCAGCTTCTTCGGCAGCGGCGTCACCGTCCCGGATCTGGAAAAGCCCTTCCTGGCCCTGGGCGCCCTGGCCAACGACCTGGAAAGCGCGGAGCGGAGCCTGGACGCGGAGCTCACCCAGGGGACGCATATGGGAGATATCCTGGTGCATCCGGACCTGCTGATGGAGTTTTTCGGCACGGCGGGGGAGCTCTTCTGCGGCGACCAGGCCCTGATCAACGGCACCAGCCCCTGGAAAAACAAGCTGGAGCAGGCCGTCGCCTCCCCCGGTCTCACCGTTCGGGTCAAGCCCTCGGACGAGCGCATCTGCGGCGGAGAGAAGTACACCGGGGAGGGCTTCCTTTCCCGGGACTATGACTGGCTGAAGGACGGGATCCTGAAAAGCTTCGCCCTCTCCCTCTACGGGGCGAACCGCACCGGCCTCCCCAGGGCCCTGAACGGGGACTCCTGCCTGGTGATGGAGCCGGGGGACAAGAGCCTGGAGGAGCTGATCGGAAGCATTGAGGACGGCCTCCTGGTGGGCCGCTTCTCCGGCGGCGAGCCCTCCCCCAACGGGGACTTCTCCGGCGTTGCGAAAAACAGCTTCCGCATCCGGAACGGCAGGCTGGGCAAGGGCGTGAACGAGACCATGATCTCCGGCAACCTGGCGGACATGCTGAAAAACGTGGGGGGCGTCTCCGCGGAGCTGGTCTGCTCCGGCAGCTATGTCCTGCCCTGGGTGGTCTTCCGGAACGTGGTGATTTCGGGGAGCTGAGCCATGGCAAGAGATATGACGGTCGGCCGGGAGGGAAACCATATCCTGGCCTTCGCCCTGCCCATCATGGGCGGGCTGGTGCTGCAGCAGCTCTACAATACTGTGGACAGCGTGGTGGTAGGCCAGAAGCTGGGGGAGACCGCCCTGGGGGCGGTGGGTACCTGCTCCGCCCTCACCATGTTCGCCGTTTCCTTCGCCGTGGGCCTCACCAACGGCTCCGGCGTCATCTTCGCCCAGTTCTTCGGCGCCAAGCGCATGGAGGAGCTGCGGAAAAACCTGTCTACCGCCTTCTGCCTCCTGGCGGGCCTGGGCCTGCTGATCTCCATCCTGGGCTTCTGCCTCGCCCGGCCTCTGCTCCGGGCTCTGGCCGCCCCGGAGGCGATCCTGGATATGGCGGCGGGCTACTTCCGCATTTACTGCCTCGGCCTGGTGTTCCAGTTCGTGTATAACGTCTCCGCGGGCGCGCTCCGCAGCGTGGGGGACTCCAAGGCGACGCTCTTCTTCCTGTGCATCTCCAGCGTGGTGAATATCGTGCTGGACCTGGTCTTCGTCATCGTCTTCCATTGGGGGGTGGAGGGCACGGCCATCGCCACCGTCATCGCCCAGGGGGTCAGCGCGGCGGTGAGCCTCGTCTATATGAACCGGCGGTATGAATTCTTCCGCTTTGGAAAGGGAGAATTCCGCTTCATCGGCTCCTGCTGCAGGCAGATCCTGAGACTGGGCGTCCCCACCATGGTGCAGATGTGCATCGTCTCCGGGGGCAACGTCCTCATCCAGCGGGTGGTGAACGACCTGGGCACCGTCGCCCTGGCGGCCAACACCGCGGCGGGGCGGATCGAGAACTATATGTTCATCCCCGTCCAGGGCATGAATAACGGCATCGCTACCTTCACGGGGCAGAACGTGGGGGCGGGGCGGTTCGACCGGGTGCGCACGGGGCGAAAGCACGCCCGGTATATCCTGGTGCCCGCCGCCCTGATCATCTCCCTGATCCTCTGGGTCTTCGCCAAGCCCCTGGTGAGCATCTTCGGAGTGGAGGGGGAAGCCCTGACCCTGGGCATTCAGCACCTGCGCTTCATCTCCCCCTTCTTCGTTATCTTCGCCCTGTATATGTCCTCCGCCGGCATTCTCACCGGCTCCGGGGACGTGCTGGCGGCGGCCTGCGTCACCCTCTCCGTTCTGGCGGTGCGGGTGGCGGCCACCTATCTCTTCAACTATGGCTTCCATCTCGGCTTCCCCTCCCTGTACTACGCGAACCCCATCGGCTGGGCCTTCGGCTTTGTGGTGGTGTGGCTCCGCTTCCGCACGGGGATCTGGGAGACCAAGGCCGTAGTGAAGGCGGGTAATCCGGAATGAAAGGATCGGCCCTGGCCTTCCGTCGGCTCAGCAGCATCACCGGGACCATGAGCCGTCTGTGTACCGAGACCCGCCTCCCGGCGGTGCTGGACCTGCTCACGGCCCTCACCCGGGAGCTGGTGAGCTGCGACCGGGTATCCTTCTGGTTCTGGGATAAGCCCGCCGGCAGACTCTGGACCCTGGCGGCATCCTCCTCCGGCCGGCTCACCCTGCCGGATACCTACGGCCTGGTGGCGGAAACCGTCCGCTCCGGTCAGGTGCAGCGCATCGACGACGTCTATGCGGACCGGCGCTTCAATCCGGCGGTGGACCGGCAGACCGGCTACCGCACCCGCTCCCTGCTGACGGTCCCCCTGCTGAACAGCCGCAGCGAGGTGATCGGGGCATATCAGTGCATCAACCGTCTGACGGAGGATGGGAAGCCCGCCCTGTTCACGGAGGAGGACGTCCGTCTCCTCAGCGTGGTCTCCGCCTTTGCGGGCAAAAGCCTGGAGAGCTACGGTCTCCAGGCGGAACGGGAGGCCCTGGAGGCGGAGCTGGATGTGGCGGGGGAGATCCAGCGGGATATCCTGCCGGAGCTGACCCCCCTGGAGCGGGGGCAGCCCTTCACCCTGGACGCCATGGTCCGGCCCACCCGCACCATGGGCGGGGACTTCTACGACGCCTACCGTCTGCCGGACGGACGCCTTGCCTTCACCGTGGCGGATGTATCCGATAAGGGGATCAGCGCCGCCCTGTTCATGATGAACGCCAAGGCCGTGCTGAAGGAGCGCGCCCTGAACCTGGGGGGAAGCCCCGGGGAGGTGCTGACCTATGCCGGAGCCCGTCTCCGGGAGGAAAACGCCATGGGCATGTTCGTCACCGTGTGGATGGGCTGCCTGGACCCGGCCACGGGGGCGCTGGAGTATGCCAGCGCGGGACACGAGGACCCCATTCTGCTGCGGAAGGGCAAGACCCGCCTGCTGGAGCCCGGGGAGAGGAAGCTGCCCCTGGGGCTGAAGGCGGATATCCGCTACCCCACTTACCGGGTCTCTCTCCGTCCCGGGGACACCCTGCTCCAGTATACGGACGGGGCGCCGGACGCCCTCTCTCCCCTGGATGAACCCTTCGGCAGGACCCGGCTGCGGGAAGCCTTCCGGCGGCTTGCCGTCCGGCGGGTGGAGGACCTGCCCCTGCGGCTCATGACGGAGCTGCTGACCTACGCCGGGGATCGTCCCCAGCACGACGATATCTGCCTGCTTGCCCTGCATATGCGGGAGGGACTCACCTGAAATGAAACGAAAGAAAACGCCCCGGATAAAGCGAAGAAAACTCCGGCGAATGCTGCCCAGGCCCACGGGGTTTCAGCCGCGCAGTCTGCTGATCCTCACCCTTGCGGGGGTGGTGAACGCCATCGGCGTGACCCTCTTTCTCAGCCCTGTACAGCTGTATGACAGCGGCATTTCCGGCACCGCCATGCTTTTGGGTCAGCTCACTCCGGACTGGCTCCCCCTCTCCCTGTTTCTGGTCCTGCTGAATACGCCGCTGTTTCTCTACGGCCTCAAGCGGAGGGCCTGCTCTTCACGCTGTATTCCCTGTATACCGTCGGCGTCTATTCCCTGACCGCCTGGCTGATCACCGACGTGCTCCCCATCCAGACGGATATCGCCTCTCCCATGGCCGGGCGGGATCTGCTGCTCTGCGCCCTTTTCGGGGGAATGATCTCCGGCGTGGGAAGCGGCCTCGCCGTGCGGGGCGGCGGCGCCATGGACGGGATCGAGGTCCTGGCCGTGCTGTTCGCCAGGCGCCTGGGGATCACGGTGGGCGCCTTCGTTATGGCCTATAACCTGGTCCTGTATACCCTCTGCGGCTGCATCCTCTCCAGCTGGATCCTTCCCCTGTATTCCATCGTCACCTATATGGCCGGCCTGAAAACCGTGGACTTTATCGTTGAAGGCGTCGATCGGGAAAAATGCGCCATGATCGTTACGGAAAAGCCGGATGAGATCTGCGCCGCCCTGTCCCGCACCTTTGAATGCGGCACCACCCGGGTGGCCGCCTCCGGGGGCTTTTCCAACCGCCCCAAGACCATCGTCTATTTTGTGGTAAACCGCTTTCAGATCAACAAGATGAAAAATCTGGTGAATCGTCTGGACCCCATGGCCTTCATCACCATCAGCGAGGTGGCGGACGTATTCAAGGCCAACCGCAGCGCGGAGCTCACCCAGCCCGCGCAGAAAGGAGAACCCAATGAATGAAGAACGCCGCATCCGGGTCACGGGGACCGGGCTCCTGCGCCTGAAGCCGGATCTTTGCCGGGTGGATCTCACCCTCCGGGGCCTGGAGCCCGCCTACAGCGACGCCCTGAACCGGGCCTCCCGGGATTCCGCCGCCCTGGGGGAGGCCATCGCCGCCCTGGGCTTCGCCCGGGAGGACCTGAAGACCCTGGATTTCTCCGTGGACGCGGAGTATGAATCCGTCCAGGATGACAAGGGCCATTGGCGGCAGGAATTCAAGGGGTATCGCTTCACCCAGGCCCTGAAGCTGGAATTCCCCGTGGATAACGCCCGTCTGGGCCGCACCCTGGCCGCCCTGGCCGCCGCCCCCGTGGACCCGGAATTCCACCTGAGCTACGCCCTCCGGGATCCGGAGAGCGCCAAGGCCGCTCTGCTGGAGGCCGCGGTGGGAGACGCCCGCCGGAAGGCCGGGATCCTCGCCTCCGCCGCCGGGGTGAAGCTGGGGGCTCTGCTCCAGGTGGACTATTCCCTGGCGGAGCCCGCCCTGGAGACTCCCCGGATGGCCAAGGCCATGCTGGCCCGGAACAGCGTGGAGGAGAGCATCCAGATGGATTTTCAGCCGGATGACATCCGGGCCCGGGACACCGTCACCCTGGTCTGGGCGATCGAGGCATAAAAGACGGTTTTTTTCAAAAACCGCTCAGACTGTAGACAAAGTACCAGACCATCGAAACGGTCATTGCGAAACCGGTGACCGATGTCACCGGTTGTGGCAATCCGCAGCTCCCGTCCTTGTGTCATTGGGGACGGTTCTGTGTCAATGGGGACGGTTCTAATTGACACATTCCTGCCCGTCTGGTCTCCTTAAAACAGCATAGGGAGGGATGACGATGGCAAGAACGGCGCGAAAACTGAGCCCGACGGGATATCTGCACCTGATCGTTCGCGGGATCGGCAGGCAGGTTCTTTTTGAGGACCGGGAGGATCATGTATACTATCTTTCCCTTTTTGCG
>JAFWOX010000070.1 GCA_017545325.1 Oscillospiraceae bacterium | reverse complement strand
TTCACGGCGGAGGAACTGGAGGAACTCAGCACCCTGCCCTATGTGAGCCGGATAGATCGGCATTACATGACCCAGGGCGTGTCAGACTACCGCAGACTTTACTACTATTCCACCCTGGGCTGTTACGCCAAGGTCAATTATGCCTCACGGGTGGTCCTGGAGGGCACGTATGAGGGAACGGAACCGGACCTGCATAAACTGGTGCTGCCCCTTATTGCCGGCAGCGGAGTGGATACGAGCCTGAAGCTCACGGATGTGAAGCTCATCTCCGGCAATGAGGAGGAACTGAAGCAGAACCGGCTGTACATCAACAAAAAGGGCCTGTATATAAGAGTATTTGCCACCATTCCGGATAAAGCGGATAACAACCTGCGTGAAGGCAGCATGCTTCCCGATGTGGGGTTATACGCCCGGAACTGGGTCTCTGCGGATACGATCCTGGGACTGGAGAAGGGCCGGCGTTACCTCTTCGTGGCCTCCGTGGATATATACGGCACCAGCGGCGGAATCGGCGAGGAGGAAAGCGCCGCCAACCCGTTCAGCAACTATACCTACCTGGGGGACGAATCCCTCTACGGGGTCTGCGACTATATCTACCCCCTGGAGGGGGAGCCGGAGAACTACCTGGAAACGGAGAAATTCGCGGGCGTCCGGCAGATGATCGAGATCATGGAGGCGGACCGGTATACCCTGGATATCCACTACCTGGAGGACATGGACGGCGTCAAGCGCTATCAGGAAGGGTCAGTCCAGGCCACCCGTGGGCGGATGCTCAGCCGGGAGGACTCCCTGGAGCATAACCCGGTGTGCGTTATCCCGGATAACCTGGCCCAGCGTTTGGGCCTGGAGCTGGGGGATACCCTGCGCCTCCGGCTGGGGGACAAGCTCCTGGAGCCGTTCGCCCCCATGGGAGCCGTAGCCTATTCCACCCTGCGATATGCCGATAACTGGACGGAACAGGATTTTACCGTTGTGGGCACCTTTGCGGAAAACGGCCTGAACCGCCTTCCCGCGTAGGAATCCTTCTGGGCCTTCGGGGATAACGCGGTGCTGGTTCCCCTGTCCTTCCTGCCGGAGACGGCGGACACGGAAAACCATGCATACAAGCCCACGGAGCTTACCTTCGCCATCGACGACGCGGACAGCATCATCCCCTTCCGGGACGAGGTGATCCCCCGTCTTCTGGAGGCCGGGTATATCATGAACTTCTTTGACGGTGGCTGGCCCGCGGTGCGGGAGCAGTTCAGCCAGGCGGGGAGCCTGGGCCTGGTGAAGCTCTGCGCCTTCGGCGTCAGCGCCGTGCTGGTGATGCTGCTCACGGTTTACCTGTATATCCTGCGGAAAAAGAAGGAATACGCCATCATGCGGGCCCTGGGCTGTCCCGCCCGGCAGGCCCGGGGGGCGCTCCTGTTTCCCCTCTTCGTCCTGGCCCTGCCGGCGGTGGCGCTGGGGAGCATCGACGCGGTGATCTATACCCACCGGGCAGCGGAAGCCAACGCGGCGGAATTCGCCGCCATGGGCCTCACCATGGACAGCGCCGTGCCTTTGGATATCC
>JAFWOX010000069.1 GCA_017545325.1 Oscillospiraceae bacterium | reverse complement strand
GTCTCCCGGGTGAAGTACAGTACGATGTGGTCCGCTCCCCGCAGATCCCGCTCCGCCACATGCAGCGGCACGCTGTTGAGCAGGGTGGAATACTTCTTCCCCGTGCACTCCACCGGGAAGCGCACGCCCTTCCTGTCGGTGAGCCCCCCGGCGCCGCCGCACTTTCCGCAGCCGATCCGGGCCCTGACCGGGCAGTTCCGAAAGCGCATCAGCGGCAGGGATCCGTAGGCCATGAGCCCCAGTGGAACGCTGCCGCCCAGGGCCTTGAAGTCCTTCATGCTCATCTCGAAGGAGGCGGTGACGCTCTTGAGCCCCTGCCCCTCGTAGAGCTCCAGGGCCGGGGTGTTCAGCACGTTCAGCCCGCTTCCTCCGTGGAGTTTCAGCCCCAGGCGCCTCGCCAGGGGGACGGCGTAGATGTTCTCCCCCCAGACCTCCCGGAGCCCGGCGTCCCGGAGGGCGGCCAGCTCCTTTTCAAAGGCCTCCTCGTCCTCGGGCCAGAGGACCGCGGGCAGCTCGCCGATGAGCCGCTCGCCGTATCTGCCGATCAGCGCCGGGGTCAGGACGCCCACCGGCAGGATGATCTTCTCGCAGCTTTCCTCCGCCGGTATCTGTTCCGGATCGTAAAACCGGGCCCAGAGGGCGGGCTCCCCGGTCCGCTCCCGGGCGGGCAGGGGCGGCGCGAAGGGGCCCTCCACCCTTTTCCATGGCGCTGCCGCGCCTCTGAGCGTCAGCAGCCGGTCCAGGGCCTCCCGGCGCAGGGCGTTCAGCGCCGCGGCGCTGAGTATGAGGCCCGGGGCGATATCCGCCGTGAAGCTCCTCACCCGGAAAGGCGTGCCGCCGGTCTTTGTCAGGTTCTTCTCCGCCAGGGCGGCGTCCGTGGGCCGGTTCCGGGCTTCTTCCGGCACGGGGCCGGTCACGGTGACGCTGCGCCCGGCGTCGGAGACGGTGAGGGCGCTCCCCTGTCCGTCCATGGAAAAGGCCATGTCCACAGCCGCCAGGGGCGTCTCCTTTTCATACAGGGCCGAGAGCTCCCGGAAGGTCTTCTCCGCCCCGGTCACGTCCTCCTTCGTCCGGTAGCCGAACATGGATTTGTCCCGCTTGCCGGTGAGGTAGCCGTCGGTGAAGCCGCTGCGGGAGAACACCGCCCGGAGCTGCTCGGCGTCGTAGGGCTCCCCGTCCATGGCCTTCCGGCAGGCGGTGACCGCCGCGGCCACATACTCGGGTCGCTTCATCCGGCCCTCGATCTTGAAAATGCCCACGCCGGCCTCCTCCATCTCCCGGACCCGGGGCAGCAGGGACATGTCCTTCAGCGACAGGGCGTATCCCTCGCCGCCGCACAGCCAGTCCAGCCGGCAGGGCTGGGCGCACAGGCCCCGGTTGCCGCTGCGCCCCCCCAGCATGGCGGAGAGATAGCACATCCCCGACACGCTCATGCAGTGGGCCCCGTGGACGAAGGCCTCCGCCCGGGCGGTGATGTGCGAGCAGACATATTCCACCTCCTTCAGGGTAAGCTCCCGGGCCAGGACCACCGTGCGGAAGCCCAG
>JAFWOX010000068.1 GCA_017545325.1 Oscillospiraceae bacterium | reverse complement strand
CGGAGGGGGTGGATTATCTCTTTGTGACCCGGGAGGAATTCCGGGAGCTGATTCGCACGGACGGCCTGCTGGAATGGGCGGAATATGTGGATAACTACTACGGCACCCCGGCGAAGCCGGTGCTGGAGAAGCTGGAGCAGGGCTTCGACGTGATCCTGGATATCGAATCCCGGGGGGCCCGCCAGGTCATGGACCGGTACCCGGAGGCGATCAGCATCTTCGTCTGCGCCCCCAGCTTCGCGGAGCTGGAAAAGCGCCTGCGGGACAGGGGGACCAATACGGAGGAGGATATCCGCAGACGGCTGATCAAGGGCCGGAGCGAATGCGAAAAAGCGGATATGTATACCTACCTGATCGTCAACGACGACCGGGAGAAGGCCGCCGCCGAAGCGGCTGCCATTCTGATTGCAGAGGGCTGCAAGAATAAAGACCACCTTTCGGTGCTGAAGGGAGAATGAACCGTTATGATGCTGTATCCTTCCATGTCCACCCTGCTGGGTAAGGTAAAGAGCCGCTATATGCTGGTGAACGTCATTGCGAAGCGTTCCCGGGAGATCGCGGAGTATGCAGGCGAGGAGCATGTGAAGCTGGAAAAGAAGCCGGTTTCCATCGCCATCGACGAGCTGGCGGAGGGGGACTATGTGGCCGTTGCCCGGGATCCGGGGACGAACGCGGAATAAACCATGATCGCCCGCGTAGCCATCCACGACGCCGGCTATGCCATGGATAAGCTCTATGCCTACGCGATCCCCCCCTCCCTGGAAAGGGAGGCGGAGATCGGCAAGCGGGTCTCCGTTCCCTTTGCCCGGGGGAACCGGCGGCGGGAGGGGATGGTTTTCGCCCTGGAGGAGGAGAGCAGCTATCCCGGCCTGAAGCCCATTGACGTCTGGCTGGACGAAAGCCCCATCCTGGGCCCGGAGGAGCTTCGGCTCGCCCGCTGGATGAAGGCCCGGTTCTTCTGCACCTATTACGACGCCGTCAAGGCCATGCTCCCCGCAGGCGTATGGCTGGTGGGGGAGGCGGTATGCAGCCTCCTCAGTCCCGGGGACCGGGAGAAGAACTATGCCGCCGCGGGGGAGCGGGAGGAGCTGCGCACCCTGGTGGAGCTTTTGTATGAGCAGGGAGGGTCCGCCTCCTGGCATACGGTCCGCTCCGCCCTGGGCAACCAGGCGGCCGCCGCCGCCAGCGCCCTGGAGGAGGCCGGCGTTCTGACCCGGGTCCTGGAGCGGAAGCAGCGGGCTTCGGACAAGATCACCTCCACCGCCGTCCTCTGCGTCTCCGCGGAGGAGGCACTGGCGGCGGCGGAGCGAAAGCGGAAATCGGCCCCCCAGCAGGCGGAGCTCCTGCGGCTCCTGAGCGGCATGGGGGAATGCTCCGGCAAGGAGCTGTGCTATTTCACCGGGGCCTCCATGCAGAGCCTGAAGGCCCTGGAGCGGGCGGGCTTCATCGAACTCCGTCCCCGGGAGGAGTTCCGCAGACCGGAGTTCCACCCCGGCCAGCGGCCGGATATGACGGAGCTGAACCGGTGCCAGCAGGAGGCCTGCGACGCGCTCCTGCCCCTCCTTCGGGGGGACAAGGCCTCCGCCGCCCTGCTCCACGGGGTCACGGGCAGCGGGAAGACCGCCGTCTATATCCGCCTGATCCGGGAGACGGTGGACCGGGGGAAGCAGGCGCTGGTCCTGGTGCCGGAGATCGCCCTCACCCCCCAGCTCATGGCCACCTTTTATCAGCATTTCGGGGACCGGGTGGCCGTGCTCCACAGCTCCCTGAGCATCGCCCAGCGGTACGACGAATGGAAACGCATCCGGAAGGACGCGGTGGACGTGGTGGTGGGCACCCGCAGCGCGGTTTTCGCCCCGCTGCGCAGCCTGGGCCTGCTGATCCTGGATGAGGAGCAGGAGGGCAGCTACAAATCCCAGAACGCCCCCCGGTACCATGCCCGGGATATTGCCAAGTACCGCTGTGCCGAGACGGGTGCGCTGCTGCTCATGGGCTCCGCCACCCCGTCGGTGGAGAGCATGTACGAGGCCCGGTCCGGGAGATACGCCCTGGTGCGGATGGACAGCCGGTATAACGCCCACCCCCTGCCGGAGGTGCGCATCATCGATCTGAAGGAGGAGCTGAAGGCGGGCAACGGCAGCCCCCTGAGCCGCGCCCTCTGCGCGGAGATTGGCCAAAACCTGGAGCGGGGGGAACAGAGCATCCTCTTCCTGAACCGGCGGGGCGCCAGCAGCCTGGTGACCTGTCCCGCCTGCGGATATGTGTATTCCTGCCCCCGTTGCAGCGCGAAGCTCACCTACCATATGGCGAACAAGCGCATGATGTGCCATTACTGCGGGTACTCCCAACCCCAGGACCGGGCCTGCCCCGCCTGCGGCGGGACCCTGAGCTTTTCCGGCCTGGGCACCCAGCGGGTGGAGGAGGAGCTGCACAGGCGTTTTCCCGGGACGGCGATCCTGCGCATGGATACGGACACCGTCTCCGCTTCCCGGACCCATGAGGTCATCCTGCGGGAGTTTGAGGAGAAAAGGGTTCCCATCCTGGTGGGTACCCAGATGGTGGCCAAGGGGCTGGATTTCGGCAATGTGACCCTGGTGGGAGTGATCCTGGCGGACCAGTCCCTGTATGCCGGGGATTTCCGGGCCCAGGAGCGGACCTTCAATCTGATCACCCAGGTGGTGGGCCGTTCCGGCCGGGGAGAGAAGACCGGCAGAGCCCTGATCCAGACCTACACCCCCCGGAACGAGGTGATCCTCTGCGCCGCGAGGCAGGATTACGACGCCTTCTTCGCCGGGGAGATCGAAGCCCGGAGGCTGCTGCTGGCGCCGCCCATCCGCTCCCTGTATACCGTCACCGTCTCCGGCGGGGAGGAGGAGCAGACCCTGCGCTGCGCTTCCCAGCTGAAAACCGCCCTGGAGCGGGCGGGGAAGGGACTGCCGGACCTGCGGGTGCTGGGACCGGCTCCGGCGGGGATCCTGCGGGTGAACAATCAGTTTCGCTACCGGGTCACCGTGAACGCTGCGCCCTCCGGCAAGGTGAGGGCCCTGATCTCCGCCGCCCTGCGGCAGTACGGGAGCGATAAGCAAAACCGCGGACTCACCCTGTACGGGGACGTGGACGCAATGGATTCCTGAAAACAGCCTGGAGAAAAGAAAGGACCGCCTGCGGGCGGAGCGTGAGGATATGGGACTGAGAAAGATCATCCGCAAGGGCGACATCAGCCTGAAAAAGAAGAGCCGCCCGGTGACGGAATTCAACGCCCGGCTGCACATCCTGCTGGACGATATGCTGGATACCCTGAAGGAAGCGGACGGCGTCGGCCTGGCCGCCCCCCAGGTGGGGGTGCTGCGCAGGGCGGTGATCGTGGCGGATATCAGCGGGGAGGAGCCGAAATACATCGAGCTCGTCAACCCGGAGATCCTGGAGCAGGAGGGGGAGCAGATCGGACCGGAGGGCTGCCTCAGCCTGCCCAATATCTGGGGCGTCGTCACCCGTCCGGAAAAGGTGAAGGTCAAGGCTCAGGACCGTTACGGCGAGCCCTTCACCCTGGAGGCGGAGGAGCTGCTGGCCCGGGCCTGCTGCCATGAGATCGACCATCTGAACGGGGTGCTGTTCGATGAGCTGGCGGATCGCTTCCTCTCCGAGGAGGAGATCCGGGAGATGACCGGAGAAGAAGCGGAATGAAGCTCCTGTTTATGGGCACCAGCGATTTTGCCGCAGCCTCCCTCCGGCGGGTGCTGGAGGAGGGCTGGGAAGTGTGCGCCGTGTGCACGAAGCCGGATCGGCCCAGCCGCCGGGGGATGAAGAATACGGCCAGCCCGGTGAAGCTGGAGGCGGAAAAGGCCGGCCTGCCCCTGCTCCAGCCGGAAAGCCTTCGGGATCCGGAGACCCAGGCCCGGCTGCGGGCCTATGGGGCGGAACTCTTCGTAGTGGTGGCCTATGGCAAGCTCCTGCCCCGGGAGGTGCTGGATATCCCCCCTCTGGGCTGTGTGAACGTGCATGGCTCCCTGCTGCCCAAGTACCGGGGCGCGGCGCCGATCCAGTGGACCGTGCTGAACGGGGAGAAGGAGGGCGGCGTCTCCACCATGTATCTGGAGGAGGGGATGGATTCCGGCAGCGTGATCCAGGCCGCCAGTCTGCCCCTGGAGCCGGAAGAGAGCTTCGGCAGCCTGTACGCCCGGCTGATGGTCCTGGGCGCCGACCTGCTGCAGAGCACCCTGAAGCAGCTGGAGGCCGGGGACCGGAGCAGCGTGCCCCAGGAGGAAAGCCTGGCCACCTATGCGCCGCCCATCACGAAGGAGATGTGTCCCGTGGACTGGTCCCGCAGTCCCCGGGAGGCTGCCGCCCATATCTGCGGCCTGGATCCGAAGCCCGGCGCGACCGCCGTTTTCGGAGACGTGACCTTCAAGCTCTTTTCCCCCCATGTCCTGGAGGGGAGCACAGAGCTGCCCCCCGGCACCATCGCGGCCCAGGGGAAGGAAGGACTGGATATCGCCTGCGGCGGCGGGCTCCTGCGGATCCGGGAGCTCCAGGCCCCCGGGGGCAAACGCATGGCCGCGGCGGACTACCTCCGGGGCCATAAGCTGGGATGAACGGACGGGAGGCGGCGGTACGGGCCCTGCTGGCCTGGGAAAAGCGCGGCGCCTGGTCCGACGCCTTTCTGGGCGGGCTCTTCCGCCGGGAAAAGCTGCCGGAGCGGGAGCGGGCCCTGGCCCAGCGCCTCTGCTGCGGCGTGCTCCAAAATCTGACGGCGCTGGACTGGTACCTGGCCCCCTATGTGCGGGGGGAACTGCAGAGCGCCGTGCGGGCGATCCTGCGCTGCGCCGTATATCAGCTGGTTTTCCTGGACCGTATCCCCCCCTCCGCGGCGGTGGATACGGCGGTGGAAATGACCAAAGCCCTGGCCAATCCCGCCGCGGCGAGGGTGGTGAACGCCATCCTGCGGCGGCTGACCGGCGCCCCCCTGCCGCCTCTGCCCCAGGGGGGAAGCGCGGAAAGCCTGGCCGTGCGATACAGCCACCCCCTCTGGTTGGTGCGGCTCTGGCTGGACCGCTTGGGGGAGGCGGACTGCCGCCGCCTGCTGGAGGCGGATAATGAGATCCCCCCCACGGCCCTGCGGGTGAACCGCCTGCGGGCGACGGCGGAGGAGGTCTCCGCCGCCTTGTCGGAGGAGAGCGCAGCCTTCGCCCCCCTGCCGCCTTTGGCGGATTTCTTCGCCCTTTCGGCGGGCCGGGCGGCGGACCTGGCCGCCTTCCGGCGGGGGCTCGTCACCGTGCAGGATCCCGCCGCGGCTCTGCCGGTGCTCTGCGCAGAGCTCCGGCCCGGGATGCGGGTGCTGGACGCCTGCGCCGCGCCCGGCGGAAAGAGCTTCCTGCTGGCCCAGGAAATGGAGGACAGGGGAGAGATCCTGGCCTGCGATCTCCATCCCAATAAGCTGGAGCGGCTGCGCACAGCGGCGGAACGGCTGGGGATCCGATGCATCCACACCCGGGCGGCGGACGCCCGGAGGCCACGGGAGGAATGGAAGAACGCCTTCGACCTGGTGCTGGCGGACGTGCCCTGCTCCGGCATGGGGGTCATCCGGAAAAAGCCGGAGATCCGTTGGAAGCCCAGGGAGGAGCTGGCGGATCTGCCCGGGATCCAGCTGGCGATCCTCCGCAGTCTGGGGGACTGCGTCCGTCCCGGGGGACAGCTGGTGTATTCCACCTGCACCCTCCTGGAGGCGGAGAATGAAGCGGTCACCGCCGCTTTTCTGGCGGAGCGCGGGGATTTCAGCCCGGCGCCCGGGCGGCTTCCCGGGCCTCTGGGCGATATGCCCGAGGGCAAGCGTACCCTGTGGCCCTTTGAATTCGGAACGGATGGCTTCTATCTATGCAGGATGATCAGAGAGAAATAAGGTCCCTTTATCGGGAAGAGCTGGAGGCGGACCTCCGGAGCCTGGGACTCCCGGCCTATCGGGCGGGGCAGGTCTTCCGCTGGCTCCACCGGGGAGCCGGGAGCTTCGGGGAGATGTCGGATCTGCCCAAGGACCTGCGGGACGCCCTGGAGGAACGGTACCGGCTGGCAGCCCCCCGGGCGCTGCGCAGACAGGAATCGGCGGACGGCACGGTCAAATACCTGTGGCGGCTGTGGGACGGCAATGCGGTGGAGAGCGTCGTCATGCGCTACCGTTACGGCAATACCGTCTGCATCTCCTCCCAGGTGGGCTGCCGTCAGGGCTGCGTCTTCTGCGCCTCCTCCGGCCTGGGTCTCGTCCGGGATCTGAGCGCGGGGGAGATGCTGGAGGAGGTCCTGTATTCCTGGCTGGACAGCGGCGCGAAGATCACGGGCGTCGTCCTCATGGGCATCGGGGAACCGCTGGAGAACTACGGGAACGTGATGCGCTTTCTCCGCCTGGTGAACGCGGCGGAGGGCCTGAACATCGGTATGCGCCATATCTCCCTCTCCACCTGCGGGCTCGTCCCGCAGATCGGCCGGCTGGCGGAGGAGGACCTGCAGCTTACCCTTTCTGTCTCCCTCCATGCGCCGGATGATGAGACCAGAAAAAAACTGATGCCCGTCGCCCGCCGGTATGACCTGGCCTCGCTGATGGAGGCCTGCGGGGCATACTATGAACGGACGGGAAGACGCATCAGCTTTGAATACGCCCCCATCCGGGGCGTGAACGACTCGCCGGAGCAGATGGCGCTCCTGGCGGAGCGCATGCGCCGGGTGCACGGGCATGTGAACCTGATCCCTCTGAACCGGGTCCCCGGAAGCAGCCTGGAGCCGGGAAACGCCCGGGAGCTGGCCCGCAGACTGCAGCAGCTGGGCTGCAACGCCACCGTCCGCCGCCGACTGGGCGCGGACATCGACGCCGCCTGCGGACAGCTGAGAAGGAAGGAGGCGACTTGAATTGCGCTATTGGGCGCTGACGGACACCGGCTGTGTCCGTTCGGAAAACCAGGATTCCTGGCTGGTGCGGCCCACGGAGACCCCTGGGGGGAAGGAGATCCTCACCGCCGTGGTGTGCGACGGCATGGGCGGCGCGAAGGCGGGGAACGTGGCGAGCCGCATGGGCGTGGAACGCTTTACGGAATACCTCTGCCCCGGCCTGGAGACCGTGGAGCAGGCGGAGCTGGCCGCCCCCCTTGCGGTGCGGGAGGCCAACCGGGCCATCTATGACCTGGCCTTCACCATGCCGGAATACGAGGGCATGGGCACCACCCTGGTGGCGGCCGTCACCGACGGCCGGGAGACCCGGATCGTGAATATCGGGGACAGCCGCTGCTACCTGGTGCGGAACAAGGTCATCCGCCAGCTCACCAAGGATCACTCCCTGGTGCAGGACCTGGTGGACCGGGGGGAGATCGACCGGGCGGACGCCTGGCTCCATCCCCAGCGGAACTACATCACCCGGGCGCTGGGCACGGACGAGGATGTGATCTGTGACGTATTCCGGGAGGAGCTGGAGCCGGAGGATATCCTGCTGCTCTGTTCCGACGGGCTCAGCGGGATCGTGAACGCCCAGGAGCTGCTTTTCGAGATCGCCTATGGCGGCGAGCTGGAGACCGCGGCCGACCGGATGATGGAAATCGCCCTGGAACGGGGAGCGCCGGATAATGTGACCCTGATCCTGCTTTCCGCGGACGGATCCGAAGCGGAAGGCTGAAGGGATATAAGGATGGTTTGAACGATGGAGAATATGGATAAATACATCGGCGAGATGCTGGACAACCGCTACGAGATCATGGAACAGATCGGCGTGGGCGGAATGGCGGTGGTTTACAGGGCCCTGTGCCACCGGCTGAACCGGTATGTCGCGGTCAAGATCCTGAAGGACGACTACGCGGTGGACGAGGATTTCCGGCGGCGCTTCCATACCGAGGCGCAGGCGGTAGCCATGCTCAGCCACCCCAACATCGTCACGGTATACGACGTGAGCCGGACCCAGGACGTGAACTATATCGTCATGGAGCTGATCGAGGGGATCACCCTGAAGCAGTATATGCAGAAGCGGGGGGTGCTCTCCTGGAAGGAAGCCCTGCATTTCTCCAGTCAGATCTGCAAGGCCCTGATCCACGCCCATGGCCGGGGGATCGTCCACCGGGATATCAAGCCCCACAATATCATGATCCTGAAGGACGGCAGCGTGAAGGTGGCGGACTTCGGCATTGCCCGGCTGAATTCCAGCCAGAACACTCTCACCCAGGAGACCCTGGGCAGCGTGCACTATATCTCTCCGGAGCAGGCCAAGGGCAGCCATACGGACGCCCGGACGGATATCTATTCCCTGGGCGTGGTGATGTATGAGATGATCACCGGCCGCCTGCCCTTCGAGGGGGACAGCGCCGTGGCCGTGGCCATCCAGCATATCAGCTCCATTCCCCTGATGCCCCGGGAGATCGATCCGGAGATCCCGGAGGGCTTTGAACGCATCACCATGAAGGCCATGTGCGCCGACCTGGACAAGCGCTACCAGTCCGCCGAGGAGCTCTATGCCGATCTGGAGGCCTTCCGGAAGGATCCGGAGGGGAATTTCGACGAGGAGGAGCTTCCCTTTGCGGAGACCCCCGAGGGGGCGGAGCTGCCCGGAGAAGCGCCGGCGGGGCGGAAGAAACGGGGCGGAAGGCTCATGACGGCCGAGACCGAAGGGGTCAGGCCGATCCGCGGCGCGCGGGAGCTGAGCCGCAAGGATTACCGGAAGAATACCCTTCGGGCCAGGAGCGTGACCATCCTCTTTGGGGTGCTCTGCGTGATCCTGTTCATCCTGGCTCTGTTCCTCTTCCTGTGGCGCAACTGGTTCAAGGAGATGTTCACGGAGCCGGAGACCATGATCGTTCCCGCCCTGGTGGGCAGCCGCCTGGAGACGGTGCTCCAGAATCCGGGCTACACGGACAGCTTCAACATCATCCCCACCTACGAGGCGGACGAAGGGACGGAGGAGGGCTTCATCCTGAGCCAGAGCCCGGCCAGCGGCAGGACGGTGATCAAGGGGGAGGAAAAGCCCACCCTGAAGGTGACGGTCAGCAGCGGCTCCGAGATCGTCATCATGCCGAACCTGGTGAATCAGGAATACCGCAACGCCTTCCTCACCCTTCAGAAACTGAAGCTGGAGGTGCGAGAGGATCTGGTGGTCTCGGATACCGTGACGGAGGGCTATGTGATCTCCACCTCCCCGGCGGAGGGAGAAGAGCTTCGGCCGGGGGACACGGTGTTCATCACCGTCAGCTCCGGTCCGGATATCAAGTATGTCTCCATGCCCGACCTGTACGGCAAGACCGCCCAGGCGGCGGCGGCCCAGCTGGAGGCCATGAACCTCACCGTGGGCAGCATCTCCGAAGTGGAGGACGATGCGGAAAGGGGCACCGTGATCTTCCAGAGCACCGCGCCCGGCACGAGCATCCCGGAGCATACGAAGATCAACCTGAATATCTCCTCCGGACCGGCGGAGACCCCGCCGCCTGAGGAGGAGCCCGGCGGCGAAGAGGGCGAAGGAAACGAAGCGGGCGGCCAGCCCCCCGAGGAGGAGGGAGAACCCGCCGGGAACGGCAGCGGAGAGGGAGAAGATGGCGGAGGCGCTTGAGGGCAGGATCCTGAAGGCCCTCAGCGGCTTCTGGTACGTCCATACCCCGGAGGGGGTCCTGGAATGCCGCGCCAGGGGAAAGCTCCGCTTCCGCGGTCTGACGCCCCTGGTGGGGGATCTGGCCAGGGTCGAGCCACTGGGGAACGGGAAGGGCAGCCTGACGGAGCTCCTTCCCCGGAAGAACGCCTTCGTCCGTCCGGCGGCGGCGAACCTGGACGCCCTGGTGATCCTGGCCTCCGCCGTCCCTCCGGTGACGGACCCCTATCTGCTGGACCGGATGATCGCCATCGCGGAGCTGAAGGACTGCGAGCCCATCCTGTGCTTTCATAAAAGCGACCTGGGCAGGGCGAAGGATCTGCTCCGGGTCTACCGGTCCTGCGGCTTCCGGGTGGCGGAGACCAGCGCGGAGACCGGCGAGGGGATCCGGGAGCTCCGGCAGATGCTGGCGGGAAAGCTCTGCGCCTTTACCGGAAACTCCGGGGTGGGAAAATCCAGCCTGCTGAATGCCCTGAGCGGCGGCCTGGAGCTGGAGACCGGCGAGATCAGCCGGAAGCTGGGGCGGGGGAGGCATACCACCCGCCATGTGGAGCTCTTTTCCCTGGGAGACGGGATCTGGGCCGCGGATACCCCGGGCTTCGCCGCCTTTGATACGGAGGATGTTACCCTGGAGCTGAAGCGCCGGCTGCCGGAGCTGTTCCGGGAGTTTCGCCCCTACCTTGCCCAATGCCGCTTTCCGGACTGCGCCCATGTGCGGGACGCGGGCTGCGCCGTGACCGCCGCCGTCGAGGCGGGGCTCATCCCCCGCTCCCGGCACGAAAGCTATGCGCGGATCCATGAGGAGCTGAGAAAAGTGGCGGATTGGTCTTTGCGCAATTGACTTCATCTTCCCAGTGTGGTATATTCTGCATTAATGATGTATTCAAAATTCAATGATTTTTGGAGGAAGATTACATGGAAGAAAAGTATGGGAAAAAGGTCGGTACGCTGAAGACATCGGGGATGATCTATCTGCCTACCGGCATGGCCGTCGTTCTGTTCGGCATCGTCACCTTTTCCTCCCTGGGCCCGCGGCTCAGAGGGGAGGGCAGCTGGGGCCTGACCATCGGCTTCGGCATCGCCTTCCTGATCGCCGTGATCCTGCTCATCCGTCAGGCGGTAAGCGTGAACCTGGAGATCTATGAAAAGGCTCTGGTGCAGAACAACCTGTTCGGGCGGACGGTCGTGCAGGCGGACGATCTTCGCGCGATCCTCTGGCAGTTCCCCGGCGCGAACCCCGTGAACTCCCGGGCGGCCAGGATCAATAATACCTCTGCCGAGCTGATTTTTAAGGACGGCAGGAAGTCCCTGAAGATCCAGGATTCCTTCTATCAGGATCTGGAGAAGGAGATCTCCGCCTTCCAGCACCGGAACGACATCCCCGCCGATCTGGAGAACAAGAAAAAGGGCGGCCATCGGTACGAGTAAGCCCCGGAAAGGCGGCGGACCTCCGCCGTCTCTCCGGCTGCAGTTATGCAAAGCGCATAGTTTTTGCCCGCTGAAAAGAGAAAAACTTATGGAATCCTCTTGTCAAGGCGCGGCGGTTATGCTATAATGCCCGTATAAAAGCGAAGGGACGTGTGAAATTCATGAAATTTCTTGAGAGCAAGCCCAAATCTCTGATTTATACCATTCTGATCATTGTTCTGATCATGTTCGAAATGAGCATCCTCTCCGGTTACCGCTTTGTGGAAATCGGCAGCGCGGCGGATAAATACGCCACCGGCATGAGCGCTGAGAAGATCACCTCTCTCGCGTTGGTCGGGGCGAATATCGGCTGGAACTACATCGTCTGCTCTTGCCTCATCGTTCTGGGCACCCTGGGCTTCTCCATGCTCTTGGGCTATAACCGCAATCCCGGCGGCCTTTGCGCCATCATCATCATGAATGTTGTGCCGGCCATCGGCTTCTTCGCTAACTTCAACTTCTTCGTGAGCTATGGGTACGGTGTCTATGCCCCGGCAATGGCCTTGTTCGGCATGACCTATAACCTGACCTCGAAGGCGCAGCAATGCACAAACAACGCCATCTTCGCCGGCATCGTGATCGTCCTGTCCGTCGTCTGCTGGTTCATCGGCTATCGGATCCGCGCAGCCTACGCAGCGAAGTACGAGTACGACGACTGAGTTCTAACCAAGGAATCTGCTCCGCACCCTGAGGGTGCGGAGCTTTTTTTATCCTTTTTCCCGGGGACGAAACAGCATGGCCATCAGGCCGGCAAAGAAAACCGCGGCGCAGATCCCAGCGGCGGCGGCGGTGATCCCCCCGGTCATGACGCCAAGCAGGCCGTTCTCCGCCACCCCCTTACGGATCCCCTGGGCCAGGGTATTGCCGAACCCCAGCAGCGGGACCGTAGCGCCCGCGCCGGCCCACTCCGCGAAGGGCTTATACAGGCCGACGCCGCCCAGGAGGACGCCGGTCACCACATAGGCGCTGAGGATCTTGGCCGGAGTGAGATTAGTCTTGTCGATCAGCAGCTGGCCCAGGGCGCATATCGCGCCGCCCGCCAGAAAAGCCTTGAGATAGGGGAGCAGCATCGTCTTCATCCTTTCTTAGCCGAGAAAGCCACCGCATGGCAGATTCCGGGAATGCTCTCCCCCTGTCCCACGGAGGTGGGGGAGAGGAGCGCGCCGGTGGCGCAGAAGAGCAGATTGCTCCAGCGTCCGGCCCGCAGACCGTCCAGCAGCCAGCCGCAGAGCACCGAGGCGCCGCAGCCGCAGCCGGAGCCCCCGGCATGCACATCCTGCCGCGCCCGGTCATAGAGCAGCAGGCCGCAGTCATCATAGAAGGGGGCGATATCCACCCCGTCCCGAAGGAAGAAGTCCATCACCACGCCTCGGCCGACGAGGCCCAGGTCGCCTGTAACGATGAGATCGTAATCCCCGGGCTGCAGGCCAAGGTCCCGGAGATGGGCGCTGATGGTCTGGTAGGCGGCGGGGGCCATGGCCGCGCCCATGTTGTTGGCGTCCGTGATCCCCGCGTCCCGGATCCGACCCGTGGTCACGGCGGTAACATAGGGGCCGCAGCCCTGGGCGGAGAGGATGGCCGCGCCGGAGGCGGTGGCGGTCCACTGGGCGGTGGGCGTGCGCTGTCCTCCGTATTCCAGGGGCAGGCGGAACTGCCTTTCCGCGGAGCAGAAATGGGAGGAGGTCACGGCGCAAGCCGTATCCGCATAGCCCCCGTCGATGCTCATGGCGGCCAGGGAGATCGCCTCCGCCATGGTGGAGCATGCGCCGTACAGGCCGAAAAACGGCACGTCCGTATCCCGCATGCTGAAGGCGGAGGCGGTGCACTGGTTCAGCAGATCGCCGGCGAAGATATAGTCCAGGGAGGCGGTGCTGAGCTTAGCCTTATTCATGGCGTGAAAAAACGCCAGGCGCTGCATGGCGGATTCCGCTTTTTCCCAGCTCTGCTCCCCGAAGTAGGCGTCCTCGGAGATGAAGTCGAAGCTGCTGCCCAGGGGGCCGTCGCCCTCCTTCTTCCCCCCGACGCAGGCGCTGCCGATCACGGAGGGAGGAGCCGAAAAGCGTATGGTCTGCGCGCCGATCCTTTTCTGTTTCATGCTTCCAGTCTGCCCGGTATGGGTGAGAATATGCGAAAAACGCCGCAGAGAGGCTCTTCCTCTCTGCGGCGAAGCATGATCCATCCGCCCTTATTCGATCTCCCCCGGCGGATCCGGGTGGAGACGGATGACGAAGCACAGGGTAGCCAGGAGCCGGAGGACCTGCCAGTTCACCAGGTCGAGCTGCCCCAGCATGCCGGGGATCGCCTCCTCGGAGATATGAAAGTCCACGAAGCGGCCGACCAGAAACTGCCCTTCGAATTCACCGGCCTCGGGAAACTCCTTTTCCACCCCCTCGGTGGCGGAGAGCCTGCGCATCCCCAGTCCCACCTGCCGGTACATCATCCCCACGTCCGCCTGATCCAGCTGGCGCTCCAGATCCCGCACCGTCCCGGGGCCCAGGCTCCGGGCTTTGCGCTGAAGGTAACGCGCCCTGGCGATGACGCTGCGCATGTTGGCGGAGAGGCAATTCCACCTGGCCAGCAGCTCCTGGGCCTGAGGAGAATATCCGCTCATGTCTCGCTCCCTCCCTCCGGCGCCGATCCCGCCGGGATCACCGGCATATAGAAAACCACGGTGAAATGGTAGTCTCCCGTCCGCAGTCCGGGAGGAACGGACATGGGCTGCTCCGCGCAGCCCCAACAGGACTCCAGACCATGCTCCTCCATGAAGCGGAACATGGTCTCATAGGCGTATCTTCTGCTGTCCTCCTTCCGGTTTCGGTCCGGATGGCAGCGCATGGTCAGATACTGGCCCGCGGGCGCATAGATCGTCTGCTTCCCCTGGATCTGCATATCGTCCGGCATGCACAGGAGCTTGCTGAAGCGCAGCTTTCCCCGCATCTCCTCCGGGCTGACATAGAAATAAAAGGGGTATTCCTGAATGGCTTTATGTTCCTTGCAGTATTCCCCATAGCGCACAAGAAGATCAAAGTAATACTCGGAGTACAGCTCCACCGGAGCATCAAAGGCGATCACATGGTGCAGCAGGGGAGTGCTGACGGGAAAAAGGGTAGGCACATCCAGCGGATATTTCCGGGCTGCCTCCAGAAACCTTCTGTACCGGGCCAGATACACCTGCTCCCGTTTGATCCGCCGGATCTCCTCCTCGAAGGCCTCCTGCCTGGATGCGACCCAGGCTTCCAGGTCGTCAATACTGGCGGAATTCAGGATCTCCCTGACCTCCTCCAGGGAGCTGCCGCTCCCCTGAAAGGATCGGATCGCCCGTACCTCGTGGGACTGGAGGGGATGGTAATACCGGTAGCCCTGCTCCCCCACCTTGATGGGCTTCAGCAGCCCGATGCGGTCATAGTACTGCAGGGTCTGGCGGGTGGTGCCGCAGTATGCGGCAAAATCGCTGATCGACAGGAGCCCATGATGCAGTTTCATTCCGAACCAGCTCCTTTTTTGTAAAAAACTGTTGACTGTATAGTTGTCATATACTATACCATGCCATTAAAAAACTGTGAACAACGGGATGAGATAAGATGAGCGACAGTATCGGATTCGGCGAAGAGGAGAAAAGAGCTTACAGCGACCGGCTGACCGGGATGCTTGTGGAGCTGCGCAAGAGGCTGGGCCAGACCCAGGAGGAGATGGAGAACACCAGCGGCATCAGCCGGGTGACTCTGTCCCAGATCGAGAGCGGGCGCAGCAGGATGAGCTGGCTCCATTTTACCGCCCTGATGCAGGTATTTGTCCAGAACCAGGAGTCCAAGGAGCTGCTCTATGTGCGCGGGATCCTGGATGAGCATCTGCTCCGGGCATACCAGCATCTGACGGCGCAGGAAACGCCGGAGTTCAATCCGGTAACCTCCGAGCCCTATCCGGTCCGGCAGATGGACGACTGAAGCGCCATGGACCAAAGTACAGCAGGCGAGAGGGATGATCCCTCTCGTCTGTCTTTCTGTTTACCGCAGGATCTGCCACACCAGATCCCGGAGCCGGGGATGGATGACGTCATACACGGGACCCATCATCCGGATATGCTGCACATAGAGAAAGCTGATCCCTTCCTCGGGACAGATCATGGTATAGGCGCCGGCGGCGCCGTCCCAGCCGAACTCTCCCAGGGGGGCGGGGCTCCCATCCAGCTGATCCACCCGGGTGCGTACGCCCAGGCCGTAGCTGTAGGAGGAGAAGCGCGCCAGGCCCCGGAAGGCCGCCAGGGGCCCCTCGCCCAGCTGGGGGCTGCGCATCAGCTGCAGGGTCCGGGGCTGCAGCAGGGGATACCCGTCCCGCCCCTTTCCGCCGCAGGCCAGCGCCTCGGACAGGAGGATATAGGCTTCCGCCGTACCGCAGAGACCGGCGCCGCCGGAATCATAGGCATCGGAGAAGCAGAAATGGTTTTCGCAGGAGGCGGGGAGAAGGGGTTTTCCCTCGCCGCGCCAGTCATACTGGGGTTCCAGCCGCTCCAGCTGCTCCGGCCCGGGGTGGAAGGTCATATCCCCAGGGGACATCCCCAGGGGTTCGATGATCTCCCTGCGGACATACTCCGAAAACCGCTGACCGGTGATCACCTCCACCACCCCGGCCAGAACATCATGGCAGAGGCTGTAGAGATAGCTCGTCCCCGGATCGAAGGCCAGAGGCATTTCCGCCGCGGCCCGGAGGATGCCCCGGGTGCTCCGGTCCCGCGCTTCCTGGATCTGGGGGCTCATGATGTCATAGGTCAGGCCGCCGCACATGGTGAACAGGTGGCGGATGAGCAGAGTCGTCCGGGCCGAACGGAGGCTTCCATCCTCCTGCCGGACCTGCAGATGGGCATATTCGGGCAGATAGCGGCTCACCGGATCCTCCAGCCCCAGCAGTCCCCGCTCCAGCAGCCGGCAGGCCGCGGTGCAGGTGAAGAGCTTGGTGGCGGAATAGAACCAGAAGAGTCCGTCGGACCTGCAGCCGTGGGACTGATGAAAAAGCGTCTCCCGGCCTTGACGCAGGATGCAGTCGTAACCGGGGACGGTTTCGGATAATTCGTTCAGATAGGCGGAGAGGGGAGAGAAGTTCAAGGGATCAGCCTCCTCAATTTGCATAGAGCATGCCCAGGATCCGGTTGGCTAGGCCGGAGGGAAGGACGCGCATCAACAGGACGCACAGGCCATAGACGAAGCCCACGGCATGGAGCGGTCCCACCCGTTTCCTCCGGGCCAGACGGAGGACCTTGTCCGCGACCTTGTCCGGACTCACGCCGCCGCGCTCATCCTTTTCCATGCGGCTGACGCTCCGGGAGACGGCTCCCCCATAGACCTCGTCCCCCGCGGCGGATTTTTGCCTGGCGTCGGTAAAGCCGGTGCGGGTATCCCCCGGCATCACGGCGCAGACGGAAATGCCGAAGCGGCGAACCTCGTTGGCCAGAGCCATGGTATAGGCGTTGATCCCCGCCTTGGAGACGGAGTACCAGGCCTGGAAGGGTATGGGGGTGACGGCGGCGACAGAGCTGATGTTGATGATCCTGCCGCCCTTCTGCTCCCGGAAGAGGGGGATCGCGGCATGGCAGAGGTTCGCGGTGCCCAGGAGGTTTACCTCCAGCTGCCGACGAGCTTCCGCCATGGGGGTGAACTCCGCCGCGCCGGAAATGCCGAAGCCCGCGCAGTTCACCAGCAGGTCCAGCCCACCGGCTTCCTCCGCCACCCGCTTCACCGCGGCGGCGCACTGGGCCGGATCCGTCACGTCTCCCGCCATGGGGACGGCCTTCTCCGGCCCGCCTCCCCGGCGGGACAGAACGTACACCCGCCACCCCGCCCGAAGCAGGGCCTCCGCGCAGCTCAGGCCGATGCCGCTGCTGCCGCCGGAGACCAGGGCGACGGAAGGATCACTCATGGTATTCGCCGATGACCCTGCCCATGATATCCATGGCCTCGTCCAGCAGGGCTTCGGTATGGGTGGCCATCAGGCTGCAGCGGAGCATGCACCCGTCCGCGGGAGCGGCGGGAGGCAGGACGGAGTTTACATAAACCCCGGCCTCATACAGCTCCGTGACCTTGACGAGGGTGCTTTCCGCGTCATGCATAAAGATCGGAACGATGGGGGTGATCCCATCCCGGATGCGCATGCCCCGGGCCACCAGGCCGCTGCGCAGGTAATCCGCCAGATGGCGCAGGTGATCCACCAGCTCCGGATGGGCCTCCAGCTTCCGCAGGGCGGCCAGGGCCACCGCGCAGGAGGCGGGAGGGATGGAGGCGGCGAACATGAAGGGGCGGGAATTGGTCATGATGTAATCCACCACCCGGCGGGAGGCGGCGCAGTATCCGCCCAGGCTGGCCAGGGACTTGGAGAAGGTGCCCATATAGATATCCACCCGGTCCTCCAGGCCGAAATAGCTGGCAGTGCCCCGGCCGCCCTTGCCGATCACGCCCAGGGCGTGGGCGTCGTCCACCATCACCCGGGCGCCGTATTTCTCGGCCAGGTCGCAGATCTCCGGCAGGCGGCAAAGGTCCGCACCCATGCTGAAAACGCCGTCCGTCACGATCAGGATGCCGGCGGTGCCGGGGATGCTCTTCAGCCGCTGCTCCAGCTCGTCCATATCATTGTGCTTGTACCGCAGCATCCGGCCATAGGAGAGCTTGCAGCCGTCATAGATGCTGGCATGGTTGTCCCGGTCGCAGAGGACATAGTCATTGCGGCCTACCAGGGCGCTGATGATCCCCAGGTTGGTCTGGAAGCCGGTGGGGAGGGTGCAGACCGCTTCCTTCCCCAGGAAGGAGGCCAGCTCCGCCTCCAGCTCATTGTGCAGCTGCAGGGTGCCGTTCAGCAGGCGGGAGCCGGAGCAGCCGGTGCCGAAATCCCGCAGGGCCTTCAGGCCCGCCTCCACCACATCCGGGTCCGTGGTCAGCCCAAGATAATTGTTGGAGCCCAGCATGATCCGGCGTTTGCCTTCCATGATGACCTCCGTGTCCTGCCGGGACTGGAGCTCCCGAAAATAGGGGAAGATGCCCTTTGCCCGGTATTCATCCGCCTGGGTAAAATCTACGCACTTCTGAAACAGATCCATTTCCATGCTCCCTTTCCACAGTAAAGCATCATTTGCGGGACGATGGTCGAGCCCGCAGGTTTTCTGATCATTCTTGCATAATTTTTCAATATCATAACATGGCGCGGTCTTCCTTGTCAATCATTGTCGGTTCCGCCGAGGGGGGAGCTTCCCGGTTTTCGGCGGCCTCCAGCAGGCCCCAGACGATCCAGAAAAAGCCGGCGCAGGAGGGGGTGGAAATGCCGAAAAACGCCTGCAGAGCATAGCAGAGCAGCGCCGCGCCGGTCACGGCGGCAGCGGCGCCGCCCCGGCGGCGGAACCAGCGGAGGAGCGAACAGGTAAGCGCCGAGAGATAGAGGAGCAGGGCGGGCAGGCCCTGATTGACCAGAATATTCAGGTATTCATTATGGGCGCAGTCGATGGTGCGCCGGATCACCCGCCCGTCCTCCTGAACTCGGGTGAATACGGCGGTCATCCGGCGGGCAAAGGTATCCGGTCCGCCCCCCTGCAGCAGCCGCTCCCGGAGCAGGGGCAGGGTATTGCGCCAGATGAAGATCCGACCGGAGCCGAAGCCGTCCTCCGCCCTGCCGTGGAGCAGGCTGTGCGCCTCCCCCAGGGTCCCGGGCAGGGGAAGGAACCAAAGCAGGGCCAGGGTCAGCGCCGCCCCGGAGAGTATCCCCAGCCACAGCCGCCTCCGGCCGGCCTTTCCCAGGGGAAGCACCGCGGGAAGGGCCAGAACGCTGCCGCACACCGCCCCCAGGAGCCCGCCCCTCGTCTCTCCCAGGATCAGGACCAAAAGGCACAGCAGTGCCGGGATCAGATACAGGGGCTTCTTCAGCCGCAGGGCTCCGGCCCAGCAAAGGGGGAAGGCCAGGCTGAGGACCGCGGCGGTGAAGTCCGCGTTCCCCGTGAGGCCGATAAACGCCCCGTTGTACCCCGTGTACCGGTCCGCCCAGCCCAGGCCATCGGGGTACAGGCTCAGGGGATTCAGTCCCGCTGTCTGCAGCAGGCAGACAAGGCAGTTCAGCCCAACGGCCGCGGCGAAGACCTGCAGCATGCGCTCCTTCGGCGCCGCGAAGCAGGAAAGGGCAAGGAACGCCGCCGCATAGACCGTGATCGCCAGAAGGCCCTCGTCCCGGGGGCCGCCCAGCAGGGCCTCCCGCCGCCAGGGAGAGAGCAGGGCGGATATCAGGGAGGCCAGCCAGTACAGCAGGACCAGGATCTGGACCAGGCCGGGTTTCCGAAGCGGACGCAGGCGGCCCATCAGGGCGCAGATCACCAGGGCAGCCAGGAAGCTGCCGAAGACGGCGCAGAACAAAACCAGCTTCGCCCCGGTGATCTGCCGGTAGCCGGCGGGACCGAAGCCCAGCAGGAACAGGGTGGAAGCGGCGAAGCAGAACCAGCGGCATGCCGTTTCGCCGCTGAAGCCCGTATTCTTGATCGAATTCATCACGAAAGAAGTATACCACGTTCCCCGGAGGGATGCAAAACAAAAGAGGAAACGAAAAAAGAGTTGCAATTACATTGCAATGATAATATAATGCAATGCAAAGGAGGAGATGGAGCAATGTCCAATACCACCAATCTCTGTGTCCGGATCGACACGGAGCTGAAGGCCCAGGCCGAGACCCTGTTCAATGAGCTGGGGATGAATCTGACCACCGCCATAACGGTGTTTTTCCGTCAGGCCGTGCGGGAGAGCAGGATCCCCTTTGAAATCAAGTGGGATCGTCCGAATAAGGAGACGGCGGCGGCCATGCGGTATGCGGCGACCAGGGGGGCGGATCCGAAGGTCAAGGGCTACGAGGATGCGGACGCCCTGTTCCGGGACCTGGATGCGTGATACATAGCCCGATATCGGGCAATGACTCGTCTGCGCATGAAGAGGCGGGAATCATGAGGAACGCCGCCGCGCTGACCGGTATTCCCAGCGAAAACAAGGCAAGCGAAGGAAACGGAGAGTATGAAGTACACCATCAAGCCTACGCCCCAGTTCAGGCGGGATTATCAGCGGGCCAGAAAAGCCGGGCTGGATATGCAGCCCCTGCATAGGGTGATTTCCGCCCTGGCGGCGGGGGAGGAGCTGCCCGAAGAAAACCGGGACCGACCCCTCGCCGGAGATATGACCGGGTATCGGGAGTGCGTGGTAAAGCCGGGCTGGGTGCTGGTCTACCATATCCGGGAGGAGGCGCTGGTGCTCACCCTGATCCGCACCGGCGCCCGGGCGGAGCTGTACCGCAAAGGAGGTTCAGCGCAGATGATAAACGGGATGAAATCTCTGTACCGAAGTCCGGTGAAAACCGCCGTGACCCTGCTGCTTCTGGCAGCGGCGGCGTTTCTGTTCCTGTATAACCTGGGGGAGTACAGCGTTTCGGACCGGGAGTACCGGGAGGCGCGGGATAAGTATGAAGGGGTACTGACGGTGGAGGAAGTACCCGTTAGCAGGCCCAGTGCTTACAATGATTTTTTTCTCATCACAGATCCAACAAACCCAGGTCAAACCTTCGACGTGGTATCTTATTCTGGCTATCACCACGAAAGCCTCAAGGAAGACACGATTCAAGCACTGAGCAGCCTGCCCCATATCTCTCGGGTAGAGCGACGGTACATGACTGCAGGGGTATCTCCGGACTATATGCGGCTGGACACCGATCAGAAACTCTTCTTTTACGCAGGGCGTTGTATTGTGGCAGCTACTATAGAAGACATTTTTCTCAACGAAAGCCAGGAAAAACAGGGTCTTCCCATCAAAAATGGGGCGTACTCTCACTATGAAGAGGTGGCAATAGGCGGCTTCCAGTGTATCCAGCTGGAGGATGTGGAGTTGCTTGCTGGAGATCCGGCCTGGCTCCAAGAGGGCGAAAGCACCCCCGTCATCTCCCAATGGTTCATCCGGGATGAGCTGCGGGATGAATTCGTGATGACGGGTTGGGTAGATTACCCGGACCGGCGAAACGCCTATAGCATCGACAATCACCTGTGCTGGTCTGATTTGTCCGACTTGGAGGTTGGTCGGCGCTATGTCTTCGTTCTGCGCAACGAAAGGGACAATGAGACTTCCTTCTCCCAAGAGCGGCGGGGTAACTACAACACCTTCGTCATGGCAGACGATACACTGATTGGCTGGTGGCCCTACTTCACCGATATTACGGACCTGCCGGACAATTGGTTGGAAGCGGATGAATATGCTGATCTTCGGGAGCTCATCCAGGTAACGAACGATGATCTGCACACCTTGGATGTGGTCTATGGAGACGACATGGCTTCTATTCGGCGAGTCGCCGATGGGCGCATGGTCTGCGAGGCTGGCCGATTCATCACCCCGGCTGACGCGGGCAAACCCGTGTGCGTGGTGAGCAAGGATTTCCTGGAACTGAATGGCTTGCGTATTGGGGACAACATTACTCTGAATCTGGGTAACTACCTCTGCGAGCAGTATGCTCCTCTCGGTGCTGTCGCATCCACAAGGGGAAGATACGCTACTGCCTTTAAGGAACAGGCCTTTACCATAGTTGGTACATGGCGAGACCTGAATGAGGGGAACCATGTGGATCGGGAGTTGTACTGGTGCTGGTCCAACAATGCGATTTTCGTTCCCTCGGCCTTCCTTCCGGATTGTGTGAACGCCGAGACCTATACCCCGAAACCGGCTGAAATAAGCTTCGTGGTGGGGAATCCGGAGGAGATCATTCCTTTTGAGCAGGAGACTCTGTCCGCTCTGGATGATTTGGGAAAACCTTATTTGTGGAGTGATTTAGGCTGGTCCCTCATCGGAGAGCAGCTTGTGGCGACCCGTGACCTGGCGCGCATAAAGCTTATGATCTTTACTGGAGCAGCAATCATGGCCATGGTGCTCACGGTGTGGCTCTTCATCGGGTGGAGAAAGCAAGAATTTGCCATCTACCGGGCCTTGGGCATGCCGAAACGGGAGGCGTCCTTGCAGCTGTATGTGCCCTTCTTAATGCTGGGGGGCATGTCCGCCGTTGCTGGGGCGATAGCCGCCCGGGTATTCAGCCTGCGGCAGATCGCTGAGGCACAGGCCGAGGCCATGAAGGAAATTGCCATGCATACCCCGGCAGGACCGGCCCTGTATATCCTGGGGACCCTTGGCTTCCTCCTGGTTCTGGCGGCTTTTGCCTGGTGCGGGATACTGCTCATCCGCCGGAGGAGCGTCCTGGAGCTGCTCAGCGGGGACGGGGCAAGAAGAAAGGAGCGGGTACGGGAAGCATACGGCTTATCTGTTCCCTTGGCAGACGGTCCCTCATCAGGCGCTTCGCGCCAGCTTCCCCCAGGGGAAGCCAGGGGGGCTCATCGG
>JAFWOX010000008.1 GCA_017545325.1 Oscillospiraceae bacterium | reverse complement strand
GCGAGGCCCCTGCCGGGGGCGTGACTTTCCCATTGCGGGGAAAGTCACCAAAGGCGCACCAAAGGGGACCTATTCCGAGGCGGTCCCCTTTGGAAACCCTCCCCGACGGCCAAGGGAGGAACCCTGCGGGGTTCCCCCCATTGGATCCTCCTTCCGGGGACGAGGGAACTGCGGCAATCCGCATCTCTCGTCCTTCGGGAGTTCTGCACGGAACAACGGGACCAGGTGACATGTGCCGGGATGCAGCCGCCTGAGGGATAGGTCGAATCCCTGCACCGGTGCGACGAAGGGCACCCTGAAGAGCAAACGAGCACTGCCCGCAGTATGGTCGGCGGCGCAGAGGCGCATATACTGTCCGTTTGTTCCCCGCCGCACCTTTTCCCCCTTCGCTTCAGCGCCCGCCGCACCGGGGGTGCAGGGGCGGAGCCCCGCCGCGCTCTTTCCCCGGTTTCTCTCGCGCCAGAGAAACCGGGCCGCCGGAGGCAATCCCCATCGTGAGGAAAGAAACGCCCGCCGGCGGGGCGGCCCTCGTTATGCGCAGATCAGCCATCGTCAGCCGCCGACACGTCCTCACCCTCTCCTTGACTTTCTCCGTCTGCTGTATTATTGTCAGAGCAGGAATAACGCATTCGAAAGGAGCATCGCCATGAAAGGAACCATGAAGGCCCTGGTGGTCTACGGGAAGGACGAATATAGATTTGAACCCGCCTACCCCATTCCGGAATGCGGGCCGGACGATATCCTGCTGAAGACCGAGGGCTGCGGCGTCTGCGCCAGCGACGTGAAGTGCTGGCACGGGGCGGAGAGCTACTGGGGCAACGGAGCGGACAAAGCTCCCTGGGTCCGCACCCCCTTCATCCCCGGCCATGAATTTCTGGGCACCGTGTGCGAGGTTGGCGCCAACGTGAAGGATTACGCCCCCGGGGACCGGATCACCATCGAGCAGATCGCCCCCTGCGGGGAATGCCGCTTCTGCCGGAGCGGGAAATACTGGATGTGCCAGCCCCATTATATCTACGGCTATTTCCCGGATTACTGCGGCGCCATGGCAGAATATGTGCGTATCCCCACGAAGCACGCCCGCATCCACCGGGTCCCCAGGGAGCTCCCCCTCTCCAGCGCCCTGCTGATCGAGCCCTTCGGCTGCTCCAAGCATGCGGTGGACCGGGCCCAGATCGGGCATGAGGATATCGTGGTCATCTCCGGCGCCGGGACCCTGGGCCTGGGCATGATCACCTACGCCGCCACCCTGAAGCCGAAAAAGCTCATCAGCCTGGACCTGCAGGAGAATCGGCTGGAGCGGGCTCTGGCCTTCGGGGCGGACGAGGCCTGGAACCCCGCCAAGGAGGACGTGGTAAAGAAGATCATGGACCTTACGGAGGGCTACGGCTGCGATATCTATATCGAGTGCTCCGGCCACCCCTCCAGCGTGGTGCAGGGCATGAACATGATCCGGAAGCTGGGGCGCTTCGTGGAGTTTTCCGTCTTCGGGGAGCCCACCACCCTGGACTGGTCCATCATCGGGGACAAGAAGGAGCTGGATGTGCTGGGCTCCCACCTGAGCCCCAACTGCTACCCCTATGTCATCGAGAATATGGCCTCCGGCGTCATCAAGACCGAAGGGGTCGTCACCCGGACCTTCCCCCTGGAGCAGTGGGAGACCGCCTTCGACTACGCCACGGGCAAATACGGGGATATCAAGGTAGCCATCGTATTCTGAATGAATGGGCTTGAGGCGCTGCAAACGCAGCGCCTCAGACTGTAGACAAACCCGAAAATGGAACGAAAACGGGAAGGAAGATAGCGCGAAAGAAACCCAGGAGGGGTGTCTTTCGCGTTCAATCAGAAGTTTTTCGAACAATTTCTACCGTATTTCCTGTTCGAAAAACTTGCTTC
>JAFWOX010000067.1 GCA_017545325.1 Oscillospiraceae bacterium | reverse complement strand
CTGCGCCGGTGCGGCGAAGGGCACCCTGAAAAGCAAACGACTATTGCCAAGCAGATTCAAAGTCGGCAAGCTGACGTTCCGCACCCGCTTTTTCCCCGCCTTGTCTTCCGTTTGCAGGCGCTATCGGCGGGGTGCCTCCGGCGGTCCGATTTCTTTCCAGCGGGGAAAGAAATCGGAGAAAGAAAGCCGCCAAAGGGGACCTATTCCGAGGCGGTCCCCTTTGGAAACCCTCCCCGACGTCGAAAGGGGCTCCGCCCCCTTCGATCCCCAACGGGAGACGGGAGTTCTGCACGGAACAACGGGACCAGGTGGCATATGCGGGGGGATCCAATGGGGGGCAAGCGGCCCCCCTTGGCCGGGAGGAGAGGTCCAGGAGGACCATTCGGAAGGTCCTCCTGGCGCGCCTTTGGTTTCTTTCCTCGCGTGAGGAAAGAAACGCCCCGCCGGCGAGGCGCGTCACGAGATAGTCGGCAGATACAGAAACGTCTGCCCGCTTTGAAGATTCCACCCGAGAGAAACCGGGCCGCCGGAGGCAGCGGTGTATAGACCGAACGCGGATGAACACCGAATACTGTCATTACGCAGCCCAGCGTGCGCACTGGGCTGTGGCAATCCGCTCCCTTCGTCCATTCCCTCGTCCCCGCCGGGCGGCCTGCCTTCCAACGGCGGAAGCCGGGTGCGGATCGTTAAAAACCCCTCCGGAGCTTGTGTTCCGGAGGGGTGGCCTTATTATGGAGTTTTGCCGCTTTACCGTCTCTCCTCCCCGGCGCTGACGATGGCGATGTATGCCCGGGCGGTGCTGCGGTAGACGAAAACATAGAACAGACCGAAGGCCAGGAAGCAGACGACGCTGGTGAGGATCAGCAGGGGCTTGTTCAGCACGCCGAACAGGCGGATGATCTTCTCCAGGAAGGGGAAGGCGAAGGCCAGGTGCAGGCCCGCCAGGAGCAGGGGAGCAAAGAACACCGTGAGCACCTGGGAATTGACGGCGCTTTTGATCTCGGGGGCGGTCATCCCCACCTTCTGCATGATGTCGAAGCGGCGCCGGTCCTCATAGCCTTCGGAAAGCTGCTTGTAGTAGATGATCAGGGCCGCCGCGGCAATGAACACGATGCTCAGGACGATGCCCAGAAAGAAAAGGCTTCCGTACATGCTGAAGAAATCGCTGCGGTTTGCCGCCCGGATCCGGTAGCTTTTGCTGAGCCATCCGTCCCCGTTGGACTCCCAATCCTGCAGCTCCCGGGTGACGGCCTCCGCGATGAGCAGCTGTTCCTCGTCCGTCGTCCCCGGCAGGTCGAAGGCGCAGACCTGCAGGGTCTCCGGGACGATCAGCGGATCCTCCAGCTCCGCCGAGGCGGCATAGAGCTCCTCCGCCCGCGCCGCCCAATCCGGCACCGCAAGGCAGTATGTCGTGACCAGGGTATCGGAGGCGGGCATACGGAAGGGCAGGTCCCGGAGGGTCCCCGCGATGCGGAAGGGGGTGCAGCCCTTGACGGCGAGGGTGTCATACCCATAGTCCTTCCTGCTGGACCAGACCAGGGCCTCCCCCTCCTCCAGGGCATAGTCCGCGCCCGCAAGACGATTGTATTCGGAGAGGGGTATCAGGTAGACGCTCCGGACCCGCGCCAGGGCGGCGGCGGAGGTGGAGAGATCCATGTACCGGCTGTAGCCGTCCATCTCCAGGACGCCGTTTTCGAAAAGGCCGCTCACTCCCGCGAGGGTGTAGACGGCAAGCTCCCGTTCCCGTTCCCCGGAGAGGGAATGGGCCAGCTCCCGCAGCCGCTCCCCGGATCCCGGGGCCATGTCCTCCGGCGAAGCGTACCTCAGGGTGAAGGAAATGTCATAGGGGCATTCTCCCCGCAGGGCGTCCTCCCCGCCGAAGTACAGGCAGCTGGTGGTGGCCAGCATCACCAGCACCATGGTGGCCAGGATGCAGATGGAGGCCAGCCCCGCCCCGTTGCGCTTCATGCGAAAGGCCATGGAGGAGACGGAGACGAAATGGTCGCTCCGGTAATAGTATTTCTTGTTCTTCTGGAGCAGCCTGCACAGGGCGACGGACCCAGCGATAAACAGCAGGTAGGTGGCCAGGATCACCATGATCACCGCGGCGAAGAACAGGGTCAGGGCCGTGAGGGGGGCGTCGATGGTGACGGAGAGGTAGTAGGCTACCCCCAGGATCACCAGCCCCAGGAGGGCGAAGACCCAGTTGGCCTTGGGGGGCTTTTCTCCCGCCGCCTCGCTTTTCAGCAGGTCCAGGGGCTTGGAGACCCCCACCCGGGCGAGGGAGACAAGGAGCAGCACCGCGAAGATCACCCCGAAAAACGCCAGGGTCATGAGGATGCTGACGGGGGAGATGCTCAGGGTAAAGCCCACGCTCTCGCCCGCCATGCGGAGCAGCATGAGCTCCGCCAGCTTGCTCAGGAGGACGCCGCACAGGAGCCCCGTCACCAGGGAGAAGAGGGCGGACAGCAGGGTCTCCCACAGGAGGATGCGGCCCAGGTTCCGCTTATTCATGCCCAGAACGTTGTAGAGGCCGAACTCCCGGTTCCGCCGCCGGGCCAGGAAGGAATTGGTATACAGCAGGAACAGGAGGGAGAAGGCGGCGATGACGAAGGTGCCCAGGTTCAGGATGATCATCATGGTATTGCCGCCCCGCATGGTGAGCATCGCCGGGGACCGGGCCAGGCCGGAGAGGATGTAGAACATGGCGGCCATGCCCGCGCAGGTCAGCAGATAGGGGAGGTAAAGGCGCCGGTTTTTCCGCATCCCCTCCAGGGCCAGACGGAGATAGAAGCCCCGCTTCATCGGACCTCGCCTCCCGTCGCCAGCACGGTCAGGGTATCGGAGATCTTCTGGTACAGCTGCTCATTGGTGTCCCTGCCCCGGTAAAGCTGGTGGTACACCTCCCCGTCCCGGATGAACAGCACCCGGGTGGCGTGGCTCGCCGCCTTGACGCTGTGGGTCACCATGACGATGGTCTGGCCCCGGCGGTTCACCTGGGCGAAGAGGGACAGGAGCTCGTCCGTGCTCCGGGAATCCAGAGCGCCGGTGGGCTCGTCCGCCAGGAGGAGCTTCGGCTCCGTGATCAGGGCCCGGGCCGCGGCGGCCCGCTGCTTCTGCCCGCCGGAGACCTCATAGGGGTACTTTTTCAGCAGGCCGTCGATCCCCAGCTCCCGGGCCAGGGGGGCGAGGCGCTCCGCCATCTCCCTGTGGCTCCTGCCCGCCAGTACCAGGGGGAGATAGATGTTGTCCTCCAGGGTGAAGGTATCCAGAAGATTGAACTCCTGGAACACGAAGCCCAGCTGGTCCCGGCGGAAGGCCGCCACGTCCTTTTCCGGCAGGGAGGCGGTATCCACCCCGTCCAGGTACACGGCTCCGGAGGTGGGCTTATCCAACGCGGCCAGGAGGTTCAGCAGGGTGGTCTTGCCGCTGCCGGATTCCCCCATCACCGCCACATATTCCCCCTGCTCCACGGAAAAGCTGACCCGGCGCAGGGCTTCCACCTGCTGGGTGCCGAAGCGGGAGGTATAGACCTTTCTCAGGTCCCGGACTTCCAGAATGCTCATTGCAGTTTTCCTCCTTCGGAATTCTGCCCCTATCATAACAAGCGGGAAAATGCGCCGCCATGGATTCGGCTTACATTTTCCCGCTGATTCCTTACGCTTTTGTCACCTTTATTCCGGCCGATGGGGTCTGCGGCCGAGGTCCAGGCGCAGGATCGTGCCCTTTCCCGGCTCCGACTCCGCGGAGATGCCGTGGCCCAGGTTCCGGCAGACCCGGCGGCAAAGGTACAGTCCCAGGCCGCTGGCCCGCTTGTCCGTCCGCCCGTTGAGGCCGGTGAACCCCGGCTCGAAGATCCGGGGCAGATCCTCCGGGGCGATGCCGATGCCCGTATCCGCGATGCACAGGACCGCCGGCTCCTCCCCGTAGAGGGAGATCTTCCCGGAGGGGGTGTACTTCAGGGCATTGGAGAGCAGCTGCTCCAGCACGAAGGAGAGCCATTTTTCGTCCGTCAGCACCCGGAGGCCCGTGGGCCGCAGCTCCAGGGCCAGGCGGCGGTCGATGAACTCCCCGGAGAACTTCTTCACCGCAGCCCGGAGGAGGGGGTCCAGGTCATATTCCCGCAGGACGTAATCCGTGGCGGAGGCGTCCA
Source organism: Oscillospiraceae bacterium (assembly GCA_017545325.1). Next base: position 10,162 of record JAFWOX010000067.1, on the reverse strand, counting down.
GCCGCAGGTAGGCCAGCACCATCTCCACATACCGGTCCACCCGCCCCAGCTCCGCCGTCAGACGGCGGGAGAGGGGGGAATCCTCGTTCTGCAGGGTCAGGCGCATGGCCGCCAGAGGGGTCTTGATCTGGTGGGCCCAGAGGGTGTAATACTCCGCCATTTCGGCGGCCTTCCGCCCCGCCTCCTCCTCCCGGAGGATCCGGGCCTCCTGGAGCAGGGCAATGATCCGGCGGTAGTCCTCGTCTTCCGGCGTATCCGCCTCCGGGAGCATGTCCTCCGTCAGGGCGGCGGTGAGGGCGGAGAGGATCCGGTGCTTCCGCAGTCCCCGGCGGAGCCGCAGAAGGGCGTAGAGCAGCCACAGCACGGCGCAGAGGAGGGCGGGATACCCCACCGCCCCCAGGGGCAGGCCATAGAGCCGGAACACCGCGGCGAAGACGGCGCAGCACAACAGGAAGAGGCCCAGGGCGGGAAGGCGGCTGCGGAGCCAGGGGCGGAGAAAGTCCTTCATCCCACCAGATACCCCACGCCGTGCCGGGTGACGATAAAGTCCTTCAGGCCCAGGCCGTCCAGCTTTTTCCGCAGGCGGGACAGGTTCACCGTCAGGGTATTGTCGTCCACGAATTCATCCGATTCCCAAAGGAGCTCCATGAGCTTCTCCCGGCTGACGATCCTGCCCTTGGACTGCATCAGGGCCAGGAGGATGCGGTATTCGTTCTTCGTCAGCTCCAGCTTTTCCCCCCGGCAGACCAGGGTGCCGTCCCCGGTGTTCAGCAGGGCTCCCCGGTGCTCCAGCACCGGCAGGGTGCCGCCGAAGTCGTAGGTCCGGCGCAGGAGGGCATTGATCTTCGCCATGAGCACGCTCTGATCGAAGGGCTTGGCAATAAAGTCGTCCGCCCCCATGTTCATGGCCATGACGATATTGAGATTGTCCGCGGCGGAGGAGATGAAGATCACCGGCACCTTGGAAACGCTGCGGATCTCCCGGCACCAGTGGTAGCCGTCGTAAAAGGGGAGGGAGATATCCAGCAGCACCAGCTGGGGGGCGCACTCGGTGAACTCCGCCATCACCCGGCGGAAGTCCTTCACGCATACGGTCTCCATGTCCCACAGGGCGGTCTGGGCCGTTATGGCCTCCGCGATCCCCCGGTCGTCCTCCACCAGAAACAGGCGATACATCTCCGCACCCCCTTTGCGTTTGCGTTGGAGTGAGTATAACACAGAAAACGGAGAGATGACAAGTGAGACGCCCCGCAGGCGGGGACGGGGGATCCCTCATCCGTCTCCGGCTTCCGTGAGACGCCGGAGCCACCTTCCCCCAGGGGAAGGCAGTCCGCGCGGCGGGGACGAAGGACGAAGGACTCGTAACGAACAACCGGACGCAGGGACGACCCGCACCCTGGCTTCCCTTGGGGGAAGCTGTCAGCCGCCGGCCCCCGCAAGGCGGATGACTGATGAGGGATATAGGATGGGCAAGCGCCATGGTGCAGGAAGAAAGCTGCCAGGTCTCTCATCCGTCTCCGGCTTCCGTGGGACGCCGGAGCCACCTGTCTCGCTGCGGCTTATTCCGCGCGCGAGGGCCCCAGGCTGGGACGTGTGTGTACATCGGTCAGGCGCAGCTCTGACGTGCCACCGGCACGTCATTCGCTCCCGCGCCCCTGCTTCGCAGACCCAGGAGAAGGCAGACCGCGCGGCGGGGACGGGAGCCTCAACCATCACGCGCCCAGCGTTTTCTCCATCCGGAAAAACGCCCCGTCCTGATCCTCCGCCTCTTCGTAGACCGTGAAGCCCAGGCTGCGGTACAGCCCCAGGGCCGGGGTATTATCCCGGTCCACCCCCAGGGCGATCTCCCGGTACCCCCGCCCCCGGGCCAGGTCCAGGAGGTATGCCGAAAGCGCCCTGCCGTATCCCTGTCCCCGGCGATCTCTTCTCACGATCAGCCGGGAGAGGTACAGCCTTTCCCCGGGAATCGTGCCGTACTCCGGGTTGTCCTTCACCAGGTCGCACTCGGCCGTATACTCCCCTTCCACCGTCAGGATATACACCTCCCGGTTTCCCGCCCGGATCTGTTCCCGGAACTTCTCCGTATAGGGGAACGCCGCCATATTCCAGATGGCGGAGCATCTCGGCCAGTCCTCCAGACCGATCCGAATGATTTCAAAGGGCTCCATTCCTACAGCCTCCCGATGGCGTCCGCCAGGACCCCGACCTGCGAAGGGGCGGTGACGGTGAAGCCCATATCCAGCAGCTCCTTCGCCCCGTCCCCGGCCACGAAGGCCCGATCCGCCGCCCGGAGCAAGCTCAGGTCGTTCATGGCGTCCCCGCAGCACACCAGGGTATGGCAGCCCAGGAGGGCCTGGAGGCGCTTTGCCGTCTCCCCCTTGGAGCAGCCCAGGGCCTGGGCCTCTATGAGGAAGGGGAGACTCCGGCTGCCGAAGCAGCCGGTGCCCGGGGCGTTCACCGCCTCCAGAATGCCCCCGAAGAGGGTATCGATTTCCCGGTCGGAGTAGCGGAACCAATCCGTTTCCTCCTTTTCCTTTCCCCGGGAACCGCCGGGGCTGCCGGAGACGGCGAACTGGAGCCAGGGCCGGGGCACCGCCTCCAGGGGAGCCTGACGGATGGGAACCCCCATCCTCCGCATGATCTCCGCCAGGCCCATGTCCTCCCCGAAGACATAGGTCTCCTCCGGGCACTGGATCTCAAAATGCAGAGCGGGATACCGTTCCAGAAGCCGGGTGAAAAGGGCCCGGCTCTCCCCCGGGAGCGGCCCCTGCCAGAGGCTCTTTTCTCCCCGGTAGTCATAGATCTCCGCCCCGTTGAACACGATATGGGGGGCGTTGGTGGGGAGCTGGTCCCAGCGGCTTTTGTGGCTGATCCGGGTATGGCCGGTGGCGATGGAGAGGAGGCCGCCTCCCTCCATAAAGCGGAGGACCGCCTCCGTGTTGGCCGGAGGGACCTTGCGGTCCGGTCCGGTCACGGTGCGGTCCCAATCGCTCACCAGCAGGATGCCGGTGTATTTCCCCATGTCAGCAGGAGAGGATATAGCCGCCGTCGATAACCTGGGCGGTGCCGGTGACCTGGGCGGCGGCGGGGGAGGCGAAGTACACCGCCAGGGCGCCTACCTCGATGGGCTCGCCGAAGCGGCCGAGAGGCATCTGGTTATTGATGTAGTCGAACTGATCCTTGGGGATGAACTGGCTCAGATCGGTGTTGGTGAAGCCCGGGCAGATGGCGTTTACGCGGATGTTGTGCTTGCCCAGCTCGCAGGCCATGCAGTGGGTGAAGTGCACCACGGCGGCCTTGGAGCTGCTGTAGGGGCTCATGGGCTGGGTCTTGTTCACGATGAAGGCCGCGTTGGAGGCGATATTGATGATGCTGCCGCCCTTGCCGGCGTCCCGCATCCTCTTGCCCACCTCATAGGTCATATGGACGGTGCCGTTCAGGTCGGTGTTCAGGACGCGGTACCAGTCGGACAGCTCCTCGTCCATATCCAGCAGCTCGCTGACGCAGGTGACGCCCGCGTTGTTCACCAGGATCTCGAAGCCGCCGAAGGCATCCCAGGCCTTGGCTACCACTTCCCGCACGTTCTTCAGGTCCACCACGTTGCAGCTGAAGCTCTCGTACTTGCCGCCGAAGGGCTTGAGCTCGTCGATGGCCTCAGCCGCCTTCTTGGCGTCCCGGCAGAAGATGGCCACGTTGGCCCCCTGTTCCGCAAAGGCCTTGGCGATGGCCAGGCCCAGGCCCCGGTTGCCGCCGGTGATGAGGGCGTTTTTCCCCTTCAGGCTGAAGGCGTCTTTCATAGAGGTAATGGAGGGAATCATAGTCGATCATCCTTTCCTTAAAATTCAAATTGGGTTTTCTCTATTATACCACAGGCCGGGAAAAATGCAACGCGCTACTTCAGCACCCGGTCCAGGAAGCGATACACCTCCGTTTGGTGCCTGGGCTCGTACCAGCCGAAGCTGAAGCCCCCGTGGTTCCAGCCCTCCATGAGCTGGAGGGTGCTGCGCCCCTCGCCGCACACCGCCCGGATCTTCTCATGGAGCAGGATGCTCTGCTGATGGGGCACCACCTGGTCCCCGGTGCCCGCCTGGATGAGGATGGGCGGGAAGGCGGGGGTGACGAAATTCAGGGGATTGGTGAAATACATGAGGCCGTGGATCTCCCTGGGCTTGGCCCCCACCAGGAATTTGTACAGGTCCGGCATGGGGGGGCTGTCCGCCGGGGGCGGGGGAGGAGGATTATCCGGATCCGGCTCCGGAGGGAGCATTTCCATCAGGTGGTAGCAGCCGTACCAGCCCACTACCGCCTGGACCCGGCTGGAGACCTCCGGGTACCCCATGGTGAAATCCTCGTAGCCGGGGATATCCTGGGTGGCGGCAGCCATAACGGCATAGTAGGCTCCGGCGCTGTCCCCGCTGAGGGCGAAACGGTCCGGATCCAGGGAATACTTTTCCGCGTTGGCCCGGAGGAAGCGGATGGCCGCCTTCAGGTCGAACAGGCCGTAGGGGAACTGGGCCTCGAAGGCCAGGCGCTGCTCCACCGTCACCACGGCGTAGCCCTTGTTCACGCCGTCCACGGCATGGAGGAACTGCATATCCCGCTTGGAGCCGAAGAGGTAGGCGCCGCCATGCATGAAGATCAGAACGGGGAAGGGGCCCTCCCCCTCCTCCGGCAGGAGGATATCCAGCTTCTGGCTGGGGGACTGGGAAGCATAGGGGAGATCCAGCCATTTCCGCCTCACGCCGGAGAGATCCACCTCTCCCTGGGACCCGGGTACCTTGGGGTCCGGCGGAGTGAGCTTCCAGGGGGTATCGAGCTTGGGCATATCCATAGGTCGGCCTCCTTTTTGATTCAGGGTTTTATCCTATTGTAGCATGGAAGGTAAACGGGCGCAAGGGGGAGCCCCCTGCCGGAACGCCCCCGCCGGAGGCGATCCCGATCATCGGGAAAGTCACGCCCCGGCCGGGTCGCGCCGCCTGGGCGGCGGGACAGCTCCGGTCCGCGTTTTTCAGCTCCGTATCCCCTATTGTAAATCCCGCCGGAAGATGTTATGATATGAAGCAGTCAGACAGGGGGGGCTCCCGCCGCAGGAAGGACCCCCAGAAAACACGGATAGAACAAATTGAATTATATTGAAAAGAGGAGTGCAAGAGATGAACCGTATACCTTTTGATCCCAAAGAACTGGAGCCCATCGGCTTCAACCCCGGCTTCGGCCCCAACATGAAGCCCACCCCCATCTTCAATACCCCCATCAGCCCCAGGGACAACCACATGCTGCTCCTGAGCAAGGAGCTCCCCCTCTGGATGCCCGGCAACGGCGACACCCAGATGATCACCCCCATGTGTCCGGACAATATCGCCCGGGGCTTCGTCTTCGAGGCGGAGAAGCTGGACCTGAGCAAGGCCGGCGGCCCGGATATGTTCGGCGTGGAATGGGAGTATATCCCCACCGTGGGCGGCTCCATGGTCCGGCCCGGCGAGCCCAAGGTGAAGGACATCGAGCACTGGGAGGACTACATCACCTTCCCCAAGGTCGAGGACCTCATGGACTGGGAGGCTATGGCCAAGCGGAACAAGGAGAACTACATCAAGCCCGGCAGGACCCTGGTGGTCACCATCCTCAACGGCCTCTTCGAGCGCCTCATCTCCTTCATCGATTTTGAGGACGCCGCCTTCGCCCTCATCGACGAGGACCAGCAGCCGGCCGTGCACCGCCTCTTCGACAAGCTAGCGACCTTCTACGACGAATACATGGGCTACTACAAGAAGTACCTGGACTGCGACGTGATCAACTTCCACGATGACTGGGGTTCCCAGCGGGCCCCCTTCTTCAGCCTGGCCACCGCCCGGGAGATGCTGGTCCCCTACCTGAAGCGTGTCTGCGACAGCGCCCATAAGTACGGCATGAAGCTGGACCTCCATTCCTGCGGCAAGAACGAGATGCTGGTCCCCGCCATGATCGAGGCCGGGGTGGATTCCTGGTCCGGCCAGCCCATGAACGACTTTGAAATGCTCTATGAGAAGTACGGCGACCAGATCGTCCTGGGTATGCCCATCACCGGCATCCAGGAGGACATGGGCGAGGAGGAGCTGCGGGAGGTCATCGAAACCTTCGTGCGGAAGCACCCCCACGCCCTGGGCAACCTGCGCTTCGCCCCCGAGAAGGCGCCGTATATCCTCTATGAAGTTTCCAGAAAGGTTTACTGTGCGTAATCCGTGAAAAACAGACCTCGCGGCAGTTGTCTGACGGAGGTCCTGGTGGGCTGCCTGATCCTGGCCCTGATGATCACGGGCGTCCTGGCGCTCCTGATCTGGACCGGAGATCCGGCTCCCTCCGGGACCTCCGCCCCTGAGAAGGCTCCCCTCTTCACTGCAGATCCCGTTTCGAAGACAGCGCCGCCCCCCACACCGGAGCCTGCCCCCGCCCCGGAGACCACGCCGGAGCCAACCCCGGAGCTCACCCCGGAACCCACGCCGGAGCCAACCCCGGCGCCTTCCGCCGCGCCCGAAGCCAGGGACTTCAGCCCTGCGGGCCTCTCCGGGGAGTCCATCGTCAACCCCTACTGCCTCTATGATTATGCCCAGCTCCGGGCGGACCTGACGGCGCTGGAGGAGCGGTATCCGGAGCTCATCCGGGTCTACAGCCTGGGGGAGACGGCGGAGGGACGCACGATCCCCGCCTTCGACTTCGGTCGGGGGGACCGGGAGGTGGTGGTCATCTCCTCCATGCATGCCTGCGAGCACATGGCCACCAACGTGGTCATGTATCTGGTGGACCAGTACTGCCAGGAATATCGGGCGGACGGGGAATGGAACGGGGTACGGTACCGGGAGATCCTGGATCAGGTGAAGTTCCGCATCCTCCCCATGGCCAACCCGGACGGGATCGAGCTGGCCCAGAAGGGGCTGGGGGCGGTGCAGGACCCGGACGCCATCCTGGCTATGGGCTATACCGAGGATCACGACTTTTCCGACTGGAAAGCCAATATCCGGGGCGTGGACTTAAACGGAAACTTTGCCCATAAATGGGGGATCCGGGACGAGATCCAGGGTCCCTGCGACGCGGGCTGGTGCGGGCCGGAGCCCCTGAGCGAGCCGGAGGCCCGGGCCATGCAGGACCTGCTGGACAGCAGCGACTGGCTCCTGCTCATCTCCCTGCATATCCGGGGCGAGGTGATCTACTGGCTGGATACGGATACCCTGGACCTGTACGACGCCCATTTTCCCATCGCCCGGCGGCTTTCCAACGCCTTCGGCTACGGGCTCATGGGAGCGGAGGACGTGACGGACCGGGGCGGTTACCTGGTGAACACCGCCCGGGTGGAAACGGGAAAGTTCTGTGCCACCCTGGAGCTCTGCCCCTATCTGGCGGAGGATCCCTATCCCCCGGAGCTGTTCCCGGAGGTAGTGGACGGGATCTATTCCCTCTTCCTCACCCTGGGGCAGGAGGCCCTGGATATGGCCCCATGAGGGCTGCTGCGAACAGAGTCTGGACCCCCGCGGACGCGCTCCGCGGGGGTTTTTGATCGGAGTTTTTCCCGGGGCGGAAAACCCCGCCGACCGCTTCCCCAGAGGCCTCCGGCCCGGGTATACTTTTCTTCCCCTTTGTCCATACTTTTCCCATGAAACGCTTTTTCCGATCTGTCCTCCCCCCTGGGGCGGGGGCGTTGCTGGGGGCCCTGGCTGCGTGGCTCCTCCTCTCCCGCGGCCTGGCCCTGGGCCTGGCGGGGCGTGGGCAGGCGGGCAGCCCGCCGCCGGGGGAGGAATGGACCCTCACCGCCGCAGACGGAGTCCGGCTCCGGGCCTCCGCCCGCACCGGGGGAACCGGAGAGGCCTGGGTCCTGCTCCTCCATGGCTGGGGGGAGACGGGGGAGAGCCTCGCCGGACTGGGGGAGGCCTATGGGGAGCGAGGCTGGAGCACCCTGATCCCGGATTTGCGGGGCTGCGGGGGAAGCGGCGGGAAATACCGGGGCCTGGGCATGGGGGACGGGAAGGATATCCTGGCCTGGATGGACCTGATCCGGGACCGGTATCCCGCGGCGCAGATCGTCCTCCACGGCGTGGATCTGGGGGCCAACGCCGCCCTGGCCGCCGCGGGGGAGCGGCCCGCCGGGCTCCTGGCCGTGGTGGCGGACAGTCCCGTTCCCGATCCGCTGGCTCCGGGGAAGCGGCTTTCTGCCGGGGGAGGCCCGCTCCTGGAATGGGGGGTCTCCGCCTTCCTCCGCCTCGCGGCGGGGGCGGGTCCGGCCTCCCCCACCCTCTGCAGACAGACCGCCGGGACCAGGGCGCCCATCCTGTTCCTCCATGGGGAGGGGGATGACCTGGTCCCGGCGGCTGAGGCCGAGAGACTGTATTTCCTCGCGGGGAAGTCCAGCCGCCTCCTGCGGCTCCGGTCCGGCCACGGGGACGGGTTCCTCCGGGACCGGGAGGCGTATCTGCGCGGCCTGTTCGCCTTCCTTACAGGCTGTTCAGGATCTCCTCGAATTCCGTAAGGGTCTGGGAGAAGACCGCCAGGGCGTCCTTTACCGTCTCCGGATTCGTCAGATCCACCCCGGCGAGCTTCAGCTCCTCCAGGGGGTAGTCGCTGCCGCCGGTGGTGAGGAAGCGGAGATAGCCCGAGGCGTCCCCGGTATCCAGGATATGCCGGGCGATAGCCACGGCGCTGCTGAAGCCCGTGGCATACTGATACACATAGAAGGACCGGTAAAAATGGGGGATGCGGGCCCACTCGATATCCCCGTAGTCGTCCGTCACGCAGCCCTCGTAGTACAGGGCGTTCAGGTCATGGTATACCTGGGAGAGGGCGGCGGCGGTGAGGGGCTCCCCGGCGGCATCCATCTCATGAGCCTTCCGCTCGAACTCCGCGAACAGGGTCTGCCGGAAGAGGGTGGTGCGGAAGCCCTCCAGGAAGCGGTTCAGCACATAGGCCTTCCGCCGGGGATCCGTCTCGGTTTTCAGCAGGTACCGGCTGAGCAGCACCTCGTTCACCGTGGAGGCCACCTCCGCCACCATGAGGGAATACCCCGCGTTGACGTAGGGGTTGGCCCGATCGCTGAAGAAGCTGTGCATGGAATGGCCCAGCTCATGGGCCACGGTGAAGGCGTCCTCCAGGGTATCCGTGTAATTCAGCAGGACATAGGGATGGGCCCCGTAGACGCCGCAGGAGAAGGCGCCCGTATCCTTGCCCTTGTTCTCGTATACATCCATCCATTTCTCGTCGTAGGCCCGATCCAGCAGGGTCTGGTACTCCGCCCCCAGGGGCAGGAGGGCCTTCTTCACCAGGTCCCGGGATTCGGCGAAGGAAACGGGGAACTCCACATTCTCCACAATGGGGGTATACAGGTCGCAGAGGTGGAGCTCGCTGAGCCCCAGGCGCTTCCGGCGGATATCCAGGTACCGGCGCATCTCCGGCAGGGCATCGTGCACCGCGGAGATCAGGCTGTCATACACGCTCACGGGCACATTGTTCCTGTCCAGGGAGGCGGCGCAGGCATCCGGATAATGCCGGGTGGCGGCCCGGAAATTATCCATCTGCACGTTTCCGGCGTACAGGGCGGTAAGGGTGTTCTTGAACTGGGCGAAGGCGCCGAAATAGAGGCGGAAGGCGTCCTCCCGCACCCGGGGATCCCGGCTCTCCCGGAACACGGCGAAATTGCCGTTGGTGAGGGTGACCTCCTTCCCCTCCTCATCCCTGATCTTCGGGAAGGTCATGTCCACGGCGTGGAGCATGGAGAAGGCGTTTCCCGGGGCGGCGGCGGGGCGGTCCAGCCGGGCCAGCATGCCCTCCGCAGCCTCGTCCAGCACATGCTCCCGGGTCCGGCAGAGGTCCTGGATCCGGTGGCGGTAGAGCTGCAGATCCGGCCAATCCAGCCAGGCGGAGAGTTGATCCGGATCGATGGAGAGGATCTCCGGCTCCAGGAAGCTCACGGCGGCGGAGCAGGCGTTGGCCAGGTTTTCCGCCCGCTCGTTCATGGCCTGGTATTCCTCGTCTCCCCCGTCGGCGGAATGGTGGAGCATGGCATAGATGACGCATTTCTCCAGCCGCTCCTCCAGGGCGTAGAGGGTATCCAGGCCCTTTTTCAGCCCCTGGGCGGATTGACCCATAGTGCCCTTCAGGGCGGCGGCGGTTTTGACCTCCCCGGTGAGGGCAGTCAGCTCCG
>JAFWOX010000066.1 GCA_017545325.1 Oscillospiraceae bacterium | reverse complement strand
CGGGGTGCTTTCCCTGGAACGCTGACCGCTTCCGCTCCCCCCGGTTTTCCCCTGTTTACCCCTTTCTGTTCCCTCAAGGCTGCGCCGGCATTTCTCCGGGTATCGCCCCGGGATAGTAATGGGCCAGGATGGTCCAGCAGTCCGCCCCCTCCAGGGCCATCTGCCGGGCGCCGTACTGGCTCATGCCCACCCCGTGTCCGCTGCCCCGGGCCTGGAAGCGGATCTCCTCCTCCCCGCAGGTCCAGGTGACGGCGGCGCTCCGCAGGCCCAGAAGGAACCGAAGCTGGGTGCCGGTGAGGGCGGTATCCCCCAGCTTCACCGTGAGCAGTCTGCCGCTCTCCGAATACTGCGCTTCCGTAAGCCAGGTTTCCCCCGGCCCCGTCAGTTGGAGGCCGGGGTATTTTTCCGCCGCCGTCCGCCGCAGCTCCAGGTAGGAGAGGGTCACGGCGCTGGTGAAATTCGGAACGGTGTCCGCCGTCTCCGGGCTGGAGACGCTGCGGAGGTAGGGAAGAGCCTCCATCCAAACGTTTTCGCTGGCCTCTGTGCTGCCTGGGCTGCAGGCATGGAAGGCGGCGAAGATGGGTTCCCCGCCGTAGAGGAGCACCTGACCGTCCGTAGCCGTCACCGCTTCCCGGACGGCGGCGGCCCAGTGGTCGTATTCCTCCCCCCACCGCGCCTTGAGCTCCTCCCGGGAAAGCCAGGCCTTGCAGCACCCCGGGTCCGAGCAGCATGCCCCGTCCGGGTGGGGAGAGTGGCCCAGCTGCCGCCAGACCGTATCCGTCCGGGCGGCCACCGCCTGGGCCTTCAGGGCCTCTGCGGGGAAGGCGGCGGGCATCTCCGCCGCCACCACGCCGGGCAGGTATTCCGCCATGCTCAGCTCCAGGACCCCTTCCGGGGTGATGAGCTTTACCCACCGCTCCCCATCCGGGCTGAGGAGGGAGGGCTCCTCCGGCTCCGGGGAGGCGTCTGCCTCCGGGGCGTCCGTTTCCCGGAGGATGGCGGTGGGGGGAGGGGCCTCCGGCTCCGGATCGGCGGGCTGGGGGTGCAGGCGGGCGAGGATCAGGGCAAAGAGGACAAGGGGGAGCACGGTGCAGGCCCCCAGACGGAGAAAGTCGCGCAGCTCCTTCATGAAACATCCTTCCTTTTTTCCGGCGTTTGTGCTATGATAATCGTCATGATAACCCAGGTACGAAGTACCTTTTTCGGGAAGGACGGAAGGGAAATGAAAAAATCGGGGATCGTCTTTGTCCTGGTCTCCCTGCTCCTGTCTGCGGCGGCCATGCTGCTGCGGAAGCTGGAGCTGCTGACGGTGCTGGATGCGGGAGGTCTGGCCGTTTTCAAGCCGGTGACGGCGATACTCATCGCGCTCAGCGTTCTGGCGGCGGTCTTTTTCCTGCTTTTTGCCCGGCATGAGGCGGATAAAGCGGGAAAGCCGGTCTCCTTTGCTTCCTTCCGCTCCCTGGGCGTTCCCGGGGTGGTTTTCGGCGGAGTTTGTCTGGTGATCCAGCTCCTGGGCGCCTGGCTGCTGTTCCGGGAATGGAAGAACGGCGGCAGCACCCTGGACCTGGTCCTGGCCCTGCTGGCCGGCCTGGCCGGCGCGGGCTGGCTGTGCCTGCGCCTGGAGGAATGGCGGGGGAGGAGCGAGGGCTCCCGCTTCCTGGCAGGCTGTCTTGTCACCCTGTTCTACTGCCTCTGGCTCATCGCCTATTATCATGATGAGGCGGCGGAGCCCTCCCTGATCCTGACGGTGTATGCTTTCCTGGCCCTGTGCGCCTGCTGCGTCGCGGGCTACAGCTATACCGGCGGCTGCGTCGGGCGGATGAAGCCTCGCCGGGCCCTGTTCTTCTGCGGCCTGGCCCTGTACCTTTCCCTGGTGGCTATGGTCAGGCAGGAGGCGGGCGCCTACCGGATCTTCTGGCTGGCCGCCGCTCTGCAGTTCTGCCTGTGCGGCCTGGTGCTCCTGTCTCCCGCAGAGCCGGAGACGGCGCCGGAGGCCGCCCGGGAGCCGGAGCCCGCCGTTCCGGCGGAGAAGCCCGAGGAAGAGCCGGAGCCCCCCGCCCCGGAGGGGGAGGAGGGCTGAGGGATGCGCCTGTTTGCCGCCCTGCCTCTGGGGGAGGCGGGGATCCGGGAGCTGGTCCGCTACCGTCAGGGACTGGAACGGATGGGGGTGAGGGGGAACTTCACCCGGCCGGAGAACCTGCATATCACCCTGGCCTTCCTGGGGGAGCAGCCGGAGTGGGAGACCGCGGCAGAGGCGCTGGATACGGTGGAGGCCGTTCCCGGACTGCTTCGGCTGGACCGGCTGGACAGCTTCGGAAGGGGGGGCATCCTGGGCGTCTGCCCCTCGGAGGATGCGCCTGTCCGCGCCCTGGCCGCCGCCGCGGAAAAAGCCCTGCGGTCGGCCGGCTTTGACCTGGAGAAGCGGCGCTTCCGGGCCCATGTCACCCTGTGCCGGGAGCTGCAGGCGCCGGAGGGCTGCGTCCTGCCGCCCCCTCCCGCCGTGGAGGTGCCGGTGGAGGAGCTGGTGCTGTATCTTTCCCACCGCCCGAAGGGAAAGCTGACCTATACGCCCCTGTGGCGGAAAAGATTCGGAGTCCCGGAGGGGTGATTTTCGTCGTTTTTTCCCGGCGGGGGGATTGCGCGGCGATACAGACTGTGTTAGAATCCAGCATATTTGGCAGGGCGTATGCCCGGGCTGACTGATGGAGGTAGAGCCAATGAACGAAAACAAGCGTCCGGAAACCATGCAGCGCATCACCACACCGGCCCTGGCTGAGGCGTTCATCGCCGAACAGCTGGAGGCGCTGCGGAAGCAGATCGGCGGCAATAAGGTCCTGCTGGCCCTGTCCGGCGGAGTGGATTCCTCCGTGGTGGCCGCCCTGCTGATCAAGGCTGTGGGCAGTCAGCTCACCTGCGTGCATGTGAACCACGGCCTCCTGAGGAAGGGCGAGCCGGAGCAGGTCGTCAAGGTCTTCCGGGAGGAGCTGGGGGCGAATCTTATCTATGTGGACGCGGTGGACCGCTTCCTGGATAAGCTGGCCGGGGTCGCGGACCCGGAGCGGAAGCGGAAGATCATCGGCAAGGAGTTCATCGATGTGTTCGCCGAGGAAGCCCGGAAGCTGGACGGTATCCGTTTCCTGGCCCAGGGCACCATTTATCCGGATATTCTGGAGTCCGGCCCGGTGAAGAGCCATCATAACGTGGGCGGCCTGCCGGAGGATCTGAATTTTGAGCTGGTGGAGCCCGTGAAGTTTCTGTATAAGGATGAGGTCCGGGTAGTGGGCAAGGCCCTGGGTTTGCCGGATAATATGGTCTACCGTCAGCCCTTCCCCGGCCCCGGTCTGGGCGTCCGCTGCGTAGGCGCCATAACCCGGGATCGGCTGGAGGCCGTGCGGGAGAGCGACGCCATTCTGCGGGAGGAGTTCGCCCTGGCCGGTCTGGAGGGCAAGGTCTGGCAGTATTTTACCATCGTGCCGGATTTCAAGTCCACCGGCATCACGGATGGCCTGCGCACCTATGACTGGCCCGTGGTCATTCGCGCCGTGAACACGGTGGACGCCGTCACCGCCGAGGCGGCGGAGCTGCCCTTCTCCCTGGTGCAGAAGATCGTGAGGCGCGTCACCGCCGAGGTGAAAGGCGTCAACCGCGTCCTGTGGGACGTCACCCCCAAGCCCAGCGGAACCATCGAGTGGGAATAACAATTTCTTAGTTTCCGAGTCCCGGAAAGCCTTGATTTTACAGGGTTTTCCGGGATTTCTCTTTTTCACTGGCTACAATTTGGCTACAAGGAAGGGATTTTTTTGTAGCCATTCAGCTTTTGGACATGAATTCCTCAAGCTGTCTGGCTACTTCTGCCTGGGCATTGGGATAAAGGTGGCCGTAGGTGTCCAACGTGGTCTGGATGCGCTCGTGGCCCAGCCTCTCCTGCAGGAGCTTTGGCGCTACGTTCATTTCAATCAAGGCTGCGGCGTGGCTGTGTCTGAGGTCATGCACCCGTATCTGCTTCACGCCGGAGAGCTTGCTGCCCCGGACCATCTCCCGATAGAGGAAGGACTTCCCGTAGGGGAAAAGGCGATCTTCCGGCTGGAGCTCAAAGCACTGGTCCATATAGTCCTTCAAGCAGTCGCACAGCACCTTTGGGATCGTGACCGTGCGGATGCTCTTGGGCGTCTTGGGCGTCTTGGGCGTCGTGACCACGTTCCTGCCTTTGAGGCGCTGGAAGCTCTTGTTGATGCGGATGGTCTGCTTCTCCAGGTCGATGTCTGCCGGTGTCAGAGCCAGCAGCTCGCCTTCCCGCATCCCGGTGTAGTACAGCGTCATGAAAATGGCGTTGGTGACCGGCCTTTCCTTGACCGCCTCAATAAACCGCAAAAACTCATCTTTTGTCCAGAAGAGCATTTCTTCCGCGTTCTTCTTGCCCATGCCCCCTGCCTTATGGCAGGGATTTTCTTTTAGCCCATAGTATTTGACGGCGTAGTTGAAGATCGCGGTGATCTGGTTGTTGATGGTCTTGAGGTAGGTTGCGGAGTAGGGTTTGCCTTTCTCGTCCCGGTAGCTGGTCAGCTCATTTTGCCAGCGCCGGATATCCGTGGGCTTGATGGCGTTCAGCGGCATCTTGCCAAAGAAGGGGGTGATTTTGAGATCGATCAGAAACCGCTTGTTGGCGACGGTGGACGCCTTGAGGCGCTGCTCCATATCCTTGATATACAGCTCGATGAAGTCCTGAAAGGTCATCCCCAGGCTTGAGGTGGCCTGCTGGATGAATTCCTGCTCCCATTGCTGGGCCTCGCGTTTGGTTTTAAAGCCCCGCTTCTTCTTGTGGACGGTTTTACCCGTCCAGTCAGTCACACGGATCTGCGCCATCCAGCGCCCCGTGTTCCCGTCTTTGGTTACCGACATATACTCTCCTTTCTTTCAGACTCGAACGACCTTGATTTCTCGTTATCCTTCGCCGTTCTGTGGTTTCAGACTGTTCAAATACGCAATTCGTCTTTTTAAGCGTTCATCGGGGTCAAGCTCCTCCGGCTCTGAGCACTCCACAGCGGAGGAGGCGTAGTAAGCCAGCGTTTTGGTTTTCCATTCCCGGTACTGCTCCTGGGTGGTGCCATAGGTCCGAAGATTATCCCGCTGCCCCTCCCAATCCTCCAGGAAGAGACACAGATCGGCGTTGAAATCCGCGTCCGCCTTGCCGTTAAAGGTGATGGAGCATTGCCATTCCTTGCTGCGAGGCGGCCTTTTTACGTCGATGCTGAAATCCAGGCCGTTGACCTGCTCGATATGGAACAGGAAGTTCACCACATCGGCCAGGCTGCGGATCGGCGTGATCTCCGTTTCATAGCCGAAAAGGAACGTCGGCGTGGTATCCAGCACCTTTGCAAGCTGGTTGGCCACAGCGATGGAGACCTCAATCTCCCCGGATTCGTACTTCTGCACAGTGCGGAGAGACTTGCCAAGGATGTCTGCCAGTTCTTGCTGGTTGTAGCCCTTGCGTTTTCGGAGGGTGCGGATGCGCAAACCGATTGCTGCATTGTCCGAGCTGTTCATGTTTCATTCACCTCGTCCATAGGATACCACAAAGAATTACGAATTGCAAGTACATATTTATGGTTCATTTACTCTTGACAACGCACGAATTATGTGTATAATGAAAAACGCATAAATAGTGCGTATATTGCACGGATAGATGATTCTACCCGCATAAGTAATGCAGAGTTTCATGAAAGGAGTACGGAAACATGAGAGCACAGTTTATTACAGCGGAAGAGGTACAGCAGATCCTCGGCGTCAGCCGGAGCAAGGCGTACCAGATCATTCAGGCCATGAACCGGGAACTGAAAGGAGCGGGGTATATCACCATCGCGGGGAAATGCCCCGTCCAGTATTTCAAGCAGAAGTTCTACGGCTTGCAAATCGAAGGAGGGGGAGAGGTGTGAACGAGATAAAAGAAATGACTGCCCCAGACACATCTGTTGGCGCAGATGAAGGGCAGCCACTCAACCAAGCTGAAAGCAGTATAGCAGACGAGGAAGAGGATTACAAGGAAATCCTGCGGAAGATGAAGGAAGAACTGCGGTACGCAGACGGTTCCCATCTCCGCACCTTTTCCCTGAACAACCTGTATGAACAGACCTTCACCGGTAGGCCGCCGATCATCGACGGCCTGCTGCCCTCCGGTACTTACTTCCTTGCCGGAGCGCCGAAGGTCGGCAAATCCTTCTTTGTGGCGCAGGTGGCCTATCATGTCAGCACGGGGACACCTCTTTGGGAGCATCCTGTCCGCCAGGGCGGTGTCCTCTACCTGGCGCTGGAGGACGACAAGCAACGACTGCAGGAACGAATG
>JAFWOX010000065.1 GCA_017545325.1 Oscillospiraceae bacterium | reverse complement strand
GCGACAGACATCCGGTGATGTGTATTTGGCAACGCTTCCGTTTGAAGCTGAAATAAGTTCAATAGATTGCCCGCGAGCCGGAGATTTGAAATGCTATATTGGTTCTGGAGACTATAACACCTCTCCATTTGCGTACTCGTTTTATGGAGATGACAGTATAGATGCATTGCAAGAGATTCAAAACCAGTATCTATATAATGATGAATTTACCGATTCCCAGTTTATCACAGATCACACCTACTGGTTTGACGGCTATGGAGACATATACAGTTGGATAACATTTTCGGAGGAGTTACCGACTGAAGATGTTAAGGGATTCGTAGTATACGATGCAGATATAGTCAACAATGCCATTGATGGAGGCACGATCGTCTTCATTCAGTTATCGACGAAAGAGAAGATAGATGATGAACCTACAGTTGATAAAAGCATTCTAGGCGCTGCACTTGAAGCAGTACCAAAAACAGGTTTTTATCAAACTGAGGACAATGATAGATGGAATGGGAAAGAGTATAGTCCAAATGGTTTTTGGGCTGAAATGCAAGTCATTGTTATGGCTGCGCAACAAGTATTCAATCTTAATGGGGTTAGTCAGGAGTCAGTAAACACTGCTGCTGAAACGCTAGATCAAACAAATCCTAATAGCAAACTATCTGTTGCTATAGCAAAACTCATTCCAACAACAAAAATCAACGGTACATTGCTATATGAAGCACATATGGCCGCAACAGATCTTATATGGAATGATTTCCAGGCGATCAAGAAGCCGGCCGACTGGACCCCCCAGGACCAATACCGACCGCTCGTCACCGCCAGCAACACCTCCCCCTCGACCTATGGGACCTGGCAGAGGGAACTGAAGGCCGCAAAGGAGCTGCTGGATTCCCTCTATCCCAACGGCGTTGCGCTGGACTACACCGACGAACTGCAGCAGCAGATCGAAGATCAGGCCGACCTGCTCAACAAAGCGGTGGCCGCTCTGGACCGGCTGGCGGTGGAGGGCGAGGACGGGACCCACGACGACTATAAGAAGGGCGAGCTTGCGCTGAACGGGATAAACCTCTACGCCAATACGCTGTATCCCGTCGGCAGTCTCCAAAGCGGGAACTATACTACGGCCAGCTGGAACGCCTTTGTCGGCGCCAGCCAGGCAGCTCTCGCCGCCATGGAGGGGGCGAGCCTCCGGGCGGGCATCGGCGTCAAGGAGGCGCGGAACTACTACACCCTGTTCAATGCCCTGCGCTCTGCCTGCTACGGCCTGGAAGAAAACACCGGAAACCCCATCACCGTTCACTTCTTCTCCGTGGACAATTACGCGGTGCACAAGGGGGAGACCCCACAGGCTGTCAACAACCTGGACCTAAGCCTTCCCTCCGGATCCACCATCGCCGACGCCATGACGGCAGCAGGCATTTCCTTCAGCGCGAACGGCCTTTCGGAGCTCTACTGCACGGTGGGGTATTACATCAACGGGATGCATCTCCAGACCGTGCCGGGCTACAACCAGTATCCGTCTCCCCTGACCGCCGGGCTGAGAAACGGGGACACCCTGCTGGTGGTGCGGGAAATGCCCGCCATCCGGACCAACATGAGCGGCAGCCCGGAATTTGACGACACCGTTCCCGCGACGTACATCACGCTCTCGCTGTCCGCGGCGGAGGCGGAGGCCGGAGCGGCCTTTACCCTGTCCGCGGCGTTGAACGGCGCGGAGCCGGGCAATCGCAGCGCAAGCGCGTCCCCCCTCGTCGGCGCGGCCGTGTTTGCCAGCGAAGCCATGGAGAGCGAGGAGGCGGCGAAAAAAGCCGCCCTGACCCTGAACACCGGCTTTGTCACCGACGCGAGCGGGCAGGCGGAGGTCAAGCTCTACACCGAGGGCTGGTACGCCCTGAACGTATTCGATACCGGCGCGAAGGGCGGGACCTGCACCGGACCGACGGTCTTCGTCCATGTGACCGCTGCCAGCGAGCTCACCCGGATCAAGGAAGAACTGAAAGAAGAACTGAACGCCCTGGCCGCGAAATACGGCGAAGACTTCTTCAAGGCGGAGGACTGGAGCGCGATCCTTGCCGCGCAGGAGGCCGCCATTCCGGCCATCGAAGCGGCGGAGAGCAGCGGAGATGCATATGCGGCGCAGCACAGCGCGGTCAATACCATTTCGGAGATCCACGCAGACGCGGAATACTACAATGCCGAAAATCTGGAATACTTCCGCCTCGCTCTCGCTGAATTCCCGGATGATCCGGATAAGCTGGATTCCAGCTATGCGGGCTGGCGGATCGACAATGTGATCCGCCGCTACGAGAACATGACGGGTTATCAGCGGGACCAGCTGACAGCTGCCGAGGTGCAGAAGTATCAGCAGATCGTCAGCGCGAACGAGGCGGGCCTGCCCGAGGCAAAGAATTATACCGTTACGGTGACCCACGTTGTGGAGGGCAGCGAAGCGGACCGGGCCGCCATCCTGGATATGATGCAGTGGCTGACCGAAAATCCCGCCACGGCGGACCCGAATACCAAGACCGGGCAAACCGCGGGCGACGTGCTCCCCGTTTACGGCGCGGCCTACACGATCACCTACAGCTTCCAGGGAGAGACGCTCACACCATACCCTGAGGGCTTGCCCGCAAAAACCGACAATACCATAGTATGCGTCTCCCCGGTGTTCCCAGCGTACTTCCATCTTCGCAATGGCACCCTGCCCGCCTCCCAGAGCTGGCGCATCGGCGCTGGCGACCTGAGAATGAGCAGCAATGGGTCCATCACCTATCTGTTCGGCGGACTGAGCTACACGATCAACGGCAAAGAGTATACCATCCGCGACATCACCGTGGAAGGGCTTTCCGAAGATGCGATCAGCGAGGTCGAATACGCCGTGATCGACAACAGCAATTATCTGGGCAAGGACAAAAATGCCAGCTCCCTGAAGATCAGCAAGGCGTTTTACCGATTCATCATGCCCTCGGAAAACATCACGATCACACTGACCTGGGCCCCCGTGGGCGGGACGGATACCGAGATCGCCGAGGCCAGGGAGGCGGCCAAGGCGGCGGTGACGGCAACCTTCAACGAGTACGATCAGGCAGATTACAGCGAAACAGCGTGGCAGGAACTGCTGGCGGTATATCAAAACGCAGTCAGTACAAATGGCACAATCGACAACGCTGCTTCCCTGGACCTGATCGCGGAGGCCCGAAAAGCGGCCATTACCGCCATGGCAGCGGTGAAGAAGATTTCCGCTGGCTCCGGTTCTGCAAATTTGCCGGATTACGGTGCGACGGTCGGGCAGGTCTATATCTCCGTAGTGAATAATACCTTCCCTGGCGGGAGCTTCACAGGCGACATCATCGGTGGGTGGTATGATCTGTGCGAGCGGGATACCATGATGACCTGCGTGCTCAAAGCGTTGGCTCTGAATGGGTTTTCCTGGACCGGTTCCGGCGGTACAGGGTACGAGATCACCTATCTCTCCAGCATTTATATCGACAGCAATAAAAACGGTTCCTGGGATCGGGGAAGCGAGCAGAAGCTGGGCGAGTTTGACGGGGAAGCC
The DNA here is from genome assembly GCA_017545325.1 of Oscillospiraceae bacterium. The sequence goes on along the minus strand of JAFWOX010000065.1, from coordinate 69,811 downwards.
GGTTCCGGCTGGCTGGGCAAGCTCAACGACTGGTTCGTCAGCGAAGGCTTTCCCGAGTTCAAGGTCGGCGGCAGCGGCACAAACGCCCTGGAGAACGGCGACATCATCGAGATCGTCTATTCCCAGAACATGGGCGCGGACGCCGGAGGGACCTGGGGCAATTCCGATACTAGCCTCAGCGATCTGGTGATCACCGGCGGCACGCTTTCTCCCGCTCCATTTGACGGCAGTCTCCTGAATTATACGCTGACCGTTGAAGGGGAGAGCGCAAGCATCCGCGTGACGCCAACCGCCGCCAACAAGAATTATCTGGTCAAGACCTTCCTCAATGCCTATGACGAGGACTCTGCTTTCTACAAGCGCACGGAGATCATAGTGGTGAAACCCGGCGATACGCTCTATGTGGGCGTCGGGGAAAAAGCCTGGCCCAGCATGAACAAGCAGGGGGCGGAAGCCCGTGACTACACCGGCACGAAATATACGATCCTGGTGTACGGCGCCGGGGCCTCCGGAATTGAAGCGCGGATCGAAGCGGCGTATCTGGATATCGGTAAGATCACATACAGCACTTATTCGGATCACGCGGCGTCCATCGAACAGCTCCGTGCGGACTATGAAGCTCTGCCGGACAAAAGCGCGGTAACCAATGCGGATAAGCTGGTGGAGCTGGAGAACAGGATCAAGTCCTTCAAGGATATTGACGACACCAAGCTTCTGATCTCCAAGCTCCCCGCAATCAAGGACCTGACGAGCAGTGACCGGGATAAGGTCCAGAGCGCCTATGATGCATATGAGGCTCTGGACCCTGCACAAAAAGCCTACTTTACGGCAGGAGAGACCAACAAGCTCCTGAAGGCCGTGAATACCGTCGCCCTTTGGGACGCCATGGATAAGGTGAGCGGGACGAAGGACTTCGCCTCCGCCGAGGCAAACAGCGCCGGAACGGTGAAGACCGCGCTGGAGAGCTGGATCGGGAGCCTCGGCCTGGGGAGCGGGATCACCGTTGCCGTGGCGGAGCCCGACCCCTGCAAGCCCGCCCGGGACGGCACCTCTGCCAACGCCGGCGGAACGCCGGGGAGCTACAGCGCCGCGGTGACCTTTACCATCGGCTCCGGGGCGGCCATGGCCTCCGACGAAAAGACCGTGACCGGCAGCATCACCCCGAAGCTCTATGTCAAGAGCAGCGACGCGGGGGTGAAGCGCGTCACCGTGGACGGCGTCGCCGCCGAGAGCTCCGGCAGCAATGCCTTCAGCGCCGTCCTGCCCTACGGCAGCGACCCGGCAAGGGCGATCTTCGCCGTCGTTCCGGCGGACAAGGCGACGGCCTCCGGGCCCGCGACCTCCGACGGCGGAGCGACCTGGACCTTCACCGTCACCGCCGAGGACGGGACCACCCGGCAGAGCTACACTGTAAGGCTCACCGTCAGCGAGGTAAAAGCGACGGCTCTGGAGTCCTGGGTCTACGCCGTCGGCGGGGATACGAAGCCCGTCGCCGTCACCAACCTGGTGCAGGCGGTGAACCTGGATAAGCTGGGCCTGCCGGAGGGGACGAAGGGGGTCAGCCTCTGGCTGGAGCTGAGGGAGACCGCCGCGAACACCTATGACCTGGCGGTCCTGTACGCCTGCAGCCCCAAGGGGACGGAAGTCCAGGCGGTCCCTCCCGCGGCCCTCACGGGCGAGATCACCCTGACCCTGCCTGCGGCCGGGTCGGAATACAGCAGGGTCCTGTATAACGGGGCCTATCTGGAGGCTGCGGGGAACGCCGGCGGTATCACCTTTGCCGTCTCCGCCGCAGGTACCTATACCCTGATCCCCGATTCCCGGGTGGCGGCTGTGACCTTCCACCTGAACGGCGGCACGGCCGACAGCCTGAGGGACGGAGAAACGGTTGTCTACCTCCTGGAGAACGACGGGGATGCCCTGCCCGTTCCGGAGAAGACCGGCTATGCCTTCAAGGGCTGGCACGGGGACGGCAGCGTGAGCAGCGCGGCCTACACCGCCGTTTCCAACGCCCTTCCCGCGGACCTCTACGCCCTGTGGCAGTCCCGGAATACCGGGGCGGCGGTGGCCGTGGGCGGCGTGAGCGCGGCCAGGAGCGGCAGCGTGTTCACCGTGACCCTGCCCTACGGGAGCGAATACCCCAAGGCGGCGGAGATCGTCGTCACCCCGGAGGACAGCGCCGCGACGGCGAGCAAACCTATGACAGGCGACGACGGCATGAGCTGGAGCTTCGCCGTTACCGCCGAGGACGGAACGAAGAAGGAATACACCCTGCAGGTGGTCATCGCGGAGCAGACGGCGGAGGATATCCTGGCCGCCGCCAAGCAGACCCTTGCGGACCAGAGCTGGGATACGGACCAGCGCACCGCCAACGACGCGGCCAGCCTGAAGACCTTCGTTGAGGGCAGGCTGAAGGGGCTGGAGCTCAGCGGCGCGGCCTATGCCGTGACCATCGACAGCGTGACCCCCGCGAAAGCCGGAGACGAACAGAATGCCCAGGGGACGGCGGGCAGCTACCGCTTCACCGTTACCCTGACCTCCGGCGGGAAGAGCGATACGGTCGCCGGTTCCGGCAGCATCAGCGCCGCGGTCTACGTGGCACCCGCCCAGCTGGCGGACTACGAAAAGGCCCTGGCCGCCGTGGAGGCGTACCTGAAGGCCAATGTGCCGAACCCGGATGTGGGCTCCACCATGGGCGAATGGGTCGTCTTTGCCCTGAACCGGGGCGGCGTTGCGGAGGACGCCTGGAACGAGGTTTACCTGGAGAACCTGAAGAAATATCTGGATGAGACTGATGGCATCCTGGCGGAGAAGAACTACACCGAGTACAGCCGGGTGATCCTGGCCCTCACCAGCATGGGGGTGGACGCCTCCAACATCACCACGGACAAGGGGACCTATGACCTGACGGCTCACCTGCTGGATAAGCAGAGTAACGGAGACTACTGGGCGGAATGGCAGGGCAACAACGGCACCGCCTTCGCCCTCCTGGCCATGGATTCCCATGATTACCTGGATACCGCCGCGGGCAAGGCGGCCCGGGCGGCTCTGATCGCCTCCCTGAAGGCCAATCAGCAGGAGAGCGGAGCCTGGGCCATCGAGGGCAAAGGCACGCCGGACCTGGACGTCACCGCCGCAGCCGTCTATGCCCTGGCGCCCTACTATCTGGATTCCTCCAGGCTCGCCGCGCTGGGCGGCAGCGTGACCGCCGCAGAAGTGAAAGCCATGGTGGATAACGCCCTGGCGTTCCTCTCCGGCGTGCAGAACGCCGACGGCGGCTTCGGCAGCGTGGAGGCGGATGTGTGGGCCATCATCGCCCTGTCCTCCCTGGGCAGGGACGCGGATACGGACCCCGCCTTCGTGAAAAACGGAAACAGCCTCCTGGCGGATATGCTGAGCTACCGGAACGAGAGCACCGGAGCCTTCCGGCACCTGGCAGGCGCTGCGGACAACCAGATGGCGACGGAGCAGGCGGCTTACGGCTTAGTGGCCTACGACCGGTTCAAGAAGAATCAGAATACCCTCTATGATATGAGCGACGTGGAGTTTGCCACGGCGGAAGAAAAAGCGGACCGGGCTGCAGCCGAAGCGGTGGAGAAACGGATCGGCGCCATCGGCGAGGTAACCCTGGAAAGCAAAGCGAAGATCGACGCGGCCCGGGCGGCGTACAATGCGCTGACCGATGAACAGAAGGCCCTGGTGAGCAACCTGGCTGTTCTGGAAGCCGCGGAGAAAAAGTATAAAGAACTGACGGAGTCCGCCGGCCAGGAGGACGTCGACCAGGCTGCCGCCAAGGGCGTGGATGATCTGATCGATGCCATCGGCGAGGTGAGCCTGACCAGCGAAAGCGATATCCAGGCGGCTCGGGCGGCATACGACGCCCTGACGGAGGAGCAGAAGGCCCTGGTCACGAGGCTGGATGCGCTGGAGGCCGCGGAGGCGAAGCTGACCGCGCTGAAGGCGGACAAGGCCGCGGCCAAGGGCGTGGACGACCTGATCAGCGCCATCGGCGAGGTCACGAGGGGCAGCGGAGCCGCGATCGAGGCGGCCCGGAATGCCTACAACGCCTTGACCGAGGCACAGAAGCGGCAGGTCACCAAGCTCCCCGAGCTGCTGGAAGCGGAGCGGAAATGGGAACTGCTGAACGGCAGCTCCCCGGAGGTGGACGACGGCAAGCTCCATGTGACCATGCGGCTCATCGGCGCAGAACTGGCGGCCAAGGACGTGGACCTGGGGAAGGAAGCCTATTTGCCCAACTACGTCACCTGGATCCCCACCACGCAGTATGCCCTGGATGAAGGCGCGTCGGTGTACGACCTGTGGGTGCTGGCAACCTGGCAGTACGGCATCCGGAGCGTCGGGGCGGAAAAGAACTATGTGGCGACGGTCTATGCGCCGGCCGGCTATGAGCTGAGCGAGTTCACCAACGGCAAGCGCTCCGGCTGGATGTATACCATCAACGGCAGACACCCCGGCTTCGGCCTGAAGGAGCAGCCGCTGCATGACGGGGACGTGGTCGTCTGGCACTATGTGAACGACTACTCCTACGAGGTGGCGGACTGGATCAGCGAGGGGGCCTGGCAGTCCCTGGGCGATGGGACCTATTACAATCGCTGGCTCCTGGCCCCGGATTATCTCGGCGGATGGGGCGGCGGCGTCGGCGTCAACAGCGGCGCAGACCCCGGCTCCGACCCGGGGACCGGGACGGGAACGAATCCCGCCCCCGCGCCGGCTGGCGGGATGCAGAAGGTCCAGCTGCCCGCGCCGGAGGACGGCTGGGTGGTCGTCCTGGTCAAGCCGGACGGAACGGAGGAGCTCCTGAAGAAGTCCTATGTGGAGAACGGCATGGCCTATGCGCTGATCCCCGCCGGGGCGACGGTGAAGGTTGCGGACAACAGAAAGACCTTCGTCGATGTGAAGGAAGACGATTGGTTCGCCGGGGCGGTGGATTTCGTCAGCAGCCATGAGCTTTTCCAAGGGGTAGGCGAGAACAGGTTCGACCCGAAGGCCGCCATGACCCGGGCGATGCTGGTCACGGTGCTGTACCGTTTGGAGAACGAGCCGAGGGTCAGCGGAAAGACGAGCTTCAGCGATGTGCCCGCGGACGCCTGGTATGCCGACGCTGTGGTCTGGGCCGCGGCGGAAGGGATCGTCAGGGGCAACGGCAGCGGCTTCGCCCCCGGCGACAGGATCACCCGGGAGCAGATCGCCACGATCCTGTACCGCTATGCGGCGTACCTGGGGCTGGATGTGAGCGCCAAGGGAAGCGTGAACCGGTATGGCGACGGCGCGAAGGTCTCCGACTGGGCGGCGGACGCCATAGCCTGGGCTGTGGAGGTCGGCCTGTTCCGGGGGGACGAACGCGGGAACCTGAATCCTCAGGGCGACGCCACCCGCGCGGAAGTGGCCACGCTGCTGCAGCGCCTGGTGAAGCTCATCCTGAAATAAAAAGCATTGGTCCCATGCCCCGGTAAGCCGGGGCGTGGGACCGCCGGAAAACATGCCTTGGGGCGCGGAAAAACCGCGTCCCAAGAAGGCGTTTTTGGAGGGTGGAGAATAATGCGGAAAATCGTGTCCTTTATTCTGGTTTTCATCTGTTTTGTGACCCTGCTCGTCCCCGCCGCCGGGGGGGAAGGGGCGGATCTGCAGACGCTGGTGAACGAAAGCGCCCGCTATATGCTCTCCGCGGTACCCAATCCGGGCTTTGCGGACGTGGGAGGGGAATGGGCCGTGCTTGGCCTGGCCCGGAGCGGGTATGCCGTGCCGAACGGCTATTTTGAAGCGTATTATGGGAAGCTGGTCTCCCATGTGCAGGAGGTCGAGGGGGTTCTGCACAAGCGGAAATATACGGATTATTCCCGGGTCATCATCACCCTGTCTGCCCTGGGCAAGGACGCCCGGGACGTGGGGGGATATAACCTCCTGACCCCCTTGGGGGACTACGATCAAACCATCTGGCAGGGGCTGAACGGCCCCATCTGGGCGCTCATCGCCCTGGACAGCGCAAACTATCCCATGCCGCAGAATCAGTCGGCGGAGACCCAGGCTACGCGGCAGATGTACATCGATTGTATCCTCGCGGAGGAACTGGACGAAGGGGGCTGGACCCTCTCCCGCCGCACCTCCGCGGATCCCGCCGACCCGGATATCACGGGCATGGCCCTCCAGGCTCTGGCGAAGTATCAGGACCAGCCCGCGGTTTCGGCGGCCATCGATCGGGCGCTTGCCTGCATGAGCGGCAAGCAGGACGCCCGGGGCGGTTACTCCAATCTGTGGGGCGCGTCGAATTCGGAGAGCGTCGTACAAATGCTGGTGGCCCTGTGCGAGCTGGGGATCGGCTGGAATGACGACCGGTTCATCAAAAATGGGAAGACTCTGCTGGACAACCTCCTGACGTTCCGTACCGGGAATGGAGGCTTCTATCATATTTCGGACGGCAGCGATGGGGATAACCAGATGTCGGCGGAGCAGGGGCTTTATGCCCTGATCGCTTGCCTGCGCTGCGAAAAGAGCATGAATTCTCTCTATCGGATGACGGACGCCATCAGCATCGGGGACGCCCCCGTCGTGGAGATACGGGAGCCCGGAACAGGATTGGAGGGGAAGCACAGGGACGTGCAGCCCAGACCGGTGACCAGGCCCGGAATCACGTTCCAGGATGTGAAGAACAGCCCGAACCGGGGGGCCATAGAGGCCCTGGCGTCCCGGGAGATCATCAACGGTATGGGGGACGACAGCTTTGCCCCCAACGCCACCATGACCCGGGCCCAGTATGCCACCATCGTGGTGAAGGCCCTGGGCTTGACGCCCAAGGCCAACGGAAAGTTCGCGGACGTGGCGGCAAACGCCTGGTATGCCAAATATGTAGGCGCGGCGAACACCTACGGCCTCGTCAACGGCGTTTCGGATACGGAATTCAATCCGGAGGGGACCATCACCCGGCAGGAGGCCGCCGTCATGACTGTCCGCGCGGCCAGGCTCTGCGGTCTGGATGCGGCCATGAGCGAGGCGGAGCAGAATGATACGCTCTGCGATTATATGGATTACCGGTCTATAGCCTCCTGGGCCAAGGAGGCCATGGCGTTCTGCTATGCCAACGAGCTCCTGGATACATCGGATATGAACGCCGAGCCGACGCGGGAGATCCTGCGGGGCGAGGTGGCGGAAATGCTGTACCGGATGCTGGCTCTGGGAAATCTGATCTGAGGAGGCAGGAAGGATGAAAAAAGCATGGAAAAAGACCGTTCTGATCGGTCTGGCCCTGGTCCTGCTGATCTGCCTTTTCCCCGCGGGGGCGGTATCCGCGGCGGGCGGCTCAGGGAGCGGGATCACCGTCTCTTTTCGACTGATCGGCGCGGAAAAAGCAGAACAAGACGTAGATTTAGGCGCTGACCCGTATCTTCCGGCCTATGTGACCTGGATCCCTGCCGCTGAGTATGAATTGAATGCGGGTGCGACCGTATACGACCTCTGGGTGCTGGCCACGGGGAATGCGGGCATCCGGAGCGTCGGCGCGGATCGGGATTATGTGAAGACCGTTTATGCGCCCCAGTCAACAGGCGGCTACGCGCTCAGCGAGTTCACCAACGGAAAACGGTCCGGCTGGATGTATACCGTCAACGGAAGTCATCCCGGCTGCGGCCTGAAGGAGCAGATCCTGCATGATGGGGATACAGTGGTCTGGCACTATGTCAACGATTACAGCTATGAGGTATCGGACTGGCACAGCGAAGGGCAGTGGCCGGCGCTGGGCGACGGGACCTATTACAACCTTTGGCAGGATGCGCCGGATTATCTTGGCGGCGTGTCCGTGAGCATTATCGGCATAAAGGCAAACAAGACCGGCTCTGCTGTGGGGGAGGCGATCACCTGGACCGGTGCGGCCACGGGAGGCAGCGGAACCCTCCGATACTGTTTTCATATTTACAAGGATGGGACCCTGGTCAAAAAAGGGGCCTATGGGACAGCGGCGACCTACAGCTATACGCCTGCGGAAGCCGGAACCTATAAGGCAAAGGTCTATGCGAAGGATGCCGCCGGTACGGTTGCCGCGAAAATGAGCGGCGGCATAAAGGTTTCAGCCTCCATCGTCCCGGACTTGCTCAGCGCGACGGCTACAGCCGGAAAAATCACGGTGAAGTGGAATGCGGTGAACGGAGCGGCGAAGTACGCCGTCTACCGCAAGGCCGCCGGGGAGACGGGCTGGACCCGCCTCACGAACACCTTTACCGGCACCGCCTACCCGGATCGAAGCGCCGACCTCATCGCCGGAACCACCTATACCTATACGGTCCGGGCCTGCGTGGGCGGCGCCTGGAGCGGGTATGACAAAGCAGGCGTCAGCGCGAAAGCCTCTGCGATCCCTGTGCTCACCGGCGCAGCCGCAACAGCCGGAAGGATCACGGTGGAATGGAACGCGGTGAACGGAGCGGCGAAGTATGCCGTTTACCGCAAGGCCGCCGGGGAGACGGGCTGGACCCGCCTCACGAACACCTTTACCGGCACCGCCTACCCGGATCGAAGCGCCGACCTCATCCCCGGAACCACCTATACCTATACGGTCCGGGCCTGCGTGGGCGGCGCCTGGGGCGGGTATGACAAAGCAGGCGTCAGCGCGAAAGCAAAGTAGCCGGAAGGAACGGCCGATGTGAAAACATACCAAGGCTTCGGCCTCTGAGGAGAGATACCATGACAAAGAATCAACGGATACGCGCGCTTTTGCTTCTTCTTTTGCTGCTGGTTTTCCTGCCCGGCTGTGCGGGAAAGAGCGATCCCGCCGCGGCGCCTACTCCGGAGGGCGGCTTCAAGAATGAGGATATCGCCTACTCCGAGAGCCAGGGCATGGAGCTGGACCCCGAGACGGGTAGGGACAAGTATCTCACGGACCCTGTGCCGGAGGGGATGCCTCTGCCCGTAGAGCCTCAGGATGCCGCTGTGACAGACCAAGAATACCGCTGCACCCTGTCGATATCCTGTGCGGCGATCCTGGATCATATGGACTGGTGTGCGGAGAACAAACGAGAGCTGGTTCCGGAGGATGGCTGGATCCTCCGGCCCACCGAGGTGGTGTTCTTTGAAGGAGAGTCGGTTTTCCAGGTTCTCAAGCGGGTCTGCAAGCAGAACAAGATCCACATGGAGTTTGAAAACACCCCAATCTACAATTCCGCGTATATCGAAGGGATCAACAATCTGTACGAATTTGACGTGGGCAATCTCAGCGGCTGGATGTACAGCGTCAACGGCTGGTATCCCAATTACGGATGCAGCCGTTATGCCTTGAAGGACGGGGACGTGGTGGAATGGCGCTACACCTGCGATCTGGGTTACGACGTGGGCGGCGGGTATGCTGTGAGCGGCGGAGGCAATGAAAACGATTCTGAGACAGAGAAAGGCTGAAAGATGATCCAAAGCATGAACTTCCCTTTGTCCCCCTTTTGCATTAAGCCCTATGGCTCTTGGAACAAGCTTTGGGGGCAAATCAAATCCCTTGGTTTGACCGGGATCGAAGCTATTGCGGACCCAGAGGATTTAGACGATTCCCTGGATCCCGCCATGATCTCCGGTTGGCATATGGTTTTCTACCCGGACTGGCTGGACTTCTGGCGGCATGATGAAAAAGCTCTGCTGCAAAAGTATCTCTCATGGGAAGAAATCAGACAGGCATATCGGGGGACGGAGCCGGAGGCCTTGATGGGCCAGTTTAAGGATGACCTGGCTCTGGCAGTCCGGTTTAAGGCACCATATGTGGTATTCCATGTTTCCGATGTTTCCCTGCAGGAGAGCTTTACGTATCGCTGGCTGCATACGGATCAGGAAGTCCTGGATGGGGCCATAGAGTTTATCAATGAAATGCTGAATGGAGTGGAACCCACTTTTGACTTTCTGATGGAGAATCAGTGGTGGCCAGGCTTCACCTTCATGGATCCGGAAAAAACAGAATATCTGCTGTCCAGGATCAATTACCCCAGAGTCGGAATCATGCTGGACACGGGACATCTCATGAACACCAATTGGAGGATCAAAAAACAGTGGGATGGCATCAAGTACATCCTGGAGATGATCGAAAAGCATGGGGAACTCTCAAAAAGTATTTATGGCCTGCACTTCCACCAATCCGTCAGCGGAGCCTATTGCCGCAAAGTGATTGGGAGAATACCCGTGGACTTTCCCCGAGAGTATCTCACCGCTTTCGGGTATTCCTACCCGCATATTGAACGGATCGACAGGCACCGGCCTTGGACAGACCCAGACTGTGTACGCATCATTGACCGCGTGGAGCCCAAGTATCTCACCCATGAACTCAGCTCAGGTCCCCGCCGCAGTCAGTTGGGAGCGGTCCGGCGTCAGCTTGGCACGATCCGACGCGGACGGGAAAACAAATAAGCATTGGGGAAGAGATGATCAACCGAGATACTTTTTCCAGCTACCACCCGCTGGTGAACTATCTGTACTTTGCCCTGGTGCTGGTCTTCGGGATGTGCTTCATGCATCCGCTTTGCCTGGTGATCTCCCTGGGCAGCGCCACGGCGTACAATCTCTATCTCAAGGGGAGAAAAGGGCTTCTTTTCTCCCTTCGGTTCCTGCTGCCCATGATGCTCCTGGCGGCGATCCTGAATCCGGCCTTCAATCATGAGGGCGTCACCATCCTGGCTTACACCCCCAACGATAATCCCATCACCCTGGAGAGCCTCATCTACGGCGTGGCCTCCGCCGCGATGCTGGTGAGCGTGGTGCAGTGGTTCTCCTGCTATAACGAGGTCATGACTTCAGACAAGTTCGTGTATCTCTTCGGGCGGGTCATCCCGGCTTTGAGCCTGGTCCTGAGCATGACCCTCCGGTTCGTGCCGAAGTTCACCGCTCAGCTGAAAACCGTGCGCACCGCTCAACAATGCATCGGGCGGGATGTGAGCAATGGCGGCATCATTCAGCGGATGAAGCACGGGATCACCATCCTGTCCATTCTGGTGACCTGGAGTCTGGAGAACACCATCGAGACCGCGGACAGCATGAAGAGCCGGGGTTACGGCCTGCCGGGGCGGTCTGCCTTCTCCATTTACCGTATGGACAGCCGGGACCGATCTGCCTTGCTTTGGCTGGGCTTCTGCCTGTGGTATATCGTATTCGGCTGGATCAGCGGCGGCTTGGAGTTTCGCTACTATCCCTCCATCAAAGGGGCGGGCTTCAGGCCGTTCTCCGTGAGTTTCCTACTGGTCTACCTGGCCCTGTGTTTGACGCCCTTGATCCTGAACGGAAGGGAGGATGTAAAATGGAAGCGTTTACGATCCGGGACCTGAGCTTTGCCTACCCGGAGCAAAGGCAGGATACCCTTTCCCATCTTTCCTTTTCCATCCCCCAGGGGCAGTTCGTCACCCTCTGCGGGCCCTCCGGCTGCGGAAAGAGCACCCTGCTCCGGCAGTTCAAAACGGTCCTTGCACCTGCAGGGTATCTGCGCGGCGAGATCCTGTTTGAGGGGACGTCTTTGCAAGAAGTCAGCCATCGGGATCAGAGCTCCCGCATCGGCTTTGTGCAGCAGTCTCCGGAGAATCAAATCGTGACGGACAAGGTCTGGCATGAGCTGGCCTTCGGGCTGGAGAGCCTGGGGTATGATACCCCCACCATCCGCAGCCGGGTGGCGGAGATGGCTTCCTTTTTCGGCATCCAAACCTGGTTCTATAAAAATGTGACGGAGCTATCCGGCGGGCAGAAGCAGCTGCTGAACCTGGCCTCCATCATGGCCATGCAGCCCTCCGTCCTGATCCTGGACGAGCCCACCAGCCAGCTTGACCCCATTGCCGCCTCGGATTTCCTGGCCACCATCGGCAAGGTGAACCGAGAGCTTGGTACCACGATCCTTCTCACGGAACACCGGTTGGAGGAAGCGTTCCCTCTCTCTGACCGTGTTCTGGTGATGGACAGGGGGAGGCTTATCGCGGACGGGACGCCCAGCGAAGTGGGAGAACTGCTCCGGGGCAGTGGTCACGGGATGTTCCTGGCAATGCCCACCGCCATGCGGGTATGGGCCAGCGTGGAAGATACAGCCCCCTGTCCCATCACTGTCCGGGACGGGCGAGATTGGCTGACGGACTACGCAGAGCGGCATCCCCTGGGTATGATCCCGGAGGAAGAGGACGCGGCTGCATCGGAGGAAACCGCCATTACCTTGGAGGACGTGTGGTTCAAATACGAAAAGGACCTGCCCGACGTGGTAAAGGGCGTCAGCCTCACCGTGCAGAAGGGGGAGTTTCTGGCCCTGCTGGGCGGGAACGGCACCGGTAAGACCACAACGCTTTCCCTCATCGGTGGCCTGCAGAAGCCCTATCGGGGAGAAGTCAATCTGAATGGCAGGGTAGGGACCCTGCCGCAGAATCCGCAGACCCTCTTTGTGAAAAAGACGGTCCGGGAGGATCTGTTTGAGATCTTCCGGGGTGTAAGGCTGGAAAAGAAATACCAGGAGAATCGGGTGGCGCGGGCGGTGCAGCTCTGCCGCCTGGAGGAGCTATTGGACCGGCACCCCTACGATCTCTCCGGGGGCGAACAGCAGCGGGCGGCTCTGGCCAAGGTGCTGCTTCTGGACCCGGAGATCCTCCTGCTGGACGAGCCCACCAAGGGCTTGGACGCGGAGTTCAAGCAGGTCTTCGCCGTGATCCTGAAGACACTACAGCGCCGGGGCGTGACCATCTTCATGGTAAGCCACGATGTGGAATTCTGTGCCGAGCACGCGGATCGCTGCGCCCTGTTCTTTGACGGGAATATCGTCTCCCAGGGACGCCCGAGAGAATTCTTCTCCGGCAACAGCTTCTATACCACCTCCGCCAACCGCATGGCCCGGAGTCTGCTGCCCGAAGCCGTGACGCCCAGGGACATCATGGCCGCCTGCGGAGGAACCCTGTCCCAGGAGCCTGAGCTGCCGGAGGAAGTGCCGCCGCTCCCGGAGCCGGATGAGGACAGCGCAAACGCCAAACCGAAAAAGCTGCCCTTATGGCGCATCCTTCTGGCATCCTTCAGCGGCATCGGGGCAATCATTCTCTTCATCCATACTCTTTCCCACCAGGATCTATCTTCTCTCATCACAAAAGACGGCCTGACGGCAGCGGCGTGGCAAGATATCCCACTCTATCTCCTTCTGGTGGCATGCCTGCTGATCTGCGCCTTCTCCCTCAGCCGGAAAGCGCCCCAGCCGGTGCGGGCACAGACGCCTAAGGAGAAACGGAAGCTCTCCAAACGGACGCTGGCCGCCGCAATCTCTATCCTGCTGTTGATCCCTCTGACCATCTTCATCGGCGCGTACTACCTGGGCGGAAGACAATACTATCTCATTGCCGTTGTGATTCTCCTGGAAACCATGCTGCCCTTCTTCCTGGTGTTTGAGGGGCGAAAACCCCAGGCCCGGGAGCTGGTGGTGATCGCCGTCCTTTGTGCCATCGGCGTGGTTGGCCGCGGAGCCTTCTTCATGCTGCCCTCCTTCAAACCGGTGCTTGCCCTGGTGATCATCTCCGGCGTAGCCTTCGGCGGGGAGGCGGGCTTTCTGGTCGGCGCAATGACCATGGTAGCCTCCAACGTGTTGTTCGGACAAGGGCCTTGGACGCCCTTCCAAATGTTCTCTGCGGGGATCATCGGCTTCCTTGCCGGTGTGTTGTTCCGAAAGGGCCTGCTGCGGCGGACGAAGGTCTCCCTGTGCATCTTTGGAGCCATTGCCACGGTGGTGATCTACGGCGGCATCATGAATCCCGCCGCCGCCCTGATCTATGCAAGAACCCTCAACTGGCAGTTGCTTCTTTCCTACTATGTTTCTGGCATCCCCGTGGATCTTGTCCACGCCACGGCCACAGTATTGTTCCTTTGGTTCGCCGCCGAGCCCATGCTGGAGAAGCTGGATCGCATAAAAACCAAGTATGGATTACTGGATTAAACATGCTCCTTTGTAGACAAAGACAGGTGATGTAACTGATGTTGCGAAGCGTGTGGATTCGATTGTGGATGAGATCCTGCGCCTGAAATTCTCTGAGATCAAAGCGACATCAAAAGCAGAGGTCCTGAAAAAACAAAGCGACCGGGACTGCAAGGCCGCAAAACTGAAACTGGAGCAAGCGGAAAAGCAGCTCCGGCAGCGTGAACAGGACCAGAGAGATTTTCAAGCCCAAGTGCTGAAGGTGATTCGTGGGGAGAGTAAACTGAGCATGGATTTTCTGACCTCTGCGATAGAACAGACGGAGAGAGAAATCGAGAAGGCGAAAATCGCCGTGGAGGAAGCCGGACGGGAATTATCCAATATGGAGGAGCTGGTAGAACAGCGCAAAGCCGAACTGGACGAGATCATCACCTGGGCGGATATATACGAAAATTCGACCCTGGAGAGAAAAAAGATGATCGTAGCCCAGCTGATCAAAAGGGTGACGGTGGGCAGGGGATACCAGGTATCCGTGGAGTTCAATATCACCTTTGACGAATTGCAGCGGGCGATCAGCGGCGAGTATGCGGAGGAAGCCGGAATTTGTGCCACATTTTTGCCGGTGCTGAAGCTGCAAAACAGCGCCTGAACGGATAAAACACCCCTCTGAAAACCGAAGAAAAAGCAGAAACGCAAAAAACGGGCGGACGGTTCGCATCCCGAGAGAAAACAAACAAAAAAGTTTGCAGGACTTATGAAATCATAAATCCTGCAAACTCTGGTGGAGACAAAGGGATTCGAACCCTCGACCTTACGGATGCGAACCGTACGCTCTCCCAGCTGAGCTATGCCCCCAAATTTTACCAATTCTTCAATTTTCCGGGATGCGGCTCACGCGGGTGGCAAGAGAGATACGCCGTTTGACTAGAAACTGAACCGCTTGCTCTCCCAGCTGAGCTACGCCCCCACAGGCTTATGTATTATAACACAGAATCCGGATTTGTAAAGCCTTTTTTGCGCCTATGGCAAAACTCCCCGCCGGGCCTTTCCGCATGAGGCGGGCAGACCGATCCCTGGCCTTGCGCAGGGAGGAACGCCGTGCGCCTTTGCCGGGGGGCGGCACCTCCCCCGGGCATCCCGCCGCCGTCTGCGGCGTGGTCAACCGCCCCGTCAGGCTTCCGAAAAAAGCCGACGGGAAAGGGAAGAGGATCCGGATGAAATGATCCGGGGCGCGGATCTCCGCGCCCCGGAAAAAAGACTTTGCAGACCTTACGGCTTGATCATGATGACCAGCATCCGCGCAGCGGTGACGCCGGTGTTCTTGCAGCCGCGCTTGGTGCCCTTGCCGAAGTGGACGCTGTCCCCCGCGTGCAGGACGTAGTCGGTGGGCTGATCGTTTTCGTCGTACATGGTCACGGTCATCTCGCCGGAGATGATGTAGTAGATCATCTCAAACTTGCTGACGGCAGCCTCGGCGCCGCCGCCGGGGAGGAAATGGCTCAGCCCGTTGACGATGGTGCCCTCATTCACGTCAGCGGGATCATGCAGGCGGGTGGTGAGGACGTCGTAATGGCCGGGAGCCTCATAGCGATAGGCTTCGTTGCGCCGGGTGACTTTATAGCTCATGGTAACGCTTCCTTTCTTTGAGCGGCCGCCGGATCGGCAGCCGCCGATAATTCTTTTCTTATATTAGCACGGTCATTCGCCCAATTCAAGCCGCAGTTTTTCGTAATCTCCCGGCTCATTCAGATTCAGAAGCAGGCGGTCCTCCCAGGCTTCCCCCAGGTCCGAAGGCTTCAGGATTTTCACCCGGCTCCGATCCAGAAGAGCGCCCATGCTCCGGCGGCCGGAGTCCAGCAGTTCCCGGATGCGGGGGAGGATCTCGGGCTTATACAGGCCGAAGAGGGGTTCCCACCGGCCTGCCTCATCCGTCAGGACGCAGGCCTCTGCCTCCTCGGGACAGAGATCGTGCATCCGCAGGGCCGCCGAAGGGGAGGAAAAGGGCATGTCCGCCGCCGTGAGGAAGACCGGCTCATCGGCCCGCAGGAGTCCCGCCTCCAGTCCGGCCATGGGTCCCTGGCCGGGACGCAGGTCCGGCACCCGCCGGTCCTCCAGCCAGGGATACCGGTCCGGATCCCCCACGCTCACCAGCACCCGGGGGAATACCGCCGTCCAGCGCCGGAGGGCGCGCTCCAGCAGCGCCTCCCCCTCCAGGGTGAGCCGGAGCTTGTCCCTGCCCATGCGGCGGCTTTCGCCCCCCGCCAGAATCACGATGGTCATAGCCTGCCTCCCGTAAACGTTCTGCCTGCCATTTTAGCAGGAGGAAGGGGCCGCCGCAAGAGCGTTTCGGCCGGACAGGGCGGAAAGAGGAGGCGCGGGAATACCGGATGGGGAGAAATACAGGGAAATACCGTCCGAACCGGGGGAAGGGTGTCACTTTTCCCCCGGCTCGTGTAATATAAACTGATAGAGAAACGGATCGGGCGGGATACCCCGCCGGCTGAGGGACAGAAAGGTCGAGGAGAGGCAGTTATGCTGAAAGACGGCGAGCGCCCCTTGGAGACAGGGGAGCAGACCTTTTTCCAAGGGCTGTATCAGGATCATTACCGGGCGCTGTTCAGTTATGCCTATCACCTGGGCGTCGGGCGTGAGGCGGCGGAGGACTATGTGCAGGAAGCCTTCCTGACGGCGCTGCGGCAGGCGGAGGCCGTGAAGAACTCCCCGAACCCAAGGGGCTATCTCCAGCAGGTCCTGAGAAACGTGATCGGGTATCAGCTCCGCTGTATGCGGTATGCCGCCGAGCTGCAGCGGAAGCTGCGGGAGCGGATCCCGGAGGAGGGCGAATCCGGTTCGGGCGGCTTGCGGCCGGAGACGCTGTACCGGGGCGCGGTCAGCGATGAAGAACTGAGGCTCCTCATCCGGTTTTATCTGGAGGGCTGGTCCCAGAAGGAGCTGGCAGAGGAGCTGGGGATCAGCCTCAGCGCCTGCAAGAAGCGGATCCAGCGGGCAAAGGAGCGGCTGCGCAGCGCGCTGGAGGACGCCGAAGGTCCGGTGGGCGGATCGACAGAAGGGAGGGAACCGAAATGAGCCGGAAAAGCCAAGAGACGCGGAGAGAATATGAGGAGATGACGGCGGAGGAGCTGGAGCGGGAGCTTCGGGAGGCCTTCTTCTGCGCGGATCGGATCGACGGCCCCCTGTCCGGAGAGCTGGAGAGGATCCGGGAAGCTCTGGACCGGAAGCGTCCGGTGGAATACCTGTATACCCCCGAGGAATCCTGGGCGCAGTTCCTGGCGGAGCATGGGGAAGAGCTGAAACGCCTTCTGCCTTCACCGGAGAAGGCCGGAACAGAGAAGAGAAGGTCGGTTAAGCGCCGGCCCATCCCGGCCCTGCTGCGCCGAGGCCTCATCGCTGCGGTGATCGTGGTCCTCCTGGCCGGGGCGGCCCTGGCGGCGGACTCCCTGGGGCTGGCGGCCTGGGTGCCCCAATGGAATGCGGCGGCGGGGCGGTATGAGCCCGTAGTCCGGGAGGCGGCGGCCGAGGGGACCGTCCTGGCGGCGCTCACGGAGCTGGGGATCACCGAGCCGGTGTATCCCACCCGCCTGCCGGAGGGCTTCGTCATCACGGAATCCCATGTCAGCGAGGATCCACTGGTGCTGGTGGAGCACTATGCCCGGGGGGACAAAAGACTCAGCATTACCATTACCCCGGTCAAGGGCTTTGAGACCAGCCTGTACCAGCAGGGCGGAGAGACTGCCCGGGAATACCGTACGGGCAGGACCGCGCACTACATGTTCCGGAGCGAGGGGACCATCACCGCGATCTGGTGCACGGAGCACTATGCCGCCTCTGTCAGCGGAAACCTCACCCTGAACGAGCTCAAAAGCATCATTGATTCCGTCTATGTCTTGCCGGAAGGAGGTCAAACGTCATGAAGCTGCGCACCCATCTCCAGTCCCTGTACCGGAGTCCTCTGAAAGCCGGGCTGACCCTGCTGCTGCTGGGGGCGGCGGCCTTCCTCTTCCTGTACAACCTCTCGGAATACAGCGTTTCTGACCGGGAATACCGGGAGGCCCGGGACCGGTACGAGGGGGTCCTCACCGTGGAGGAATCGGAGGTCGTCGAGCTGGTGGATCCCCGATACAGCTTCTTCCTCCTGACGGATGAGATGAATCCTGGCCGCACCTGGGACCGGTTCTCCTATGAAGAATACCATCACCAAAGTCTGGGGGTAGAGACGGTGGAAGCTCTCTCTGCCCTGCCCTATGTATCCCGGGTGGAGCGGCGGTACATGACCGCGGGAGTCTCCCCAGACTACCTCCGTCTGGATACGGATCAGAGCTTTTTCGCCTACAACTCCCGCCTTGTTCTGGAGGGGACCCTGGAACGGATCAAAGCCTTTGATTACTTCTCAAATACTCTGGGCAATTATGATGCCGCCAATTCAAAAGTACTGATTCTGAAGGACGTGAAGCTCCTTGCAGGGGACCCGGAGCAGTTGGTCAGAAAAAAAGAAGTACAGGTCGGCATGCGGACCCTGCGGGAAGAACGGCGGGATGCATATGCATACTGTGCCGAAGACGGCGGGTATTCGCAGCGTTGGGCTGCGCAGGCCCTGGACCTGGGCCTGTTCCGGGAGGCCCTGGAGGGCCTGGAGGTTGGCCGCCGTTATGTATTGGTCCTCCGAGGGATGAATTCCTGGTCGGATGAGCCTTTTCCCATGGAGGACGATACCCGCATCGGCTGGTGGCCCTACATCACCGACGTGACCGACCTGCCGGAAACCTATTTGGAGACCGAGGACTTCGCCCCCCTGCGGGAGCTCATCCGGGTGACGGAGGACGACCTGCATACCTTCGACGTGGTATACGGGGACGATATGGCCGCCATCCCCCGGGCGGCGGAGGGGCGGATCCTCTGCATGGAGGGCCGTTTCCTTACCCCCGCCGACGCGGGGCAGCCCTATTGCGTGGTGAGTACGGATTTCCTGGAGACCTATGGCCTCGCGGTGGGGGACGCCCTCGCTCTGGATCTGGGCAACTACCTCTGCGAACAGTACGCCCCCCTGGGGGCGGTGGCCTCCACCCGGGGACGGTATTCCACCCGGTTCGAGACCCGGGAATTCACCATCATCGGGGCTTACTTGGATCTGAACGAGGGGAAGCATGTGAACCGGGACCTGTACTGGTGCTGGAGCAATAACGCGATCTTCATCCCCTCCGCCTTCCTGCCGGAGTGCGTCAACGCCGACTCCTATTCTCCCAAGCCCGCGGAAGTGAGCTTCGTGGTGGGAAACGCGGAGGATATTCTTCCCTTTATGGAGGAATGCCTGCCCCAGGTGGAGGCCATGGGCCTGGCCTATACCTTCAGCGACGGGGGCTGGCTCCAGGTGGGGGAGGACCTGCTCCGGGCCAGGTCTCTGTCTCTGGTGAAGCTGCTCATCTTCTCCGCCGCCGCCCTTTTCGCCCTGATCCTCACGGTTTGGCTCTTCATCGGACGAAAGAAGCGAGAATATGGGATCCTCCGGGCCCTGGGCATGCCCAGGGGGGAGGCGGGAAGAAGCCTGCTGATCCCCTTTCTCATTCTGGGGCTGGTTTCCGCGGTCCTCGGCTTGCTGACGGCCCGGATCGTCACGGCGCGGCAGCTGGGGACGGGCCATGTCCCCGCGGGTCCCGGCCTCTTCCTCCTGGGGGCTCTGGGCTTCCTGGTCCTGCTGGTCCTCCTGTCCTTCGTCGGACTGCTCCTGGTGCGGAGAAGGAGCATACTGGAGCTGGTGCAGGGGGATAAATGAATTGCGCCTTTGCAGCATGAATTGTGCTGCGCACATGAACTGCCCGGAGGCATTGGAGGAGGCTCGCGTATGAATTGGGGCGGCAAATACTTGAGGCGTTTACTGGGGAGGAGCCCGGGACGGAGCCTGATGAGCCTTCTGCTTGCGGCCCTGCTGGCCTTCGCCTTCGGCCTGCTCACGGTGCTTCGGAGCGTATATCGGGAGGCCTATCAGAATGCGGATGTGCGGGCAGTGTTTTCCGGCGGTCTGCCCTACGCATCGGCGCAAAAGCTGGAGAAGAGCGGCATGGTACGGGATCCCTGCTATGAGTATGTTCATCGGGATTGCGAGATCGAGTTCAAATCCGGAACACTGGTTTTCCTGAGCAGAGCAGGCCGATACGCCAAAGCGGGGACGGATTGGCTGGAGGGCTGGGACGAGGCGTCCTTTGATTCTTCCGATGGGAAGGTTTGCGTCATGTCTGCCGGGACGGCCCGGCGGCAGGGATTCCGATTGGGGGACCCGGTACGGGTGGAGGAGAAGGACTATCTCAGCGCGCTCATGCGGGATCTGAAGCTCACCGATTACGAAGAAGCCCTGACGGTCCGGGATCGGCGGCGGCCCCAGCTGCAGATCGTGGGGCTGATCCGCTCGGAGAGCTGCGACGATACCCTGTATATCCCCGTCGCCGCCTGGCGGCATTTCTCCTGGATCTCCAACCAGCTCATTCTGGATCTGGCGGAATACACCCTGAGGGACTACCACCGGGCGGAGGAATTCCGAACCTATGCCAAGGACGTCCTTTCCCGGATCGACCATATCGTGAAGCTGGATTTGGATACCTCCTATGCCGACCGGATCTACAAGATCCATCAGCTCATCGAAACCTTATACCCCCTCACCATTGCCGCCGCTCTGCTTTTGGGCGGAGTGCTGCCGGGGCTCACGGTGCTCCATGCTTCTCGGCAGATCAGCGTCCTCCGGGCCCTGGGGGCCAAGATGGGGAGATGCGTGGGAATCTATACCTTAACTCAATTCCTCTGCGCCTTATTCGGTCTGGTCCTGGGGTTCCTTGTCGTGATCCTGACCCAGCATCCGGAGCTGGGGGCGGTATGGAGACCCTTCGGGATATACTTTGCCGCCCATCTGGCGGTCTGTGCCATGGGCAGCGGGTTATTTGCCTGGCTGTGCGCCAGGAAGCATGTGCTGGAGCAGCTGCAGGCGAAGGAATAGAAGACGCTCAGGCTCCCTCTTCGAGGGAGCTGGCGCGGAGCGCCTGAGGGAGCGCTGTTCATTGAAGCTCTTTCGATAGAGCAGCTTGTCGAAACGCTCCCTCAGTCATCCCGCTTCACGGGCTGACAGCTCCCTCGGAGAGGGAGCCTGAAACAAAGGACGGGAGTCCCCTCATCCGACTCCGGCTTCCGTGAGACGCCGGAGCCACCTTCCCCCAGGGGAAGGCAGACCGCACGGCGGGGACGAGGGACGAGAGACCACGTTACGAACAACCGGACGCAAGGGTGGTAGTACCCTGGCTTCCCCTGGGGGAAGCTGGCGCGGAGCGCCTGATGAGGGATGCCTATGCGGTGGGGACCCTGCCGGAGGCAAACCCTGCCGCAGCATGGAACTGCCTGCTTCAGGAAACGCTGCGCCGGCCGCCGAAGGTAAGGATAGAAATAGGGAGGTTTTGCCATGAATTCACTCACTTTACAAAACGTCAGCTACACCTACCCCGGAGGAACTTCCCCGGTGGTGAAGAACGCAAGTTATGGTTTTGAAGCCGGGAAGCTGTATGCCGTAGTCGGTCCCAGCGGGAGCGGAAAAAGTACTTTGCTGAGCATGCTGGCCGGGTTAGATATCCCCGGGGAGGGGGACGTAGTCCTGGGGGAAGATAATCTGAAATCTCTGGATCTGGACAAGTACCGCCGGGAAGGGGTCAGCATCATCTTCCAGGCCTTCTGCCTCCTGCCCCTGCTCACGGTGCGGGAGAACGTCTGCCTCCCCATGGAGATGCAGGGCATTCCGGAGAACCAAGCCCGGGTCAGGGCAGCGGAAGCCCTGGTGAAGGTGGGTATCGAGGAGAGCAAGCACAAGCGTTTCCCCTCCGCCCTCTCCGGGGGCGAGCAGCAGCGGGTGGCCATTGCCCGGAGCCTCTGCAGCGGCGCTCCCGTCCTTTTGGCGGACGAACCCACGGGGAACCTGGACGGGGAGAATACGAAGATCGTCATGGAGATCCTCCGCCGCCTGGCCCATGAGGAAGGCCGCTGCGTCGTCGTGGTGACCCACGATCCCGAGGTGGCGGATACCGCCGACCTGATCCTGCGGATGAAGGACGGAGAACTTACGGCGGCGTGAAGTACAAAACATGCCCCCCGGCGAGCGCCGGGGGGCATGCGGATATCCGGATCTTACAGCTTGAACAGGATCTTCAGATAATTCCAGAAATAGTAGGGCACCAGGTAGTCCGTATGGTAATAGTCGGACAGGGCATAGAGGATGTTGTTCTTCCTGGGATCCGTACCGTAGGAGAAGCCCTCCTGCTCCGTGAGGAGCTTTATCTGCTGCCGCATCCAGGGGCCGTCCGTCATGCCGCCGCTGGCAGCATAGATGAAGAAGGGGAGGCCGGGGTTCGCCTTGATGGGGGCGGTGATGTAGTCCACGATCTCCTCATCCGTGAAGGTGGGGAAGGGGCCGCTTCCGGGAGGCATGGGCAGGGGCTTGTCCCCGGAGATGCCGCCGCTGGTGGGGCAGTACCACCGGAAATAGGGAAAGGCGTGGTGGAACATCCGCCAGGTCCAGGCGGCGCCACGGGAATACCCGGCGAAGGCCCTGTGGTCCCGTGCGGCGATGATGCCCGCGTCGGAGGGATCCTCCAGATAGGTATTGAACCGCATCTCCACCGCGGGGATGATATCCTGCACGATCTCCTTGTAGAAATAGCCGGGGATGCCGGGGGTCCAGCCGTCCCCCGCCTCGGCGCCTCCGGTCTGGATCCGCACGTCCGCGTCCCGCATGGGGTCCATGTAGTAGGTGATGAATACGATGATGCAGGGGTCCAGCTCCCCGGAGTCAAAGAGCATATCGAACATGTACTTGTTGCCGCCGATGGCGAACATGGCGGGCTCGCAGGTGTTGCCGTGCTGGAAATACAGGACGTTGTATTTCCTGGTTTTGTCCTCCTTGTCATAGCAGTAGGGCAGGTAGGCGTAAGCGGTCTTGCGGTAGGTCTTGCCGTTTTCATAAACGGCGGTGGAGTAGTCGATCCGTTCCACGGTGCCCATTCGCTGGGGAACGCCGGTGCGCAGATAGGGGGTTTTCCTCGAACACGGTCTCATAGGCCAGGACTTCGCCGGGTTTCGTGATCACTTTCCGGTATTCGCTCATAACTGCCACCCTTTCGTTGCCGTATATTTTTTCTGCTTCCTGCTTTCGTTCATCCCTTTGTCCAGGGCAGATCCCGGGCCGCCGGGAAGCCGTAGGCGCTCTCCGCGCTCTCCACCGCCCGGACGATGGCCTCGCTGATCAGCTCCGCCGCCAGCATGCCCACCACGTCCTGGTCCGCCTTCACCCTGCCCGCGGAAACGGCATAGATGTTGTCCCCGTCGAAGGAGGTGTGGACGGGGCGGATGGACCGGGCGTAGCCGTCGTGTCCCATTCCGGCGATCTTGCACAGGGCGGCCTTGTCAAAGTCCCCGTTGGTGAGAATGACCGCCAGGGTGGTGTTGTCCGCAAAGGCGTTCTTCACCGCCCGGATGCTGGAGGCGATCTCTTTGGGGGAGCTGCGGAAATCCCCGTGGTCCGCCGTGAGCAGACCGGCGATCTGCCGCCCGGTCCGCCAGTCAAAAATGTCCCCCAGGGCGTTCAGCGCCACTACCGCGCCCAGCTTCAGATCCTCGATCTGTACGGCATAGCTGCCGATGCCGGTCTTCATGCAGGTGGCCATGCCCCCGATCTTCCCCACGGTGGCGCCGCAGCCCGCGCCGTAGTTCCCATCCCGGTAATTGGGCGCCTCCAGGGCCTGCTTTGCCGCGGCGTAGCCCATGGCCCCGTCCGGCCGAACAAAGGGGTCCCCCACGGTGAGGTCGAACAGGTCCGACTGGACCACCAGGGGTACCTTCGTCACCCCCACGTCGAAGCCCACGCCCCGTTCCTCCAGGCATTTCATCACGCCTCCCGCAGCGTCCAGGCCGAAGGCGCTGCCTCCGGCCAGCACGATCCCGTGGATCCCCTGGGCAGCCATGAGGGGGTCCAGCAGCTGGCCCTCACGGGAGGCGGGACCGCCGCCCCGGATATCCAGACCGGCGCGCATGCCCTCCTCGCAGAGAAAAACGGTGCAGCCCGTACCGGCTGCCTGGTCTTCCGCCTGGCCGATCTTCACCGGCGCCAGTTCCGTAATGGGGATTTCCCGCATATGCCTCTCTCCGTTTCCCAGCGGGGAGGGTCCCCGCTGTTGGGTGTTTTCTTCCTCGAGCGTACCACAAAAACGAACCCGATGCAAGAACAGGCGAAGACCCGCCCCGGTATTCCGGAGCGGGTCAGCGTGTCGACAAACCCCGTTTTGTCATCGCGAGGAGCAAAGCGACGTGGCGATCCGTTCTCTCGTCCCCTTGGTTATGTTAAAAATATAAGGACGGGAGTTACGGATTGCCACAACCGGTGACATCGGTCACCGGTTTCGCAATGACCATTTTCGTTGGTCTGGTACTTTGTCTACAGTCTGACCCGCCCCGGTATTCCGGAGCGGGTCCTGTAAACCTGTTTGGCTTAGTCTGCGCCTGTTGGGTTATTTCCCGGAGATGGTCAGCTCCTTCACCAATACGGCGGGCGCAGCGACGGAGGGCAGGCCGATCCGGGGCAGCTCCGCCTTATCGGACAGGGCGGTGATGTTTTTCAGCAGGTCGAAGAAATTGCCGGATACCGTGAAGGAGCGGACCGCCGTGGTCTTCTTCCCGTCCTCCACCATGAAGCCGGAGCTCTGGAGGGAGAAGTCCCCGCTGATGGGGTTGGCCCCGGCGTGGGTGCCCCCCAGGGTGTCGATCCATACCCCATTGCCGCATTTGGCCAGCAGCGCCTCCTCCGTCAGCTTGCCCGGAGCCAGGACCAGGGTATAGGGCTGGATGGAAACGGGGGAGTCGTAGCCGGAGCGGGAGGCGTTGCCGGTGGTCTGCTTCCCGGCGGCGTGGGCGGTGGACAGGTCGTAGAGCAGGGTCTTCAGCACGCCTCCAGCGATCAGATCCTTCCGGGCGGTGGGGCTGCCCTCCCCGTCGAAGGGACGGGGATAGACATTTTCCGGATAAAAGGGGTCGTCCGTCAGGGTCACCAGCTCTGAGGCGATGCTTTCCCCCTCCTTCCCCTTGAGGGCGGAAAGTCCCTTTCGGGCGTTCTCCGCGCTGAAGGCGGAGGCAAAGGTGAGCAGCAGGCTGTACATGGCGCTGGGGGCGAAGATCACCGGGTATGCGCCGGTGGGGGCGACTCCGGCTCCCAGCTTGGCCGCCGCCCGGGCGGCGATCTTCTCGGCGGTCCCCTTCAGATCCAGGTCGGCCGGATTTCCGGCCTTGATTTCGAAGTCCTCGTTATCCTCTGTCCCGTCGGACACCACGGCGTCCAGGATGACCGCGTCCACCGAGTTCGTCCAGGAGAGGTCCACCCCCCGGGAGTTCATCAGGCTGGTCTGGGTCTGCAGGGTGACGGCCTGAGTGGAGCAGCGGTCCGTGATCTTCTCATGGGAGACCTTCAGGGCTTCGTTTGCCGCCAGGGCCGCCTGCATCAGCTGATCCGGGGTGAGGACGGACATCGCCATGGGCTTGCACTCCGGGTAAGCCGCACCGCCCTCGGCGAAGAAGACCTCCGCCTCCTTTTCCAGGGTGAGGGCATTGTCCCTGGCCCGCCGGACCAGGCTCTCCGCCTGTTCCGGGGACAGCTCCTGGGTGCCGGCGGAGCCCATATGCCCGCCGACGATGCAGCGGAAGGCCACCCCGCCGGTGAGGGAGGCGGTGAAATCCGTGGGCTCCCCATTGAACAGGGAGACCTCGCTCTCCTCCTTGGAGGCGTAATACAGCTCATAATCCTCGATCCCGGCCCGCTTTGCTGCGTCGGCGACGAAGGTTTTGAAGTCTTTGAATTCCATTGCTTCCTCCTTATCTTCCGCCCACGGTGATGGACGAAACCCGGATCATGGGCTGGCCCACGCACACGGGCACGGAGCCGCTGGAGGAACCGCACATACCCTCCGCCAGCAGCAGGTTCTTGCCCACCATGTCAATATTCAGGATGACGTCGGAGCCCCGGCCCACCAGGGAAGCCCCCCGGACGGGTTCGCAGATCTTGCCGTTCCGTACCAGGTAGCCCTCCCGCACGGCGAAATTGAATTCCCCAGTGGTGGGGTTGACGGAGCCGCCGCCCATGGCTGCAGCGTAGAGGCCGTTGTCGATGGAAGCAATGATCGCCTCGTTCTCATCCGGCCCTTCTCCGATGAAGGTATTGGTCATGCGGGAGGTGGGGGTGTATTCGAAGCTCTCCCGGCGGGAGGAGCCGGTGGGGGCGAGCCCCATGCGGCGGGCGTTGAATTTATCGATCATATAGCTCTTCAGCACGCCGTTCTCAATGAGTATATTCCGCCGGGCGGGGGTGCCCTCGTCGTCGAAGTTCAGGGAGCCCCAGGCATTGGGGATGGTGCCGTCGTCATAGGCGCTGACCTTCTCTCCGGCGATCCTCTCCCCCAGCTTCCCCGCAAACTGGGAAAGGCCGAAGGCCACGGAGGTGGCCTCCAGGGAGTGGCCGCAGGCCTCGTGGAAGATGACGCCGCCGAAGCCGTTGCCGATGGCCACGGGCATCACCCCCGCGGGGCAGTACCCGGCCTCGGACATGACCACTGCCTGCCGTGCTGCTTCCCGGCCCACGGCGGCTGCATCCACCTCTTTTTCAAACATCTCCATGCCCATGCGCCGGCCCGGATTGCAGGAGCCGGTCTGGGTGCCCCCGTCCTTGTCATCCGCCAGGGCGGTGACGGCGATGCGGGTCCGGATCCGCCGGTCCGTTGCCCGGAGCCCCTCGGTATTGGCGATGAGGATGTTCTGATCCTCGTCCAGGAAATTGCCGGTGACCTGCCGGATCCGCCGGTCGTAGTCGTAGGCTCCCCGGCAGGCAATGCGGAGGATATCCACCTTTTCCCGGTTGGGGACGGAGGAGGGGACCACCTGCACCGGGTGGATGTTGGCGTATACCCGGTCCCGCAGGAGGATGCTGAGCTCCGCCTTTCCTTCCCCCAGGGCCTGGGCGGCCTTCCGGGCGCAGCGGATCAGCCCTTCCTCAGAGAGGTCTACGGTGGTAGCCATGACGCTGCGCAGGCCCTTGTACACCCGCACCGCGGCGCCGCTCACCACGCCGTCGCTGATGGCGTCCACCTTGCCGGATACCATGCTGATGCCGTGATTCATGGTGTTTTCCGCAAAGATCTCCGCATAATCCGCCCCTGTGCCGGCGGCCGCCTCCAGGACCTTTGCGCAGATTTCCCTTGATATCATTCCATGACTCCTTTCCTTGTAAGGAATGTCCTGCTTTCCGGACCAGCTTACCACAGAATCCCGTCCGCTGCAATCCGGGTTATGCGCCGCGACGCGGCGCGGATATGCCGATCCCCCTCCCGGAAAGGAGGGGGATCGGCGATGGATGGTATGGGGAAAGGACAGGAATCGTGATCATACCGGGGCGGCTCAGACTGCCGGCCGCTTCTCCGGGTGCTTCGTGTAGTAGTCCTCCAGGGCGGCCTGAATGGCCTCCTCCGCCAGAACACTGCAGTGCATCTTGTAGGCGGGCAGCCCGTCCAGGGCCTCCGCCACGGCCTTGTTGGTGAGCTTGCTCACCTCGGCCAGGGGCTTTCCCATGATGAGCTCCGTGGCCATGGAGCTGGAGGCGATGGCGCTGCCGCAGCCGAAGGTCTCGAACTTTACGTCCGTCACCACGTCGTCTTCGATCTTCAGATACATCTTCATGATATCGCCGCACTTGGCGTTGCCCACCTGGCCCACGCCGTCCGCATCCACGATCACCCCAACGTTCCGGGGATTGCGGAAGTGATCCATAACCTTTTCGCTGTATAATGCCATTTTTCCTTCCTCCTTACAGGATGAACGGGGTTTTGCCCGCCTGCAGGTCCCGCCAGATGGGGGAGAAGCCCCGCAGATATTCCACGACCTCTTTCACGTTCCGGATCAGGTAGTCCACGTCCTCCTCCGTGGCGTCCTCCCCCAGGGTCAGGCGCAGGGAGCCGTGGGCCACGTCGTGCACCCGCCCGATGGCCAGCAGCACATGGCTGGGATCCAGGGAGCCGGAGGTGCAGGCGCTGCCGGAGGAGGCGCAGATGCCCCGGTCGTCCAGCAGCAGGAGAAGGGATTCCCCCTCGATGCCCTCGAAGCAGAAGTTCACATTTCCGGGAAGCCGTTTTTCCGCGTCTCCGTTCAGGGCGGAATGGGGGATCTCCCGGAGACCGGCGATGAGCTTGTCCCGCAGGGCCCGGAGCCTGGGTGCCGTCTCCGCCATGCCTCCGGCGGTCTCCTTCAGGGCGGCGGCCATGGCTGCGGCGGCGGCTACGTTCTCCGTCCCGGCCCGCCGACCCCCCTCCTGGGCGCCTCCTTCTATAAGGTTCACCGGCCGGACCCCCTTCCGGGCATAGAGGAAGCCGATGCCCTTGGGTCCATGGAACTTATGGGCGGAGGAGGAGAGCAGGTCGATGTTCTCCGCCTTCACGTCGATGGGCACATGGCCCACCGCCTGGACCGCGTCCGTGTGGAACAGGACGCCGTGCTTCCGGCAGACGGCGCCGATCTCCCGGATGGGCTGGATGGTGCCGATCTCATTGTTGGCATACATGACGGAGACCAGGCAGGTATCCTCCCGGATGGCCGCCTCCAGCTCCTCCACCCGGACCAGTCCGTCCTCGTGCACCGGGAGAAGGGTGACGGAAAAGCCCTCTTCCTCCAGCCGCTTCAGGGTATGCAGAACGGCATGGTGCTCGAAGGCGGTGGAGATGATGTGGGTCTTTCCCGCCCGCCGGCCCAGGGCTGCGCCGGTGCGGAGGGCCTGGTTATCCGCCTCGCTGCCGCCGGAGGTGATGGTGATCTCTCCGGGCTGCGCCCCAATCACGGCGGCGATCTCCCCCCGGGCCTGTTCCAGGCGTTCCTTCGCCTGCTGCCCCAGGGTATAGAGGCTGGAGGGGTTGCCGTATTCCTCCTCCAGACAGGCGGTCATAGCTTCTATGGCGGCGCGGCTCATTCTGGTGGTCGCGGCATTGTCGGCATAGATCATCGTTTTTCGCACCTCCCATGCGGTCTTGTCTGCACTATACACCTATTCACCTACTATGTCAATAGGTAAAAATTTTGCCGACCCCTTGATTTTTTGAATCACCCTGCGGTATGATAGGCAAAACGGAAGGGGGGAAGCGCCATGATCTCCACGAAGGGACGCTATGCGCTGCGGGTGATGATCGACCTGGCGGAGCACGATGGGGAGGAATATCAGCCCCTGAAGGATATTGCCGCCCGGCAAGGGGTCTCCAAAAAGTATCTGGAGATCATTGTCAAGGAGCTGGTGGAGGGCGGCCTGGTGGCCGGGGTCAGCGGCAAGGGCGGCGGGTACCGGCTGTGCCGCAGACCGGAGGACTACCCCATCGGGGAGATCCTGGAGCGGATGGTGGGGCCCCTCTCTTCAGTATCCTGCCTCACCGCCGACGCGGATCCCTGTCCTCGGGCGGCGGACTGCCAGACCCTGCCCCTCTGGGCGGAGTATGATAAGCTCACCCATGATTTCTTTTATGGCAAGTCCCTCCGGGACCTGCTCCGCCGGGAATGAAGTCTGCCGATCAAAAATCCCGGTCTGCCGAAGGGCAGGCCGGGATCGATCTGTATATCGGGCTCTATTCCATCAGTCCGTATTTTACCTTGATCCGGTCCAGCTTCTCCAGCATGGGCTCCGCCGCCAGCCAGAGGAAGAATACCGTTGCTGCGGCATGGACCAGATCTACGGGGAAGCCGGAGACGTAATAGGTGAGAAGCAGCTTCCAGTCCAGGGTGCGGGCATAGCTCAGGGCTGCGTAGGGATTCATGATGCCGCCGTAGATCACCAGGGAGGTGATCGCCCCGAAGATGCACAGGGAGATCCGGCTTCGGCGCAGCAGGCCCTTCCGGAACAGCACCCCGGCCAGGAAGCCGATGATCCCGGCGGAGAACATCTGGAAGGGGGTCCAGGTGCCCTGGCCGAAGAGGACGTTGGAGGCCACCATGGTCATGGCGCCCACCAGGAAGCCCGTCTCTCCCCCAAAGGCTACCCCGGCGATGATTACCAGCGCCAGCACGGGGGAGAACATAGGCAGCATGAAAAAGGCGGAACGACCCACCACGCCGATGGCGCAGAGGACGGCGATGATCACCAGCTCCCGAGCCTGGGGCTTCCGCCCCTCGAATACCAGGAAAAAGGGGAGCATGGTTTCCAGCATGATCAGCAGGGCGATGAAATAGTATTTTCTTCCCCCCAGGTAATAGACGCCCACGAAGATGGTCAGGGGAATCAGGAGCAGGATGCAGATGGCGGCGGCAATGGTCCGCCGGGAGAGCTTCCGCTTCTCCTTCGGCGTCTGGATGCGCGCCGGCTTGTTCGCCCTCCGGCTGAAGGAAAAGGCGCTGATGAGCAGGCAGACCACCAGCAGGAGGTAAAGGGGAATGTTTTCGTAGGCCGCCGTGGTGAGCCCGTCCTCCCGGATCAGGGAGGAGAGGTCTTGCTGGGAAAGGGTGTAAATAAAGAGGATGAGCGCCCCCAGGCTGCTGAGACTGCCCAGAAGGATGCGCCACAGAGGCAGCTTTTTCGGCTTGGCGTCCGCGCTGTCCTCAGCGGGCTCGGGAAGGGGAGGCGCTTCTTCCGGAAGCTCCGGCTCCGGCGGAAGGCTTCCGCCGCAGGCGGCCATCACGTCCCGGGGTGTCACCGCGTCGGGGAGCAGACTCCGGGCCATGCGGTTGGCGGAGGTGGTGTAGAAGCTGTTGCCGGAAAAGAAGGACCGGGGCCGTCCCTGGGAGACGATGTTCCCGTCGAAAAACAGAGCGCAGCGGTCCGCGTAGGCGGCGCAGAACTCCACATCGTGGCTCACCATGAACACGGTGACACCCCGGCGCCGGAGGGTCCTCAGGATCACGGCGAAAACCTGCTTGAATTCTGCGTCCAGCCCCTTGGTGGGCTCATCCAGCAAAAGGATCTCCGGGTCCAGAAGCAGCACCTTGGCCAGGGCCGCCCGCTGCTGTTCCCCGCCGGAAAGGTCGTAGGGATGCCGGTCCAGCAGCTCCTCCAGCCGGCAGAGCTGAACCGCCCGGGCCACCCGGGCCTCCTGCAGGGCTTTCTCCGTTCCCGTGCCCCGGAAGAGCTCGAACAGGTCCTCCCGGACAGTCTTTTTCACGAAAAGCGTCTGGGGGTTTTGCGGCAGGGTGCCCACCCGGCCATACAGCCTGACTTCTCCCCGATAGGGCTTCTGCAGGCCGCCAATCAGGGAAAGGGTCGTGGTTTTGCCGGTGCCGTTGCCCCCCAGGAGGGCCAGGAACTCGCCCTTCTTGACGGTGAGGCTCACGCCCTTTACCACGTCCGGCAGATCCTTGTCGTATTTGAACCATACGTCCTCCAGGGCGATGGCCGTGTCCTCCCCGGCGGAGGGAAGCGGCTCTGCCGGCAGCGCCCCCAGGGGATGCCGCTCCGCGTAGTCCGCGAGCCAGTCCCGCCCGTCTCGTACCGTGATGGGACAGGGGGCGGTATCCTCCGCGCTGGCCCACACCCGCATGGCGGTGGGCATGGCCAGGAACATCCCGTGGCCGCTGCCCCGGAGCTTTTCCCCCACCTCGCCGGGGGTCCCGTCCGCAATGAGCCGGCCCCTGTCCATCACCAGCACCCGGTCGGAGAGGGGGAAAGCCTCCTCCAGCCGGTGCTCCGTCAGGAGGATGGTGGTGCCCAGCTCCCGGTTCACCTTGCCGATGGTGGCCAGGAAATCCGAGGCGGCGATGGGGTCCAGCTGGCTCGTCGGCTCGTCCAGGATCAGCACGGAGGGCTGCATGGCCATGATGGAGGCCAGGTTCAGGAGCTGCTTCTGGCCCCCGGAAAGCTCCGCGACATTCTGATAAAACCAGGTCTGGATGCCGAAGAAGGAGGCCATCTCCGCTACCCGGCTGCGGATGGTGGGGGTATCATACCCCAGGCTCTCCAGGCCGAAGGCCAGCTCATGCCAGACCTTATCCGTAACGATCTGGTTCTCCGGGCTCTGCTGCACAAAGCCGATGCGCTCGCTCTGGGCCCGCTGGTCCAGGTCCGGAAGAGGCCGGCCCTCAAACAGGATCTCCCCCCGCAGGTCTCCCGCCGGGGCCAGCACGGACTTGAACTGCCGGAGCAGGGTGCTTTTTCCGCAGCCGGAGGGGCCGCAGAGGGTGACGAACTGGCCCTGGGGAATGGAGAAGGAGAGGTGGGAAAGGGTGTCCTGCCGCTGCTCCGGGTAGGCGAAGCTCAGGTCCCGGACCGCAAACGTTTCCATTTCATATCCTCCCTTCCGTTCAGGATCAGCGGGGTCAGGCACAGGGCCAGGTAGACCAGGAAAAAGCTGAAGGGGAAGGGACCGAAGCCTGCGCCCCTGATGCTGGGGTAATACCGGAAGGTCAGGGCGCCGCCGATCCACCCGAACAGGATGTACCAGCAGCAGAAGCCCAGCCAGAGCAGGGCGGCTTTATCCCGGCTGTCGAAGCGGTAGATGGAAAAGGCGCTGCGTCCCGGCAGGCCGTAGCCCCGGCTCTTCATGCTGTCCGCCGTTTCGATGGCGTTCTCCAGGCTCCAGGTCACCAGAATGGAAAAAATGGTGATCCCGTGCTTCATGCGCTGGATGATGCTGCCGTCGGACACGTCCCGCCCGATGCATTGCTGGGCGGTGCGGACGGTTTTCAGCTGGGCGGTGAATCTGGGCACGAAGCGGAGGGTCATGCTCAGAACCAGGCTCAGGGCGGGGATGATCCGCCCGAAGAGGTACACGAATTTATCCGAGGTCATGACCTCATTGTAGCAGGAGAACCACTGGACGACGCTGACCAGCATGAAGGCGGAGGCCAGGCCGTAGATGATGCTCTCCAGGGTGATGGGGTTATCGTTGGGGGTATAGGCCAGGATGGTGACGCCCTCGTGGTTGAAGGCGGGGTTCAGGACGGCCGCCAGGACCATCATGGGCAGCAAAAAGCGGAGAGAAAAGCGCAGTCCTTTTCTCCCCTTCAGGTAAAGGCTGTAGGCCGTGGCGCTGCCCAGGGAGATCACCAGGCAGGCCGGGTGCATGAAGCACATGCCGAAAACCAGCACCAGGGCGAAGTACAGGAAGTTCACCAGAGGGTGATAGCCGGAAAAGGTATCCCGGTTCTTCATTTTTCGCCGCGCCCCTTGGCGATCACCCGGAGCTGATCCCCCACGGCCTTCAGCTGGGGCCGCTTCAGGCTGGTGCTGATCTCATGGGTGAGGTATTCGGGCTCGACCCGGTCGATGATCCGCACGCATTCCGGATCCGTCCAGGGGCGGTGCCGGTCGATGCTCTGGATATGGGAATAGGAATAGCCGAAGGCGGAGAAGTATTCCTTGGGAAAGTCCCCGGGCATCGCCCCCACGGTCCTCCGGCAGTAGGCTCCGCTGACGGACTGATGGAAATGGACGCCCCGGATCCGCTTGGCCAGGTCCCCGTGCTTCTCGATCATGGAGAGGATATACCGGATCCCGTCCCCCTGGCTGCGGATGGACCAGTTGGCGTTCATCAGGTGCCCGGTATCCAGCATGATCCCCACCCGGGGATATTTGATCCCGGAGAGGAGATACTCCGTCTTTTCCGGCTCCGTGAAGGTGAAGCCGGGCCACCACTGGTTCTCCACCAGGAAGTCGAAGGTGGGCTCAACCCCCTCCAGGAGGATATTGATGAATTCAATGGCTCCGTCCAGGACCTCCTTGTCCGTGTGGAACCACTTATAGGTATACCCCTCCTCCAGGGAAACGTCTGAGACATGGAAGACCATATAGGGAGGCTTGAAGCGCAGGGCCAGGGCCAGATCATCCCGGAACTGCCGCATCAGATCCTCCGGCTCCGTCCCCCGGTAAACCTGGCCGATCTCCTCCCAGGAGCGGAACTTCCGCAGCAGGGCCTTTTCGTCATGCCGCCAGAAATCCAGCCAGTCCGGGTAGAAGGTCATGTGCCAGCCGGAGACCAGGGAGCGGGGACAGGCGTCGTCCAGGTCGTCCGGGTC
This sequence comes from Oscillospiraceae bacterium, assembly GCA_017545325.1. Next base: position 35,871 of record JAFWOX010000065.1, on the reverse strand, counting down.
CGCGATGGCCTCGATCCCGTCCAGGCCCAGGGCCTTGATCTCCTCCGCCAGCTTGTCCCAGCTGCCGAAGGGCTTAACACAGTAGGAGGAAAGGGGAAAATTCGTACTCTGGATCACGGTCAATACACCAGCCTTTGCGCGCCGAAAGGGCGCGGGAAAATTCGCTCGACTTTTCTATTATAAGGGTTTTCCTGTCGGATTTCAACACCGGCTTCCCTTTGGCGGAGATGGAGGAAAACCGGAGAAATAACAAATAATGAGCGCCTGATTGGACAGACGCTCAAACTGCGGTAATAGGCAGATTTTGGACGGCCAGCCTAGGCATAAAAGGGGAAGGAACTGCCCTTCAGCAATCATTTTTGCTTCCTTCAGATCTCAGGCCCGCTTCTCTTTCGACCACTCATCGATAAATTCCATCATCTGACCTCATACGGCGTTGTTCCTTCGATTGGAACCGTTGGTCGTACATGCGTCAAACAGGTCCGCCCTTAGCGACAGTGTCCTGAACGCAACAAAGCATTTGTTACATCCGGTATGGCGATCAAATCGGGATTGTGGTCGTCCCGGGTGATGCAGAGAACGAATAGTTCAAAACCGGCGTGCCCATACGCTGTGCAGTCTCCTTTTTCAGTAGCCCGCCTTTCCAAACGGATCTGGAGAATCCCTAACCGCTCATCAATGTTCTAAAACAGTTTTGGCTCTTTGTCCGTGCAATACCCTCAAGTAAACGGTTGGGGGCCGGTGGGATCGAGATCATAGTTGACGTGCAATCGCTCTGCGTCATGCATTATTGAGTTGCAGAAATCCATCAAAGTTGGAAGCTCATTCTTGACCGCATAATTCTCAAGGACTTCCAACGCAAAAACCGGATATGCGTGGAGAGGATCCGACATTTTTCGCTGGTGGCTCAGCTCCTGATCGACCATGTGGTAAACATCCCCGAGATACACTCCGGGGCAGTGTCCGGCGACCGAAAGTGCAGCAATGAACCCAATAACGTTTTCGCGATAAGCCCGAGCTGACACTACTGGTTTTCTATGGAACTGATTCCACAAAAAACAAGCAAGAAGAAGCAAAACGGGGAGTACGGGGAGAATTCTGTTCTTGAAGAAACCGGAGGGGATGGTATCAACTAGGCCAGCTACAATTCCCACGCCCAGTATAGCGAGCAACCAAAACCATGGCCTTGTGTAAAACGGGTATTCCGCTTTATGCTTTTTGGACATAAGTGACCAACCTTTCGCACTATCCTGATAAACGCAGAGCTGGGACATAGGATTGACAACAAAGAAAACATACGGCTATATCAACCAGCTTGCTTTTGATAATGTATTATTGCGTGTCCTTTTTCTTTAACGAAGTATTCTTCGCATAACGAGAAAGCAACTTTTCTGACTCCTCGTGTGGTAGAGAAAGCAGGAGCCCCAGGGAGAGAGCGAGTGTATACATATGTTTGCAAGGCTTATGGTTAAACTCAAAATCCTTGCAGGTGCAACTGTTCATAGTAACGACATAGGGGACCGAAGCATGGCCTTGAATCCGAGCTGTGACCTGAAGGGGCGGAAGAATCGTCGGCTTTTCTCGAAAAGCTGTAATCAGCCGCGAATTAACCTCTATGGGGAGCCTAGAAGTAAAATCATAGGAAACCAACGTCTGACGGAACAGATCACTTTTCAGCACTGAACGGCATTTTTGGCGGATGATGTCCGCTGAACGTTTCTTTATTTCATTCTCCAAGTTCAAAGAATGATAGTGTTGCAGTTCACTTTGGGCTCTTGACAACTGCGCAGTAAGTGCCTGGATTCTCTTGTTTGCTTCCTGAAGACGAATATAGTCAGATGAAGGTCCTACATAAGGCGGGGGAATAATACCGTATTTGTTTGCTATCGTCTGATTTGCTTTATATCGGGAAAACCAACGCAAATCCGGGAGAATTGGATTACAATTCCCACAAGGGTATAAAGAAGAATTATACACGGTCCATGCATGTACAGGTAAAAGCCCATATCTACTCGAACACGAAGGATTGCTATGATAAGCAGTGCCATCATGAGAGCGATAGAAGGTATAAGTTTTCCCCCAAGAAGAAGTACCTCTTTCGCAAGGCAGCCCATCAGGTCCTATTTCGGTGTTTCCTGGCATACCGGATAATTCTTCAAGACTTCTATCAAAGTGCTGTAGATAATATGCTTTTTCCCATTGGAAATGCTTTTCAGCAATCTCCTGTTTTTTCAAGTTAAGCCGGGCTTCGCGTGCCCTGATGATTCTAGAGACTGAAATAATGAAAAGAATACAGATGAGAACAACCCCCAAAAACAGGTAATGAAGGTTATCCTGAAACCACAATAATATCACCTCAGCTCTGTTGTTTTGTGTTCCAACCACTCCGGCTGCCCAACAAATGGCATTATAAAGCAAATAAAACAAAAAAGCAACGAAACGGGTCAAAGAATGAAAAGTAAAAATGTAGAGCGGACAATACAGGAGCCCGGTTTTTCCTTGGGAAAGGCTCAGCGGAGACCCAGCTCCGCCGCGACTTCGTTGGCCATCTCCATCAGGGATTCGTCGTATTCCCGGGAGTCCACCCAGCCCTCCGGGATAATATCCTTTCCCTCCCCGTCCTTCTCCGGCCTGTACAGGTATGTCCCCATGTCGTCATGCTCGATCTCAACGTACCCCTTTTTTTCGTAGTTTCCGCCGTATTCCATGCCGCAGAGCCGAAGGTCCCGGTCCAGGACCGGGAGGGGGGAGCCGGTGAGGTCCATGCGGTCCATATACGCGGGATTGATCTTTTCCACCCGCAGCCCCTTGTATGCGGCCAGCAGCTTCTCCGGCGGGATGTAGTGGTGCGCGCGCCTGTAGGCCTCCAGTTCTTCGAATGTCATGCTGATCGTTTCTCCTTTCAAAGCGTCGTGTTTCAGACAGCAAAAGCCCCGGGGTTTCCCGGGGCCTGACGCGGAAAAGAAGCGCTGAGCCCTGCCGGTTTATGCATCGGCAGGGTGATTTTTCTTCATTTCATGCCCAATCAAACGCAATTCCCCTGGCCCCCAGCCAGGCGTCGAGATCCTTTCCCACAAGCTTTTCCCCGGTGATCCCGGCGGAAGCCGGGGAGGCAAGGAAGGAGATGGTCTTGTTCAGCACCGTGGGAGGCAGGATCGGCCTGCCGCTGTTCCGCATAGCCTCCGCGGCGCCCTTGGGTGCCATGTTGGTATCCGTGAAGCCCCCGGGGCAGATCACGTTTACCATGATCCCCGCTTCCCGCAGCTCCTCCGCCAGGATGGCGCTCATGGCTTCCCCGCCCGCCTTGGAGGGCCCATAGGGGAGCTGGCCCGGCCGTGTGATCGTCCCCGTGCTGGTGGAGACATAGATCAGGCTGCCCCGGCCTCCCTTCAGCATGAGGGGAACAAAGCGGCTGGCCACGATGAAGTATCCGATCAGATTGGTATCCACCACCGCCCGCACAGCGGAGACGGGGATATCCGAAAACCGGCGGTCGGACGGCAGGTCCTCCATCCCCGGGGCGTTGTTGCCGATGCCCGCGTTGCTCACCACCATATCCAGGTGATCGAAGCGCGCCGAGACCCATGCGGCGGCTGCGTCCACAGAAGCCTCGTCCCGCACATCCATTTCCGCCGCGTGGACGTCGCCGATGCCGGAGAGGGCTTCCCGGGCCTCCTCCAGCCGTTTCCCGCCTCGCGCGGCGATGATCACCGTCGCCCCCTGGGCTAGAAGCTGCTTTGCCATCTCATAGCCCAGGCCGCTGGAGCCCCCGGTAATGAGGGCAACGTATCCCTTCAGGTCCGCCGTCATTTTCGTCCTCTCCCTTCATGTGCCTGGGCCCATGGTAACATGCCGCGGCAAAAAAAGCAAAAACCCCGCCGGATTTCCCCGGCAGGGTTTTCGATTGGCACGCCTGACGCGACTCGAACGCACGACCTTCTGCTCCGGAGGCAGACGCTCTATCCAACTGAGCTACAGGCGCATTGGTACCCCGGGGCTCGCCCCGAAGTTGCTCAGCAATTATAGTATTGCCGGGCGGACTTGTCAAGCCCTTGGGCGGCTTTTTCTGCGGCGATTTGGAAAAGACCGGGCGGAAAGTTTCAGAACAGGCGAAAAAAGGGAGAATGATCGACGAAAATGCCTTGAATAATTCCATATGGGGTCGTACAATGTGAAGGATAGAATTCTCCCAGACAGAGAGACCGGAGGCGTTACCCTTGATCAACATCGTTCTGGTAGAGCCGGAGATCCCCCAGAACACCGGCAATATCGCCCGCACCTGCGCCGTCACCGGGGCCAGGCTTCACCTGGTCCGGCCCCTGGGCTTCGATATTTCGGACAGGGCGGTGAAGCGGGCCGGGCTGGATTACTGGTATCTCCTGGATCTGCGGGTGTACGACTCCATCCAGGTCTTTCTGGAGGAGCACGGGGACAAGCCCCTGTGGCTTGCCACCACGAAGGGGGCAAGGCGGTATACGGACGCCCGGTTCGAGGAGGAATGCTGGCTCCTTTTCGGAAAGGAGACCGCGGGCCTTCCCGAATGGCTCCGGGTGCGGTACCCGGACCGGTGCCTGCGCATCCCCATGGTGGACGAGGCCCGGAGCATGAATCTGGGCAACAGTGTTGCGATCCTGTGCTACGAAGCCCTGCGCCAGCGGGATTTCGCCGGTCTCCGGGGCTGAGAGCGCCAAGATATCATCGAGAGGAGTTTCTGCCATGCAGTACGCCAAACGTTCCGTACGGGATACGGATCTGGAGGGGAAAAGAGTCCTCCTGCGCTGCGATTTCAACGTGCCCCTGAAGGAGGGAAAGATCCAGGATGATACCCGCATCCGGGCCGCCCTCCCCACCATCGGTTATATCCTGGACCGGGGAGCTTCCCTGATCCTCTGCTCCCACCTGGGCCGGCCCAAGGGCCAGGTAAAGCCGGAGCTGACCCTCGCCCCCGTGGCGGAGCGGCTCTCCGAACTGCTGGGTCAGCCGGTCCCCCTGGCGCCGGACTGCGTCGGGCCCCGGGTGCAGGCCATGGCGGAAGCCCTGAAGCCCGGGGGATGCCTGCTGCTGGAAAACCTCCGCTTCCATCCGGAGGAGGAGAAGAATGATCCCGCCTTTGCCAAAGCCCTGGCGGATCTGGCGGACGTTTTCGTTTCCGACGCCTTCGGCACCGTCCATCGGGCCCATGCCTCCACCGCCGGGGTGGCGGCGTATCTGCCCTCCTGCTGCGGCTTCCTCATCGAAGCGGAGCTGAAGGCCCTGGGGGAGGCTATCGATCAGCCGAAGCGGCCCCTGGTGGCCGTCCTGGGCGGCGGCAAGGTGGCGGACAAGCTGGGGGTCATCGACCATCTGCTGGATAAGGCGGATACCCTCCTGATCGGCGGCGGCATGGCCTATACCTTCCATAAGGCCCTGGGGGGCGAGATCGGCAAATGCATGCTGGATCGGGAGAAGCTCCCCTATGTCAGGGAGATGATCGCCAAGGCGGAGGCCAAGGGCGTCAAGCTGCTGCTGAATGTGGATACCCTGGCGGTGAAGGAGATCGCCCCCAATGCGGAGTATATCACCTGCCCCGCCAACGCCGTGCCCGAGGATCGGGAGAGCGCGGATATCGGGGAGAAGACCCGGGCGCTCTTCGCGGCGGAGATCGAGAAGGCGGGCACCGTCGTCTGGAACGGCCCCATGGGCGTGTTCGAGACCGAGGGCTTCGCAGGCGGCACGGAAGCCATCGCCAAGGCCATGGCGAAATGTCCCGGCGTCACCATCGTGGGCGGGGGCGACAGCGTCGCCGCCGTGCAGCGGCTTGGCCTTGGGGACAGGATGACCCATATCTCCACAGGCGGCGGCGCCTCTCTGGAGTTCCTGGAGGGGAAGGAGCTGCCGGGCATCGCCTGCCTGCCGGATAAGGAGGAAGCATGAACACCCGGTATCGCCGCGCCGTCCTGGCGGGCAACTGGAAGATGAACCTGCTGAGCGGGGACGTGAAGCCCTATGCCCTGCGTCTGCGGGAGCTGGCGAAGCGCCGGGCCCGGCGGGAGGTGCTGGTATGCGTGCCCTTTCCCCTGATCCCGGCGGCGGTCCGGGCCTTCCGGGGCTCCCATATCGCCGTGGGCGCCCAGGATGTGAGCGAGGAGCCCAAGGGGGCCAGGACCGGGGAGGTCTCCGCGGCCCAGCTGCGGGACGCTGGGGTGAAATACGTCATCGTGGGGCACAGTGAGCGGCGGCAGTACCACGGAGAGACGGACGGCGCGGTGAGCCGGAAGCTGGCCGCCGTCCATGGGGAGGGCATGACCCCCATTCTCTGCGTGGGGGAGACCCTGGAGCAGCGGGAGCTGGGGATCCAGGGGGAGCTGATAGCCATGCAGGTGAAGGCCGCCTTGAGCGGCCTGCCGGAGGAGCTCCTTCGGCGCACCATCATCGCCTATGAGCCCATCTGGGCCATCGGCACAGGCCGTACGGCCTCCCCGGAGCAGGCCCAGGAGATGTGCGCCCTGATCCGGTCGACCCTGCGGCTGCTTTACGGAGCCAGAGCTGCCCGGGCGGTGCCCGTGCTCTATGGCGGCTCCATGAACGGGGATAACGCGGAGGCGCTGCTTCGGCAGCCGGATGTGGACGGGGGCCTGGTGGGGGGTGCCTCCCTGGACCCGGAGAAGTTTTTCCGGATCATTGCGGCGGCGGACCGGCTGGAAGCGCCGGGGACCGCTTTAACAGAAGAATAAGGAGGATTTCAGCACATGAGCGCATTTCTGGAGATCACCGAGATCGTCGGTCGGGAGATATTGGACAGCCGGGGCAACCCCACCGTGGAGGCGGAGGTCATCCTGGCGGACGGGACCGTCGGTCGGGCAGCCGTGCCCTCAGGGGCGTCCACCGGCGTATATGAGGCCTGCGAGCTGCGGGACGGAGACAAGTCCCGGTATCTGGGCAAGGGCGTCCTGAACGCGGTGGAGGCGGTGAATACCGAGATCGCGGACCTGCTCACGGGGGTGAACGCCCTGGAGCAGCCCCTGGTGGACCATCTGCTGCGGGAGCTGGACGGCACCCCGAATAAGTCCCGCCTGGGGGCCAACGCCCTGCTGAGCGTGTCCCTGGCCTGCGCCCGGGCGGCCAGCACGGCCTTGGGCCTGCCCCTGTACCAGTATATCGGCGGGGTGAACGCCAAGACCCTGCCGGTGCCCATGATGAATGTGCTGAACGGCGGCGTCCATGCCCCCAATTCCGCCGTGGATATCCAGGAATTCATGATCATGCCCGTGGGCGCCCCCACCTGGCGGGAAGCCCTGCGGATGTGCAGCGAGGTTTTCCATGTCCTCTCCAAGGTGCTGGGCACCTCCAGCGTAGGGGACGAGGGGGGCTATGCTCCTCCGGATCTGAAGAGCGACGAGGCGGCTCTGGCCGCCCTGGTGGAGGCCGTCAGCCGGGCGGGCTACACCCCCGGGGAGGACTTCCTTCTGGCCATGGACGGCGCGGTGTCCGACTGGTTCAGCAAGGAGGACGGCTTGTATCATCTGCCCAAGCGGGGCATTGCCATGAGCCGGGAGGAAATGGTGGATATGTATGTCTCCTTCGCGGAGAAATACCCCATCATCTCCATTGAGGACGGCATGGCGGAGGACGATTGGGAGGGCTGGAAGCTCCTGACGGACGCCCTGGGGAAGAAGCTGCAGCTGGTGGGGGACGACCTGTTTGTCACCAACGTGGAGCGGGTGAAGATGGGCATCGAGAAGGGCGTGTGCAACAGCGTCCTCATCAAGGTGAACCAGATCGGCACCCTCACCGAGACCCTGGACACCATGCAGCTGGCCAACCGGGCGGGGTACACCACCGTGGTGAGCCACCGTAGCGGCGAGACGGAGGATACCACCATCGCGGACCTGGTGGTGGGCCTGAACGCCGGGCAGATCAAGACCGGCGCCCCCAGCCGCACGGACCGGGTGGCGAAGTACAACCAGCTCCTGCGCATCGAGGAGGGGCTGTACGATATGGCCGTGTATCCCGGCCGCAAGGCTTTCTTCAATCTTCCGGAGCTTGCCCGATAAGGCGTATAATTCTGCCGGAAACGGCAATACTCCCCCATAGAGGAACTCCGCGGAGGCTCTCTCCGCGGAGTTTTTGTCCCGGCGCAAGGCCGGGTACATTTGGGGGTGAATGAATTTGCGTAAAAACAAGCAAGATGGAGCGGAACCCCTGTGGAAGCGGCTGGGGGCCTTTCTGGGCAGACAGGGCTTCTACCTGGTGCTTTTCCTCTGCGTCGCGGTGATCGGCCTCACGGCCCTGATCTTTTCCAGCACCTGGAAGGCGGTGCAGACCGTCTCCACGGAACCCGGGCTGTCCCTGCGGATCACCATGCCGCCGCTGCCCACCCTGGCGCCCGCGGAGCGGACGGAGGAAACGCCGCCTCCGGCGGTTACGGAGCTGCCCGCGCCCGAGGAGGGGGAGGAATCCCCGGCGGAGGGCGCTGAGCTCCCCTCCCTGGAGGAGCCGGATCAGCCCGCGGCGGAGGTGATGGCCGCCGTCTTCCTCTGGCCTCTGAACGGAGAGGTGGAGCGGGGCCACTCCTGGGACCGGCTGGTGTACGACCGGACCATGGCGGACTGGCGCACCCATGACGGACTGGATATCTCCGGCGGCCTGGGGGCAAAGGTCTGCGCCGCGGCGGACGGGGTGGTGGAGCAGGTCACCCTGGATGAGCGTCTGGGGACCACCGTGGTGCTGTACCATGGAGGCGGACTGCGGAGCGTATACGCCAACCTGGCCGCCTCTCCCGCGGTGCAGATCGGTGACGAGGTGGCCGTGGGGGACGTGGTGGGCGCCATCGGCACCACCGCCATGGCGGAGCGCGGAGACGTGACCCATCTGCATTTCTCCATGTCCGTGGACGGGGTCTCCGTGGATCCCCGGGAGTACCTGCCCCGGAAATAAGGCAGGCGGAATACAGGCAAAAACAGAGGCGGTTCACCTGAACCGCCTCTCAAACTGTAGACAAAATACAAGACCATCGAAAATGGTCATTGTGAAACCGATGACCGATGTCACCGGTTGTGGCAATCCGCAACTCCCGTCCTTATGCTTTTAACAAGACTAAAGGGACGAGAGAACGGATCGCCATGTCGCTTTGCTCCATTCCGCGCGCGTGGGTCCCTCGCAGGGACGTGCGCGTACTCCTCGCGATAACATAACGGGGTTTGTCAACACGCTGAGGCGGCCCGCCGGGCCGCCTCTCCGCTTATCCTTGATTTGCGGGTGATCAGGTCTCTTCCTCCGGCACATACCCCCCGCCGATATCCTCGCCGGTGTCGCAGGTATAGCGCCATTCCACCACGTCCCCGGGCTCCAGGGCATAGCCGCTGCAGCCGTAGTTGGGATACCAGCCGTTTACGCTGTACATCCAGCCAGAGCCTGCCCCGGCGTCCATCTCATAGAGGTTGTAGATCCCCTCGATATAGGCGGAGCCGTACAGGGGAGACATGGAGAATTCCATGTGGATCTTGTGATCCTTGGTGACCCGCCGAAGCAGATCGAATACGCTTTCCCCCCCCTCCAGGGGAACGGTGACGGGCTCCAGGATCCAGCCGTCTTCCGGGATCAGCTCCCTCTTATCCGGGTCCAGCCAGTCCATGTGGTCCAGCAGGGCGGCGCAGGAGATGGACATGGTGACAACGCGCTCCTCCGGCGTCTCTTCCGGCGCCGGGGCCTCCGTGGGCAGGGCGGCGGCTTCCGGGGTCCCGGGAGCCGGGGAGGCAGGGGCAGGGGAGACCTTGTCCCCCGCGTTCCAGCCCTTGTCCGCAGGGGATCCGCCGCCGATCCAGAAGGCCGCCGCCAGGACCGCGATCACCAGCACCGGAACGATGACCTTCCATTTGTTCTTCTTCCACCACATTCCGTGATCCCTCCCCTCCGGACGGGCGTTCTTCGCCTCTGTCCGGAGCCTCAGTTTACCGGGTTTCCGCCCCCTTGTCAATCCGGGGAGGAGAGAGCCCGCAGCTTATCCCCCAAATTCGGGAAAATCCTGCCGACCTGTTGCCAACGCGGGAAAATGCAGATATAATACCGTAACAATATCTGTCTGCGGCCCGGGATACGGGACCGCTCCGGGAAAGGAAGATCAGCGATGGAGAACGAAAACTTTGTGATGAATACCGAGGGGCAGTACGGCTGCCAGATCGTGCAGGAGCTTTCTCCCATGTTCACCGGCAATAACCCCTTCAACGAGGTCTACAAGAAATGGGGCGACCGGCTCCTGTATATGGACAGTCATATGGTCCCCGGCGCCTTCCAGATGAATACCACCTGGTACGTCCATGCGCCGGATTTCCGGCCTCTGCCCTATCATGAGGAGCATACCCATGATTTTGATGAGCTGGTGGGCTTCCTGGGCTCCGACCCCAACGATAAGTACGACCTGGGCGGCGTTATCGAGATCGGCATCAACGGCGAGCTCCACCGCCTCACCCGCAGCTCCATCATCTTCATGCCCGCGGGGATGAAGCATCTGCCCCTGTCCATCCTGGAGCTGCGCAGGCCCATCCTGCATTTCTCCGTCTCCATGAATCCCACCTATTATGCCAAGCGCACCATGGATCAGGAGAAGGAATAAGGGCGTACGTATCCCTATGATCCCTGATCCTCGGACGGATCCGGCTGCAGAGCCGTGATCCTGGCCGCCTCCCCCACCCGGCTGGGGGAGGCGGTCTGCTTTTTCAGCAGCTCGCCCAGCTCCCGGCTGACCCGGCTGACCTCCTCCTCGAAGTCCCCGGCGGAGAGGCGGAGCACCCCGGAGCGGGCGGCCGCCAGACGGATCAGCCCGTCGGAGGTGACCACCCGGACCTGCTCGTTCTTTCCGATCTCGTGGACAAGCCGCTCGATATAGGCGTCCCCCGTCTCGTTTTCCTCCGTGTACACCACCCGGATGCCGTGGTAATCCAGCTTTTCCCCCCGGTTCCGGGGGACCCGGTAGCCGTCGAACACCAGCACCACCTCATACCGGGTGTAGGCGGCGAAATTCACCAGAAGGCGCATGAGCCTTTCCCGGGCGTCCTCCAGCTCCCGCTCCGCAAGGCTCCGCAGATCCGCCCAGGCGAAGATCACGTTGTATCCGTCCACGATGTACCAGAGCTTTTTCGGCTGGATCACCACGGGCTCCTCCGCCGCTACCGCCGCCGAGGGCGGGCGGCGGTACTGGGGACGGCGGATGGGGCCGAACTCCCGCAGGAGGATGGCCTCCAGCTCCTTTTCGTCGATCTGGAGGTTCTGCCGGTTCAGCCGGGGAACGGCGGGCCGGGGCTCCTTCAGGCAGCTTTCCAGATGCATGTAGTCCTTCACCCGGTCCCATTTCACCGTGAAGCCGCCGCCATGGGCGCAGAAGACGGAATCCGGGGTGTTTTCCGTATCCCGCTCCGGGTCGTAGCCCGCTGCCTCGATCGCCGCCTCCGGATCGGCGCAGAGGTCATAGCCGTCCTGCTCCAGGGTGAGCCTTCCCCGGCCGCCGGTGTAGGCCGCCACCTGGGCGGCATAGCCGTTCAGCCCCGTCACCGGGGCGCGGCCCCGGAGGAGGACCATGTCCCCCGCCTCCCCGGGGGACTCCAGGGTGCCATGGCGGGCGCGGATATCGTAGATCGCCCTGCCCAGCTGCTCCGGAGGCAGCTCCAGGCGGAAGGCATACCAGGGCTCCAGCAGCACGCCCCTGGCCTGCATCAGGCCCTGCCGCACCGCCCGGTAGGTGGCCTGGCGGAAGTCGCCCCCCTCCGTATGCTTCAGATGGGCCCGGCCCGCGGCCAGGGTGATGCGCATATCTGTGATGGGGGAGCCGGTGAGCACCCCCAGATGCGTCTTTTCCCCCAGATGGGTGAGGATCAGCCGCTGCCAGTTCCGGTCCAGGGCGTCCTCGCTGCAGGCGGAGGCGAACTGCAGGCCGCTGCCCCGGGGCAGGGGTTCCAGGATCAGATGGACCTCCGCATAGTGCCGCAGGGGCTCATAGTGGCCCACCCCCTCCACCTTTCCGGCGATGGTTTCCTTATAGAGCACCCGCCCCCGGTCCAGCTCCACCTCTGCGCCGAAGCGCCGGGCGATGAGGCTTTTCAGGATCTCCGCCTGCACCTCCCCCATGAGGCTGACGCCGATCTCCCCCAGGGCGGAGTCGTATTCCAGCCGCAGCTGGGGATCCTCTTCCTCCAGCTGGCGCAGCTTCCGGAGCATCGCCGCCGGATCCTCCCCCTCGGGAAGCAGGATGCGGTATCGCATCACCGGCTCCAGCCTGGGGGCGGAGCCCAGGCGCTCGATCCCCAGCCCCTGGCCCTCCCGGGTGCGGCTGAGGCCCGTCACGGCGCAGATCCCGCCGGGCAGGACGGTCTCCGCCGGAAGGAAGCGGCTGCCCGTATACAGGCGGATCTGATCCACCTTCTCCGCCGTATCCCCCACCCGGAGGCTGTCCTTTATCCTCAGACGGCCTCCCGTGAGCTTCAGCCAGGTGAGCCGGTTCCCCTGGGAGTCATGGCTGATCTTGAATACCCGGGCGCCGAAGGCCTCGGGCCAGGTCCGGGAAATGAAGCATTCCTCCATCCCCAGGAGGAAGTCCTCCACCCCCGTGAGCTTCAGCCCGGAGCCGAACCAGCAGGGGAAGATATGCCGGGCCTGTACGCTTTTGGCGACCGCCCCGCCGGGCAGGGTCCCGGTTTTCAGATACGCCTCCAGCAGCTCCTCGCTCTCCATGGCCGCCTGCTCCTCCAGGGCGGCGGAGCCGTATTCCAGACAGGCGGGGCTCAGCTCCCGCTGCAGCTCCGCCAGCAGCTCTTCCCGGCTGCGCCGGGCGAAATCCATCTTCGTCACAAAGAGATATACCGGCACCCGGTAGTGCTCCAGCAGCCGCCAGAGGGTGCGGGTATGGGCCTGGACCCCGTCCAGCCCGCTGATCACCAGAATGGCCCCGTCCAGCACCTGGAGCACCCGCTCCGTTTCGCTGGAAAAGTCCACGTGGCCGGGGGTGTCCAGAAGACTGACGGTCCAGTCCCCCAGGCGGAACTGGGCCTGGCTGAGGAAGATGGTGATGCCCCGGCTCCGTTCCAGCTCATGGGTGTCCATGGCCGTATCCCCCCGGTCGACCCGGCCGGGCTGCCGGAGCCTGCCGGTGGTATAGAGGATGGCCTCCGCCAGGGTGGTCTTTCCCGCGTCCACATGGGCGAGAAGGCCCAGGGTGAGCTGTTTTCCCGGCTGCTGACCGGTTTCGATCATTGGAAGCGCCTCCTCTCCGGCAAAGGGAAAATTCGAAAGGATTATACCATAACTCCCTGCTCATGAAAAGAAAAAGGGCGGTACCGGAAAAACCGGTACCGCATAGCCAGATCGATTCAAGCGCTCTCCGAGATGGCCATGGAGAGGGAGATCACATACCCGTCCCAGCCTACGCCGTAGCGGTATTCCACCGCCGGGTCGCCGAAGGAGCAGGAGTACCAGACGACGTCCGCATCGCCGCCCTCCCGGCTGAGCTCCGTCTCCGGGAAGGCCGCCAGGAGCTTCCTGAGCGAGGTCCCCATTTTGACGCCATGGCTGTCCGTCAGGCCCTTATCCCGGCCCTCCAGACGCAGAACGTACATGCCCTGGGGATCCCGATCCGCGATCAGGTATTCTATGGTGAACCGGGGATACACCGCCAGGATCCGGCTGCCCTCCTCCCCGTAGATGGGGTAACCCAGGGATTCGTCCCGGTCCAGGGAGAGGCAGAGATCGGCGGCTTCCTCCGCCTGTTCTTCCCCCACGAAGGCGAAGAACTCCGCCCAGGGGTGATAGCCCAGACTGAGGACCGCCTCATTATCCCGCTGGATCGCCGCCTCCCACAGGGGACGGGAGGCTCCGCTCAGGGGCAGAAGCTCCAGGCGCTTCCTCTGCTCCGGCAGGGCCATGCGCACCGCCGCGGCGGCGGTCTCCGCCCGGGTGATCCGGTCCCCTGGACGATAGGCGTGGGTGACGCCGTCCCCCAGCATGACCCCGGCCCGGTAGAGCGTAAGGATCTCCTGCCAGTGCCCGGTGGGCTCCGCCTCCAGGCTGATCACATCCGGGATGGCAAAAATGGCGTTGATATGGGGCAGCTCCGACTCCGGCAGCGCGGCGGCCAGAATATGGGCCAGCTCGCCCCGGGTGATGCTCTCGCCCATCCGGTCGGCGAATTCCCCGGGCTGCAGGATGCCCTCCCCTTCGGCATAATCCACATAGGGCTTATACCAGGGCTGGTCCGGGACGAATTCCGCACCGTCCCCCAGGGCGCGGCTGCGGATAACGGCGGCAAGCTTTACCGCCTCGCATATGCGCAGGGAGCCCTCCGGCAGGAAGGTCCCGTTCCCCATGCCGTTCATCAGGCCCAGCTCCCAGACCAGGCGGATGACCCCCTGGCCCTCCGTGCCGTACCAGCGGGTCTCGTCCACGTCGGTGAACTGGCCGGGGAGATAGCCTTCCTCCGCGGGTTCCTCCGGCCCCTTCCCGGTCTCCTCCGGTTCCTCCGCTCCGGTTCCGGCCTCTTCCGGTTTTCCGGCTTCCCCTTGGGCATCTGCGGCCTCTCCTGCCTCTTCCCCGGAGCCCTCGGGCTCCGGCGCGGGAGGCGCTTCTTCCCCGGCTCCGCCGGACTCGGATGCGGGAGGCGCTCCTTCCCCCTTATCCGTCTCCGGCAGGGCTTCCCCCGCGGTCTCCGTTTCCGGCTCCGCCGGAGGCTCATCCGCCGCCAGGGCGCGGGGACAGGCCAGGAGCAGGCACAGGATCAGCAGGGCAGCAATGCAGCGTTTCATGCGGATCACTCCCATAGAGCGTATTACTTACTTCGTAGTATACCATATATGGGGGCTGATGGGAAGGGGCATTCTGTTGAATTGCCCCGAAATCCATTTACATTTGTCCGAAAATGGCATACAATCCTTTTCGTTTGAAAGATGAAGCATCGGCAAAGAAGGAGACGGCCATGATCTATCCCCTGACCCGGGAAGCCGTCTTCCTCGCCCGGCCCAACCGTTTTGTGGCGGAGGTGGAGCTGGAGGGAAGACGGGAAACGGTACATGTGAAGAACACCGGCCGCTGCCGGGAGCTGCTCCTTCCCGGAGCCCGGGTGATCCTGGCGGCAGGGGAGGGGCACGGGCGGAAGACCGCCTGGGATCTGGTGACGGTGCAGAAGCCCGGCCTGGGCTGGGTGAATATCGATAGTCAGGCCCCCAACCGAGTGGTTCGGGAATGGCTGGAGGGGGGAGGCATCCCCGGATTGACCCGGATCCGCCCGGAGTATCCCTACGGCGCCTCCCGGGTGGATTTCTGCCTGGAGCGGGGGGAGAGGCGCATTCTGCTGGAGGTAAAGGGCTGCACCCTGGAGCGCGGCGGCGTCGGCTGGTTTCCGGATGCCCCCACCCTTCGGGGAACGAAGCATCTCCGAGAGCTGACCGCCGCCCGGCGGGAGGGCTGGGCCTGCATCCTGGCCTTCGTCATCGCGCTGCCGGGGGTAGGGCAGGTCCTGCCCAACCGGGAGACGGACCCGGCTTTTGCCCTGGCGCTGGAGGAGGCGGAGACGGCGGGGGTGGAAGTCCTTCACCTGCCCTGCGCCGTGGAGCCGGATTCCCTGGAGATCCGGAAATAAAAAGCTTCCGGGGCGGCACAGCCGCCCCGGAAGGCTGAAATCCGGGAACGCTTATTTCTTTTTCCGTCCGCCCTTTTTCACGGCGACAGCTTCCTTCAGACCCTTGCCGGCCTTAAACGCGGGGACCTTGCAGGCAGGAATCTTCACGGCCTCACCGGTGCGGGGGTTCTTGCCGGTGCGGGCCTTCCGGGCACGGACCTCGAAGGTGCCGAAGCCGGGAACGGTGACCTTGTCGCCGTCGGCCAGGGCGGCGGTGATGGCGGTGACGGTGGCGCCGAAGGCAGCGCCGGCGTCCTTCTTGGTGAGACCGGTCTCAGCGGCGATCTTCTCGATGAGTTCTGTCTTGGTCATTTTCTGTCTCTCCCATATCTAAAGATAGTACCCCAACGGGGCCTGGGTTTTTCCGACCGAGCGGAGAACGTTGGATACAGGGCTCCGCAGCCTCCGGTTCCTGAACCTATAATGACACGAAAACGTTGGAATTGCAAGGCTTCCGGCGGAATTTCGGAAAATTTCCCCAAGGATCCGCCCCCGGCGGGAAGGATCCCTCAGTCTTCCTCCCGGTCCCCTGTCCTCGCCGGGCGGCGGAGGTGGATCCCCAGCTCCTGGACGGCGGCAATGCAGGCGACCAGGCAGACCAGAACCGCATACCAGACAAAGAAGCTCAGCCGCATGAGAAAGGGCACGGGGAAGATCAGGATGCTGGTGAGCTTGTTCAGCAGGGAATGCTCCGAGGCAAAGCGGTGGAACTTCACCGCCGAGAGGAAATAGCAGGCAAGGCGAAGGAGCAGCGCAGCCCCCACGAGCCACCAGAACCAGCCGGGAAGGATGGCCCGCAGAATGGGGATGAGCAGGGAGAGGGCGATGGTGTAAAGCAGCAGGTCTGCGGTGCTGTCCAGCTTCGCGCCCCATTCGCTGGACTGCCCCAGCTTCCGGGCCAGGTATCCGTCCAGCATGTCGCTCACGCCGCTGACGCCGTAGATGATCAGGAAGGCCGGGCTCAGCGGGGCGAGGAAGGGCAGGATGACGGCGCAGATCATGCGGAAAAAAGTGAAAATGTCGGGTATGGTAACATGCAAGGCCTTCTGCGCCTCCTTCCAATCCGGAATAACTGACATGACCCAGGCAATCATAAACGGGAGCCGGCGGCTTGTCAAGCCCGTTCGGCCTGTTTGAGCTGCCTGGCCAGGTCCAGGGAGCGATGATGGACCAGGGCATAGACCCGGCCGGTGAGGAGCACTGCGGCGACGGTGCCCAGGCCCACGCCCAGGATCCGATGGGCCAGCAGGAGGCCGAGGGCGAGGGAGATCGCCACGCTCACAAAATCGATGAGGTTTTTTCCCATCCCCACATCCCGCCGGATCCTCCGGCCCACGGCGTCGGCCAGGCCGTCCGCCGGGTTGGGAACGATGTCCATGGCCAGGGAGAGGCTGGCTCCCAGTCCGGTGATGAAAATGGCGGCGAACAGGACGAGGATCCTGGCCCATACCGGCTCGAACAGGGGGAGCAGCATGTCCCAGCCCTGGATGAACAGACTGGTCACCAGGCTGCACAGGATCTGAAGATACTGGAGGGGCGGGAAAGCTTTCCCCAGCAGCAGCTTCTGCAGCAGGATCAGCAGCAGATAGTGGACAAAGGTGGTGAGCCCCAGGGGAAGCGACGCCAGCTGAGAGATGCAGTACGGCACCGAAACGATGGGGGAGACCCCCAGCTGGGTCTTGGTGTTCAGGGTGATCCCCAGGGCCAGGATGGCCAGAGAGAAAACGTACATGAGGCTGCGCTTCAGGCCGGGTATGGTCATAGGGACCTCCTTAAGATCGAAATGTGTTCGGTATCCCGAGGAAAACCGATAAACAGTATACAGGAAAGGCAGATGATTGACAAGTCTCGGCGCAAACGGATATAATGCTTTATTCCGGTATCGCCCCAAAGGGGAGCAAAGGAGAGATCGGTATGAGTTATACGAAGGAAGACATCCTCCGCCTGGTGGAGACGGAGAAGGTGGAGTTTATCCGCATGCAGTTCACGGATATCTTCGGCCAGCTGAAAAACGTGGCCATCTCCCACAGCCAGCTGGAAAAGGCTCTGGCGAACCAGATCGCCATTGACGGCAGCTCCATCGAAGGGTTTACCCGGATCCATGAATCCGACCAGTACCTGTATCCCGATCTGGATACCTTCACCATCCTCCCCTGGATCACCGCCAACGGGAAGGTGGCCCGGCTCATCTGCGATGTATATAATCCGGATGGCACCCCCTTCTTCGGGGATCCCCGGGGCGTGCTGAAGCGGGTCCTGAAGCGGGCCGCCGACCTGGGCTACACCTTCAACGTGGGGCCGGAGTGCGAGTTCTTCTTCTTCGAGACGGATGGGGAGGGCAAACCCACCACCCGCACCGGGGACGAGGCGGGCTACTTTGACCTGGGCCCCATCGACCATGGGGAGAGCACGAGGCAGGAGATCTGCATGGCCCTGGAGAAAATGGGGTTTGAGATCGAGGCCTCCCACCATGAGTGTGCCGCAGGTCAGCATGAGATCGATTTCAAGTATGCCGAAGCCCTCCGGGCGGCGGACAATATCATGACCTTCAAGCTCACGGTGAAGACCCTGGCCCAGAAGAACGGCCTCCATGCCACCTTCATGCCCAAGCCCATCTACGGCATCGCCGGCTCCGGCATGCATGTGAACATGTCCCTGTTCAAGGAGGGGCGGAACGTGTTTTTCGATCCGGAGGGGCCCAAGCAGCTCTCCCGGGAGGCCCGGCATTTCATCGCAGGCCAGCTGGAGCATATCCGGGGAATGTGTGCGGTGCTGAACCCCCTGGTGAACTCCTATAAGCGCCTGGTGCCCGGTTACGAGGCGCCCTGCTATGTGGCCTGGTCCGCCTCCAACCGCAGCGCCCTGGTGCGCATCCCCTCCGCCCGGGGGCAGAGCACCCGGGCCGAGCTCCGGAGCCCGGACCCCAGCTGCAATCCCTATCTGGCTCTGGCCCTGTGCCTCGCCGCCGGGCTGGACGGCATGGAGCGGAAGCTGGAGCCCCCGGCGGAGATCACGGAAAACATCTATGCCATGCGCCGGGAGGACCGGAAGAAGCATGGCATCCGCAGCCTTCCCGGCACGCTGAACGAGGCCGTGGAGGAGCTGCGGGCGGACCCGGTGCTGGTGGAGGCCCTGGGAGACCATGTCTTCACCCAGTATACCGAGGGCAAGATCCGGGAATGGGAGCAGTACCGCAGCCGGGTGAGCAATTGGGAGCTGGAGCGGTACATGATCCGGTATTGAGACAGGATCAGACAGTTCCGGTGCTGGCGGCGAAACGGATCCTCGTCTGCGGGCTGAACGGTGCGGGAAAAAGTACCTTCGGAAAAGCTCTGGCGGAGGAACTGGGCTGCCAATGGCTGGATATCGAAGACTTTTATTTTCCCGGTCGGGCTGCCGGTGATTCCTATGTCTCTTCCCGCGGCAGGGAGGAGGTATCCGCTGCGCTGCTCGCCGCGATGCGGGAAAGGGAGCGCTTCGTTCTGTCTTCCGTGACGGCGGATTACGGCGGGGAAGCGGAAGCTCTCCTGGATCTTGCCGTGTTTCTCCATGTGCCGGATGATGTGCGGATGAACCGGGTGCGCAGCCGATCCTATGGAAAATTCGGGGAGCGGATGCAGCCCGGCGGCGATTTATACGAACAGGAAGAACGGTTTTTCGACTTGGTGAAGAATCGTTCGGAGGCCCGGGTTTCCTCCTGGCTTGCCTGCACCGGCCTGCAGGTGATCCATCTGGACGGTACCCTGCCGGTGGAGCGGAATATCCGCTGTTTTCTGGAAAGCGTGAATCAGGCCGGAAAGGATATATGAATACAGCCCGGGGAAGCAGACTTCCCCGGGCTTTTTGCAGCAGGCGGAAGGAAAGAAAAAGGGGGCAGCCGATCGGCTGCCCCCTCAGCGTGTCGACAAACCCAGTTTTGTCATCGCGAGGAGTACGCGCACGTCCCTGCGAGGGGCCCTCGCGCGCGGAATGGAGCGAAGCGACGTGGCGATCCGTTCTCTCGTCCCCTTGGTCATGTTAAAAATAAAAGGACGAGAGTTACGGATTGCCACAACCGGTGACATCGGTCACCGGTTTCGCAAAGACCATTTTCGTTGGTCTGGTACTTTGTCTACAGTCTGAGGGGGCAGCCGCCGGCTGCCCCCTGATTGCCGTTGAAATGGGATTTCCCGATTCCGCTTAGGCGTTCTCCGCCATGTAGGCGTCGTAAGCGTTCTGGTAGATCTCCAGGATCTTGTCCATGCCGCAGGTGATCAGCCCCTGCTGATACTCGTCCCATTCGCTCATGGGCCTGTCGCCGGTGAAGAAGGCCAGGTAGGTCTCGTTCAGGTAGGTCACCAGGTCGCCGGAATACTGGCGGATCTCCTCGCTCTCCTCGTCCGTGAGCTTGAAGCCGCTGGGCATGTCGTACTCGCCCTTGTAGTTGGGCACCAGCCACCGCTTGGACATATCGAAGATCTCCTCGCCGCCGTCGTAGGCATAGGAGCGGGTCTGGTCGAAGAGGGTGGCGTCGCAGAGGTTATTGGCGGAGTAGAGCAGCAGCACCCAGGCGGAGGTGGCCCCGGCGGGGTTGTTCAGCACGAAATCGGTGAGCTGCTTCTCGCCCTTGGCGTTGTATTCCCAGACGATGCCCTCGGGGCCCCAGCTGGAGTACTCGGCCCCCTCGGGGCTGAAGAACCAGTCGCACCAGGTCACGGCCAGGGGGAGGTTTGCGCACTTGGCGCTGAGGGTGACATAGCCGTAGGTCATGTGGTTGAGCTCCTGGGCGTACTTGAGCTCCTGTCCGTCGTACCGCAGGGTGCGGGGCAGGGAGACCCACTTGCAGTCGGGGTTAACGCTCTGGCCCTCGTAGTCGGGGATCTGGCTGGCGTTCATGTTGGCCAGACCGCATTTATCCGTGGTGATCATGTCGCTCATCTGATCGTTGGAGGTATAGCCGGGCCAGCCGGGATCGATGAGGCCTTCCTGATACCACTGCTGGAGCATGGTGATGGCGTCCTTGTCGTCCTCGCGGGTGAGGGTGAACATCACTTCGTCGTCCACCCGGCGGACGGAGGGCAGACCGTAGGGGTTGACCCACACGGCGGTGTTGAAGCCGGAGAAGGTGACGCCGGGGCCCTGCTCCAGGGTGTAGTACAGTTCCATGGGCCACTGGACCTCCAGCTGGGTCTTGAAGGCGTACAGGGCTTCATGCATCTTATCGAAGGTGGTGATGTCCTCCCATTTCATGCCCACCCGCTCCAGGAAGTCCGTCCGGATGACGGTGCCGTTGGCGGGAGTGGGGTTCACCAGGATCCCGTAGAACCAGGCCACCCGGTCTGGCCGGGTATAGATGGTGTTATGGACCTTTTCGGTGAACTGGTCCGCCTGATAGAAGTAGTTGGGGGCATACTCCCGATAGTCGTAGATGTTGGCAAACCAGCCCTCGTCGATGGCGTCGTTGGCGGAGCGGCCGTAGTAGGTCAGGCCGTGGGCCATGAGGTCGGGCAGGTCGTCGGAGGCCAGGAGCACGGAGAAGGCCTGCTGCTTGGTCTCAGCGGCGGGGCAGAGGTATTCCACATGCACGCCGGTCATTTTCTCCACGTCCATCTGGTAGGGCATGCTGTTCATGCCCTCCTCGGGCAGGAACTGGGGGGTGTAGCACACGTTCCAGTACTGGATCACCTCATCCGTGGTGCAGAAGGGCTGTTCGTAGGAAAAGGGCTCCGTGGCGACCCCGTTTTCGTCAGCCGCGAATTTCCCGGCGGCGAACTTGTAGGGGGAGGGCTCCTCGGTGGGGGCGGGGGTCTCCTCCGGGGCGTCGGTGGCGCTGGGCGCCTCGGTGGGCTTGGCCGTAGCCGGAGCTGCGGTGGGAGCGCTGGTGGCGCTGCCGTCGTCCGGGCTGCCCGCAGGCGTACCGCCGGAGCATCCGGTGAAGAGCGCCAGCACAAAGACCAGGGCCAGCAGCAGGGTAATGATCCGTTTCATGTTTAGTGCCGTTCTCCTTCTGTTCAGATTCCCCTGCATTCTCTGAAGGGATGCAGGGCTTACTGTATGTTAATTCCCTCTCCCGCCTTTGTCAAGTGCAGACCCCCGGCCTGGGCCGGGGGTACCGTTATCGCCTCGGGAGCTCAGATCGTGATTTCTGCGCGGCCAAGCCGCACCCATGGAGCGCATGGATCCGATTCCTCCAGATAGTACCGCAGCCGTTCCAGCACCAGCTCCTCCTTCATGGAGACCAGCTCCTCCCGGCTGGCCCACCGGTATGCCATGGTTTCCCCGGCCTGCAGGATGACGCTGTCTTTTCCGCAGTCTGTCACGCACAGGTACTGAACGAAGAAGGTGTCGCTGTTTCTCAGCCGGCCCGCCTCCATCAGGCGGCCGGCCCGGATCCCGGTCTCCTCCCGCAGCTCCCGGATGGCGCAATCCAGGGGCCTCTCGCCCTGGAGGGCGGAACCGCCTGCCGTGGCCTCCCACATGCCGGGGAAGAAATACTTGCTCCTGTCCCGCTGCATCAGCAGATAGCTGCCGTCCGTATGCCGGACGATGATGTCGCAGAACAAATGGAAGAGTCCCGCCGGGATGGGACCCGGCCTGACCAGGGTCACCTGGGGGACAAGCCGGAAATCCTGACTGTAAGCATCCCAAAGCTCCATGGCTTTCCTCCTGCGTTTTTCTCCCAGTATACCATGGCGCGGAGGGAGAGAAAAGCCTTTCCCCATTGGCAAAGCGGGTCCGGGGGAGTACAATGGGGAAAAAACACGGACGAGGCGAAAAGAGAAATGAAGCTGCGACGCATCCTGATCCTTCTCCTGATCCCGGCCCTCCTGCTGGCGGCTGCCGCCTGCGGGAACGGTCCGGCGGAAACGCCGCCGACGCCCGGCCCGACGGTCACCCCGGAACCCACGCCGGAGCCCATGCCGGAGCCGTCACCCGAGCCTACTTCCGAGCCCACCCCGGAGCCCACCCCGGAGCCCGACCCCGAGGAGCTGCTGCTGGAGGGACTCAGTCTGCGGGAGCAGCTTTGGCAGATGGTGGTCCTTCGGCCTTCGGACCTGCGGGGCGGGAGCAGCCTGGCGGTGAACGAGACCATGGAGGAGGACCTGCAGGCCCGGCCTGCGGGGGGCTTCTTCCTGGATACCGAGAATATGCAGACCGGGGAACAGCTTCGCGCCCTCACCGGAGACCTGGCGGCGGGAATGGCGATCCCGCCCCTGATCCTCTGCGATGAGGAGGGGGGCGCGGTAGCCCGCCTGGGGAGCACCGTGAGCAGCCTGAAGCTCCGGTCCATGTATCATTATAAGGACCAGGGGGAGGAAAAGGCCCGGGAGAACGGAGAAGCCCTCGCCCGGGAGCTGCGGGCCTTCGGCTTCAACGCGGACCTGGCCCCGGTGGCGGACGTATGGTCCAATCCGGCGAATACGGTGATCCGCTACCGGGCTTACAGCGATGATTTTGCCCAGGCGGCCCGGCTGGTGGCGGCGGCGGTGGAGGGCTTTCATGCCGGAGGCGTCCTCTGCACCCTGAAGCATTTTCCCGGCCACGGGGATACGAAGGCGGACAGTCATTACGGCTCCGTATACGTCTCCCGCAGCCTGGATGAGCTGCGGGAGCGGGAGCTCCTGCCCTTCCGGGCGGGGATCGAAGCCGGGGCGGATATGGTGATGATCGGCCACCTGATCGTCTCCGCGGTGGACGAGGAGCCTGCGCTGTTCTCCCATGCGCTGGTGACGGAGCTGCTCCGGGAGGAGCTGGGCTTTCAGGGCGTAGTGATCACCGATGCCCTGCAGATGGGCGCCCTGGGGAGCTATACCGACGGGGAGACGGCAGTGAAGGCGGTGCTGGCGGGAGTGGATCTGCTCCTGTGTCCCGGGGACCCGGAGGCAGCGGTGGACGCCCTGGAGGCGGCGGTGACGGACGGCGTCCTCACGGAGGAGCGGATCCGGGAAAGCCTTCTCCGCATCCTGCGCATGAAGCTGAGGATGGACCGGCCGGAGGCGGAGACGACTCCCTGACCGGGGGCGAAACGGTTTTCCCCCGGGTAAAAGGATCGAGCGGGAGCAGACACAAGGTCCGCTCCCGCTGAGACTGTAGATAAAGTACCAGACCAACGAAAATGGTCATTGCGAAACCGGTGACCGATGTCACCGGTTGTGGCAATCCGCAACTCCCATCCTTATGTTTTTAACATGAACAAGGGGACGAGGGAACGGATCGCCACGTCGCTTCGCTCCATTCCGCGCGCGAGGGCCCCTCGCAGGGATGTGCGCGTACTCCTCGCGATGACAAAACGGGGTTTGTCGACACGCTGAGCGGGAGCAGACACAAGGTCCGCTCCCGCTGTTTTGCCCGGGATACAACAAACGGGCCGCTTGCGCGGCCCGCTTGATCTCCTAAACGTTCCCCCTGCTCCGGCTTACAGCTTCTTCAGCTCGGCCAGGCAGCGGGGGCAGATGTTCCGGCCTTTGTACTGGATGATGTCCCTGGCATTGTCGCAGAATGCGCAGGTGGGCTCATACTTCTTCAGAATGATCTGGTTGCCCTCCACATAGATCTCCAGGGAATCCTTCTGGGCAATATCCAGCGTACGCCGCAGTTCAATGGGCAGAACGATGCGCCCGAGGCTGTCCATCTGTCTGACGATACCGGTTGTCTTCATCTATATTTGTCCTCCCATAAAAGCATAAACCTGTCTAATCATGTAAATTCATTATAGCATTGCCGCGTAAAAAGTCAAGAGACCTGAGAAAAAAAGAAGCAGTATGCGTAAACTCATTTTACAAAGACTGGGGTAGAGGAAAAAACACGCATGCTTGAGGCGTTAGTGACATATGCATGTTCCGGAGGTGGAGGGGGACATGCTGGACTGGATCTGGGGCGGAATGCTCCTGCTGAGCTGCCTTTGGGGCGCGATGGAGGGCAGGCTGGGCGACGTCTCCGCCGCCGCGCTGGAGGGGATCCGGCAGGCTGCGGACCTGTGCGTCGGCCTGTGTGCCGGGGTCTGCCTCTGGTCCGGGCTGCTGCGGCTGCTGGAGCGGGGAGGGCTCACGGAACTCCTGAGCCGGGGGCTGCGGCCCCTGCTCCGGAGGCTTTATCCCCGGGGCTCCCGGGATCCCGAGACCCTGGCCGCGCTGACGGAGAATCTGACGGCGAACCTCCTGGGTCTGGGGAACGCCGCCACCCCGGCGGGGATCCGGGCCGCCCAGGGGCTGCGGCGGCAGGAGGGAGGCGGCGAGGCGGGACCGGAGCTCTGCCGCCTGGCGGTGATGAACAGCGCCTCGGTGCAGCTGGTCCCCGCCACGGTCTGCGCCATCCGGGCCTCCGCCGGGTGCCGGAGCCCCTATGATATCCTGCCTGCGGTTTGGGTCGCCTCCGGCCTGGCTCTGGGGACAGGCCTCCTGACTCTGACTCTCCTGGAGCGCCGGGGAAGGGGGAAGAGATGCGATACCTGACGGCGCTGCTCCTGCTCCTGGGGGCGGGGCTGGGCCTCCGCCGACGGGTCCCCCTGGTCTCCGTCCTGGGGGAGGGGATCGAAGAGGGGCTGCGCACGGTGCTGCGCATGTTTCCCCCGGTGGCGGCCATCCTGACCGCCGCCGCCATGCTCCGGGCCAGCGGGGCGCTGGACGCCCTGGCTTCCCTCCTGGGGCCGGGGCTGGAGAAGCTGGGTATCCCCCGGGAGACGGTGGGTATCCTCCTGCTCCGGCCCCTCAGCGGCAGCGGGGCCCTGGCGGCGGGGAGCTCGGTCATCCGGGAGGCGGGGCCGGATTCCCTCGCCGGGCGGATCGCCGCCGTGATGCTGGGAAGCACGGAGACCACCTTCTATGTCCTGGGGGTGTACTTCGGCGCCGCCGGGATCCGGCGTTCGGGCAAAGTGATCCCCGCGGCCCTGGCTGCCGATCTGGTCGGTTTCCTGGCCGCGGGGATAAGCGTCCGGCTGCTCTTCAGGTGAGCTCCGGATTCCCGGAAACGGGTCCGGGCTGCGAGGATTCACATTTTTTCCGGCGCGGAGATGCCCAGAAGACCCAGGGCGTTTGCCAGCACGGCCCGCACCGTGTCCGCCAGGATCAGCCGGGCCTCCAGGAGCCCGGGCTCCGCGTCCCGGATGCGGCAGGCGGTGTAGAAGCGGTGGAACCGGGCGGCCAGCTCCGTCAGATACCGGTTGATGCGGGAGGGGTCGTAGCCCCGGGCCGCCTGGCGGATCTCCTCCGGCAGGAGAGAGAGCTGCTTGATGAGCTCCAGCTCCGTGGGATCCGTCAGCAGGCGCAGGTCCGCCTCCCCGGGACCGGGGACGGGGTGCCCCTCCCTGGCCAGGGTAGCCAGCAGACTGCAGATCCGGGCGTGCGCATACTGCACATAGTATACGGGGTTCTCGCTGTCCCGCCGGACGGCCAGATCCAGGTCAAAATCCAGATGGGTATCCGGCTTGGCGTTGAAGAAGAAGCGGCAGGCATCCCGGGAGACCTCGTCCAGCAGATCGCTGAGGGCGATGGCCTTGCCGGTGCGCTTGGAGATGCGCACGGGCTTCCCGTCCCGGATCAGGTTCACCAGCTGCATCAGCAGGAAATGGAGCCGGTCCGGCTCGATCCCTAGGGCGGGAAGGCTCTTGGCGAAACGGATGGCGTGGCCGTGGTGGTCCGCCCCCCATACGTTGATGACGTTATCGAAGCCCCGGGCGATGAACTTGTTCCGGTGGTAGGCCATATCTACGGCGAAATAGGTGTAGAAGCCGTTGCTGCGCCGCAGGACCTCGTCCTTCTCCGCCCCCAGATCCGTGAGCCGGAACCAGAGGGCACCGTCCTTCTCATAGGTGTATCCGGCCTTCTCCAGCAGCTCCACGGTCTCCGCCACATAGCCGCTCTCGTGCAGGGAGGACTCCAGAAACCACTGGTCGTAGACGATGCCGTAGCGCTCCAGATCCGCCTTCATCTTTTGGATGTTGTAGGAGATGCCGAACTTCTGCATTTCCTCCCGGCGCTCCTCCGGGTCCCGGTCCAGCCAGGAATCCCCGTACCGCTCCCGGAAGAGCCGGGCCAGCTCCCGGATATCCTCCCCGTGGTAGCCGTCCTCCGGGAATTCCACTGCATCCTCCCCCCGGATGAGCTGGATGTACCGGGCCTCCACGCTCCGGGCGAACAGGGCCACCTGGTTGCCGGCGTCGTTCACGTAGAACTCCCGCCAGACCCTCCAGCCCGCCCGCTCCAGGATAGAGGCCATGGCGTCCCCCAGGACCCCGCCCCGGGCGTTGCCCACGGTCATGGTGCCCGTGGGGTTGGCGGAGACGAACTCCACCATCACCCGGCGGCCCTTGCCCTCGTCCACCTGGCCGTAGGCCGGGCCCTGGCGGCGGATATCCTCCAGCACGCCGGCGTACCAGGCGCCGCCCAGACGGAAATTCAGGAAGCCGGGTCCAGCGACCTCCGCGGAATCGAACCAGCTGCCCGTCAGATCCAGCTCCCCGATCAGGGCCTCCGCCAGCTTCCGGGGAGCCATGCCCAGGGCCTTGGCGCTGCCCATGGCGTAGGAGCAGGCATAGTCACCGTTCTTCGTATCCTTGGGGATCTCGATCTTTCCGTTCAGCTGCGCGCCGGCGGGGAGGATGCCCTTTTCCGCCGCGGCGGCGCAGGCGCCCTTCAGCAGGGCGTCGATCTGTTCCCGGGCCGCTTCGATCATACTGCTCATGGATTCTCTTCTCCTTTATCCGACTCCGGGACCTCTTTCACGTCGATCTGGAACACGTTTTTGCCCAGAGGGACCTCGTTCATGTCCACGGTATAGGTGATGTCCATGCTGCCTCCGTGCTCGCCCAGGTTGGTTTTCAGCTGCTGGGTACGGATGCCCATGGTCATCCCGCCGAAGGGGGTATTGTACAGGAAGCAGTGGCGCTCCCCCTTCTGAAATCTCAGCTCTCCGTTCACGGCGCCCTTTCGGACCATGGTCACCAGGCCGCCCTTTACCAGGAAGGTGGTGGTGGTGCCTTCCATACCCGTGAGGGGGCTTTCCCTGTAGCTCAGCCAGCAGCTGCCTTCGCCGAACTGATATCGCCCGTCGGTGACCAGCTGGATGGTGTTCTCCCCGTTCATCACGGGAGGCTCGCCCGGCGCATGCTGACTGCCGGTGATGGAGATGAGTACGTCCTTCATATGGTTCCTTTCCTTCAGCTCCTGCGGGCTTTGCGTACCTGCAGGTCCTTTTCCTGTAAAAACCGCTCCGCCAGGGGAGCGAAGGGGACCGGGTCCCCGCTGACCCAGAGCTCCAGATGGCCGCCCGCCCCGCCCTTTCCGCCGCCGGTCATCCCCGCCAGGGTCTCCGCTGCGGCGGCGCCGGCGTCCACCAGGGCGACGCCGCCGCCAAGGTAAGCGGCAATGGCCTCCCTGAACAGGGGAAAGTGGGTGCAGCCCAGGATCAGGGTGTCCACCTCCGCTTCCCGCATGGGAGCCAGGTATTCCGCCGTCGCCTCTTCCACCTGGGGATCCCCGGGCTGTACCCGGCCCTGCTCCGCCAGGGGCACGTACCGGGGACAGGCTGCGGCGGTGACGGCGCAGCCCCGGGCCTCCAGCGCCCGCTGGTAGCTGCCGCTGCCGATGCTGGCCGGGGTGGCGATGACCCCCACCCGCCCGCTGCGGGTGAGCTTAGAAGCCTGCTCCACCGCCGGGAGCAGCACTCCGCAGACGGGGATGCCTGCATCCTGCAGATCCTCCAGGGCGATGGCGCTGACAGTGCCGCAGGCGGCCAGGACCGCCTTCGCCCCGAAGGAAAGGAGAAACTCCAGATTCTCCCGGGCGAAGCGGTGGATCTCCTCCGGGCTTCGGCTGCCATAGGGCACCCGGGCCGTATCCCCGAAGAAGACGATGTCCTCCCCGGGCAGCAGCCTGCGGAGGCAGCGCACCGCCGTGAGACCTCCCACGCCGGAATCAAAGACCCCGATGGGGGCGTTCTTGCTCGTTTCCAGGATCATGCGCTCCTTTCCGGCCCCGCCGGGGCACAAACTGCTAGACATACACTATATATCAATTCTCTCCCGTGCACAAGTCCCAATTCGCATTCGGCAGAATACCAAAAATGTCCTGATATTTTTCTTAGAATATTGTGAATTTCGATTGACAATTCGTTCAAAGCACCATATAATATAATCGTAATAATTAAAAAGGAGGAATCTGTATGGCAAAGAAAGCATTGGCGCTGGCGTTGGCGATCCTGTTCGCCCTCGCCCTGTTTTCCGGCTGCGGGCCGAAGGATGTGACCCCGGCAAACACGGCCGCTCCCGCCGACGGCGGTCAGAACACCCCGGCTCCCACCCCGAAGCCCACCCAGGCGCCGGCAGGAGAGGCGACGCCCGCTCCCACGGCGGAACCCGAGCCTGAGCCTGAGGTGGATCATCTTGCCCCCGGCCATTACGCCACAACTGCGGACGGCAAGCCGGCGGAGAAGTACGAGTATCCTCTGCCCCTGACGGAGCGGGATGTGCGGCTCCGCTTTTTCACCATCACCTGGACCTCCCAATATATGCCTGACGGCCTGATGGAAAATGTGGACTACTGGATCGAGATGCAGAAAATGACCGGCGTGCACCTGGAGTTCCTGCAGATGACCGCCGCAAACTGCAAGGAGCAGTTTGCCGTCCTGGTCGCCGCGGACAATATCCCGGATATCACCTCCCAGGGCCAGTACCGGTACTCCGGCACCTCCGAGCAGGCTATCGACGAGCATGTATTTGCGAACCTGTATGACTATACCGAATATATGCCCAACTACCTGTGGGAGATCTACGACCGGGCCAAGGACAATGTCAACCTGCTGGACACGGCTTTCGTGAAAAAGGATAAGATCGTCAGCTTCTTCGGCCTGAGCTACAACCGCGCAGGCGGTGCCAGCGGCTGGTCCCTGCGGCAGGACCTGATGGACAAATACGGCCTGGGCAAGGCGGAGGAAGTGGATACCATCGATAAGGCCCATGACGTCCTCTATGCCTTCAAGACCCAACATGAGCAGCCCAACTTCTGGCCCATGAACCTGTACAGCACCCTGGAGCGGGAGGCCGGCAAGCTGTTCACCGGCCTGAACACCTATCTCACCATCAACCTGAGCATCGGCCTCCGACTCATCGACGGCGTGCCCGAGGTCATCGGCATCAGCAACGATGAGAAGGAGGGCATCGAGATCCTCCGTCAGTGGTTCAGCGAGGGGCTCATCAACCCCAACTATAACGGCTATACCTCCAACACAGATATGACCACCGAACTCTCCAACGGCGAGATCGGCTTCCTGTCCCTGGCCACCGGCGACGCCTCCAACTATAACGTCGTCTGCGAGGGCTGCAACTGGCAGGCCTGCCACCGGCTCCTGCGGGAGCCCAACCAGACTGTGCACTATGGCCTGAGCACCTCCGGTGTGAGCTACGGCTCCTTCTGCATCGGCGCCAATTCTGAGGAGATCCCCCTGGCCACCACCTGGTGCGACTGGCAGTACAGCGAAAGCGGCAGTGAATACATCACCTGGGGCGTCCAGGGCGTCTTGTGGGACCGGAACGAGAACGGCGAGCGCGTCGTCACTGATTTCGCCCTGAACTTCGACCGGGGCTACGGCTGGGCCATCATGACCTTCGCCAACTGCGCCCTGTCCGAGGCCGGTCTGAACGGCGCCGGCGACAAGCCGGTGAACTACGACACCTCCTATAACGACCATGCCGTGGAGGTCTGGACCAATGTGAAGAACGACAATGCCTGGGTATGGCGTACCGGCGCGAAGCTGAACCAGGAGGAGACGGACGAGGTTTCCGGCCTGACCGCCGACGTGCAGACCTATCAGGCCGAGATGTGGTCCATGATGATCGACGGCAGCGCCAGCATGGACCAGTGGGACGAATATGTGAAGCAGATGAGATCCATGGGCTTCGACCGCATGCTGGAGATCTATACCGACGCCTACAACCGCTTCATGGCGGAGCAGTAAGGCCAGAACCTGTAATCTAAACCGAAAGGAAGGAATACAATGAGCGAGATCTATCTGGAAAGCCCGAATCAGCTCCCGGTTTACGGCTCCTGCGATATTTTGATCGTCGGCGGCGGCGCCGCCGGTCACAGCGCAGCCCTGGCCGCCGCCCGGGCGAACCGGAACGCGAAAATCATCCTGATGGAGCGTTACGGCTATTTCGGCGGCGACGTCACCGGCGGCTATGTCCTGGTGGTCCCCTCCCTGAGCTGGAAGAAGTACAGCGTCATCCGCGGCATCCAGGAGGAATGGTTCTCCCGCCTGGATAAGTCCTGCCCCGAGGCCTACCTGAGCCCCCGGCTGGAGGACATCGGCAAGAACGATCCCATCCTCATCGGCAAATGGGAGAAGATCCCCTTCTGCACCAGCGGCTTCGGCGCGGACAAGGTCCTGGCCCGGGCCCCCAGCTATGATCCCCAGCAGCTGAAGATCGAGATGGACCTGATGATCCAGGAGGAGCCCAATATCGAAGTCCTGCTCCATTGCTGGGGTACCAAGCCCATTATGGAGGGGAAGGAGATCAAGGGCGTTATCTTCGAGAGCAAGGCGGGCCGCCAGGCGGTCTACGCCAAGGTGGTCATCGACGCCACCGGCGACGGAGATATCTATGCCCAGGCGGGCGCGCCCTTCCATGGGAAGAGCGGCATCCCCGGCGAGATGGTCCGGGATAACCAGACCGCCCTCGTCTGGCGCGCCGGCGGCGTGGACTATGCCGCCTACGCCGACTGGTCCCGGGCGAATCCCGAGGAAGCCCGGGCCTTCAGCAAGGAGCTCATCGAGCTGGCGGGCTACCGCACCGCCTTCTTCCCCGCGGGCTGCAACGATGTGGTGTGGTTCAACAACTGGCTGAACGGCCGCCTCTGCACCGACCTGAAGGATATCCGGGAGACGGAGCTCATCGTGCGCAACTCCATCCGCAAGCTCCTGGAGTTCTGCAAGCAGAAATGCCCCGCCGCCTTTGGCAAGTCCTACCTGCTGGATATCGCGCCGCAGCTGGGCGTGCGCTGCTCCCGCCGTCTGGATGGGCAGATCTACATGACCATGAAGGATCTGGCGGCCAACCGGGAGTTCGACGACGTTATCGCCTGGTCCACCACCGCGGGCTTCGGCGCCCCCATCGAGATCCCCTACGGCTGCATCGTGCCCAAGGGCGTGGATAACCTCCTGGCCCCCGGCCGTCACCTCTCCGCGGATCCCCAGGCCATCGGCCCCCTGCAGCTGATCCCCCAGTGCTGCCAGACCGGTCAGGCCGCGGGCGTGGCCGCCGCCGTTGCCATCAAGGACGGCAGCACCACCGCCACCGTGGATATCAAGAAGGTCCAGTATATCCTCTCCCATGAGCAGGATGTGCCCCTGCCCCGGCAGGACAACACCAACAAGGAAATGGTCGCCGACCTGGAAGCCATCCACTATGGCAGAGACAGCGAGCGAGCCAAAAAGATCCTGGAGGGCTGATCCGGGAACAATCGCCTGTACACCATTGGGGCGGAGCCAAGCGGCTCCGCCCCAGACTGTAGACAGAGCACCAAACCATCGAAAAAGGTCATTGCGAAACCGGTGACATCGGTCACCGGTTGTGGCAATCCGTAACTCCCGTCCGTATATCTTTAACAAGACCAAGGGGACGAGAGAACGGATCGCCACGTCGCTTTGCTCCATTCCGCGCGCGAGGGCCCCTCGCAGGGACGTGCGCGTACTCCTCGCGATGACAAAACGGGGTTTGTCGACACATCGGGGCGGAGCCGCACGGCTCCGCCCCGGTTTTTGCCTTTCGCCCATACAGTGCCGATTCCCCGTTGACAAAATAGAAAGCACATGTTATTTTATAGAAAAATAGCATAAGCTACTCTATTTGCCTGCGCAGGCAGGAAGGAGACGACGCAATGAAGCTCGGCAAACATCTGCGATCCCTGTACCGCAGCCCGCTGAAAACGGGCCTGACCCTGCTGCTCCTGGCCGCGGCGGCATTCCTGTTCCTGTATAACCTTTCGGAGTACAGCGTCTCCGACCGGGAGTATCGGGAGGCCCGGGACCGGTACGAGGGCGTGCTGACGGTGGAGGACGTCATGCCTCCGGAGCGGAAAAACACGCTCTACGACTATTTCCTCCTGGCGGATCCCACCAATCCGGCGGAGACCTATGGAAAGGCGGAGTATGCGGACAGCCATCATGAGAGCCTGCGCCGGACGACTCAGGAGGAAATGGCGGCTCTGCCCCATATATCCCGGGTGGAGCGGCGGTATATGACCGCCGGGGTATCCCCGGACTATATCCGCCTGGAGACGGACTGGAGCTATTTCCCTTACTATGCCCGATGCGTCCTGGCGGGGACCGTGACGCAAATCCAGCCCGCCTTCGGCGGGAGCATCCTGGCCAGGGCCTACCCGGAGGTGGGGGAGGAGGGCTTCCAGGCCGTCAGCGTCATGGACTGGGAGGTGCTGGCAGGGGACGAGGCCTGGCTCCGGGGGGACGAGGAGCAGCGGATCGAAATGTGGCTCCTGCCGGATGAGCTGAAGGGCTCCCTGGTGGAGCTTGGCTGGGCCGACTTCAATACCCGCTTCTGCTTCCTCACCCTGGACCCGGATTACTTCTGGTCGGATTTCGAGCGGCTGGAGGTGGGAAGGCGGTATGTCTTCGTCCTGCGGAACAACCGGGCGGACGGGCATTCGGACAGCCAGAAGGAAGCAGAGGAATCGGAGGCCGGCATCCGGAACTGGGCCCTGCACCGCTTCTACATGGGGGACGACACCCGCAAGGGCTGGTGGCCCTATGTGACGGATATCACGGACCTGCCGGAAACGTACCTGGAGACGGAGGAATTTGCCCCCCTGCGGGAGCTCATTCAGGTGACCAACGACGACGTGCACACCTTCGATGTGGTGTACACCGGGGATATGGCCGCCATCCGCCGGGTGGCCCAGGGGCGGATCGTCTGCGAAGAGGGACGCTTCCTCACCCCGGCGGACGAGGGGCAGCCCGTGTGTGTGGTGAATACGGACGTGCTGGAGGCTTACGGTCTGAAGGTGGGGGATACCCTCACCCTGGACCTGGGGAATTATCTCTGCGAGCAGTACGCCCCCCTGGGGGCCATAGCCTCCACCCAGGGACGGCACGCCACGGAATTCACCCGGCAGGAGTTCACCATCGTGGGCTCCTGGCGGGATCTGAACGAGGGCAAGCACGCCCAGCGGGACCTGTACTGGTGCTACAGCAACAACGCGATCTTCGTCCCCGCCTCTTTCCTGCCGGACTGCGTGAACAAGGATACCTATGAAGCGAAGCCCGGGGAAGTGAGCTTCATCGTTGGTGCTGCGGAGGAGATCGTTCCCTTCATGGAGGAGGTCCTGCCGAATCTGGAGGCAGAGGACCGCCTGTACGAATTCAGCGACGGAGGCTGGAGCATTATCGCGGAGGATTTGATACAGGCCAGGAGCCTGGCCCTGGTGAAGCTGTTGATCTTTGCCGCCGCGGCCCTCTTCGCCCTGGTGCTGACGGTGTGGCTCTTCATCGGACGGAAAAAGCGGGAGTACGGCATCCTCCGGGCCCTGGGCATGCCCAAAGGGGAGGCCGGGAACCGTCTGTTCATCCCCTTCCTGCTCCTGGGAATCCTCTCCGCCGTCCTGGGTCTGATCATCGCCCGGATCGTGACCCTGCGGCAGCTGACCGCCGCAGCAGAGGAAACGGCGATCCATGAGCCCGCAGGCATTGGTCTCTTCCTCCTGGGAGCGGTGAGCTTCCTGATCCTCCTGGCGGCGATCGCCCTGGTCGGTCTGGGCCTGATCCGGCGGAAGAGCGTCCTGGAGCTGGTGCAGGAGAAAAACAAATGAATTGGTCAATCCGTTATCTTTTCCGCCTGCTGGGACGGAACCCGGGGCGGAGCCTGCTGAGCCTGGCGCTGGCGGCGCTCCTGGCCTTTGCCTTCGGCCTTGTGACGGTGCTCCGGGGGATCTATGGGGAGCTGTATCAGCAGGCGGAGGTAAAGCCGGTGCTGTCCAACATCGGCTATGAGCGGGCCAGGAAGGTGGAGAACTCCGGCTATGTGCGGGACCCCTATTATGAAACCTTCAGCCGGGACTGCGAGATCCAGATGACCGCCGCCCCCTCTTACTTCGTCAACCGCTTCGACAAGCTCCTGCATTCGCCGGAGATCCTCTGGGCAGAGGGCTGGGACGAGGAGACCTTTCTGGCCTCCCAGCGGCAGGTTTGTATCCTGTACGCGGGCCATGCCGAGGAGCTTGGGGTGGAGCTGGGTGACAGGGTGCGGGTGAACGAGGACCAGTGGCTCGCGAACCTCTCCAAGAACGGCAATCCCTTCGAGCCGGGGGAGACATTGGAGCAGCTGCGGGACCGGCGGCGGCCCTTCGCCGCGGTGGTGGGGCTCATTCAAGGGAAAACCTGGGAGCGCATCGGATTCTTCCCCGCAGCCGCCCATATCCAGTACGGCTGCCTCTTCCCCGTGTTTGCTCTGGATATTGCGGAGTACGTCCTGGTGGATTACCACAGCGTCGGAGAGTTCCGCATTTTCGTCCAGGGGATTATGGACGGGACCAAGGGAGCGGCAAAGTTCCACATGGATACGTCCAACGCGGACCGGATCTACAAGATCCACCGGCTGCTGGAGACCCTGTACCCTCTGACCATCGCGGCGGCGCTCCTCCTGGCGTGTGTGCTGCCGGGCCTCACCGTGCTCCACGCATCAACAGAGATCAGTGTCCTCCGGGCATTGGGGGCGAAGGTGGGGAAGTGTGTGGGGATCTATACCGCCGCCCAGGTACTGTGCGCCCTGGTCGGGCTGCTCCTGGGCTTCCTCCTGGTGATCCTGATCCGGAAGCCGGAGCTGGAGGCGGTATGGAAACCTTTTGGCTTCTACCTGGCCGCCCATCTGGCGGTCTGCACCGTCGGTTCCGGCGTGTTCGCCTGGCTGTGCGCGAGAAAGCGGGTGCTGGAACAGCTGCAGGCAAAGGAATAGGGATGAAAGGCCCTCATCCGACTCCGGCTTCCGTGAGACGCCGGAGCCACCTTCCCCCCCGGGGGGGGGGAGGTAGTCCGCGCGGCGGGGACGAGGGATGAGAGACCACGTTACGAACAACCGGACGCCAGGGGGCTAGTACCCTGGCTTCCCTTGGGGGAAGCTGGCGCGAAGCGCCTGATGAGGGATGCCTGTGCGGCGGGGCCCCTGCCAGGAGGGTGCCTCCGGCGGCCCGGTTTCTCTTGCGCGAGAGAAACCGGGGAAAGAGCGCGGCAGGGGCGTCCCCCTGCACCCCCGG
>JAFWOX010000007.1 GCA_017545325.1 Oscillospiraceae bacterium | reverse complement strand
GGCACTGCTCCGGGATTCCGGGCTCTCGTCCTTTTTCAAACCGAAGCAGCCGCTTCGGTTTGAGGTGGAGAAGCAATCGAGCGTCTGCAAGCTTTCGCGGCTCCCTCGCAAACCGCGGAAGCAAAGCCCGCGAGATTTGCGACGACGCAGGCGCGCAGCGGCGATGTCATCCTTCTCAACTCGGAGCCCAGCGAAGCGGGTCCGAGTTGAAGCTTTTTATATGACCTTGTTCCGGTTCTTCCACCGCCCCGACAGGAAGTAGGGGAAGATCACCAGGAAGAAGGCGAAGCCGGCGATGCTGCTGCCGTACCAGTACCCATGCACCCCCAGGTTCAGCACCTGGCCGAAGAGCAGGGCGAGGCCGATGCGGATGACGATGCCGTCCATGATGCCCATGATGAAGTTCATGCCCGCATAGCCAATGCCGTTGATCAGGGCGCCGGCGGGGGAGCGGGAGGCGGTGCCGAAGAAATTCAGTATGATGATGGGGACGGCCTCCATGGCCACTGCCAGAACGGCGGGGTCATTGTTGAAGAGGCGGAATACCGGCTTGGGGAAGAGCACCATCAGAACGGACAGCACCACGGCGAAGGCGGAGCCGATGAGCAAGTCATACCAGAAGACCTGGGAAACCCGTTCCTTCTTCCCCGCGCCGAAGTTCTGGCCGATCATGGTGGCGCCTGCGGCGTTCAGGGACATGGTGAACACATTGCAGAGCTGAGAGATCTTCCCGGAAAGCCCTGTGACGGCGGAATAGATGACGCCATAGGCATTGATGCAGGCATTGACGTACATCATGGATACGCTCACGGCGGTATTCTGGAGGCAGACGGGGATACCCAGGCGGACGATGGTGCCCAGGATGCGCTTATCCGGCTTGAAGCTCTCTGGCCTGAAGTCGAAGCCGAAGGCCTCCCGCCGGCGATACAGGTAGATGATGGACACGATGAAGGAGAAGGCCTGGCCGATGACCGTAGCCAGGGCCGCCCCCTTGGCCCGCATATTCATGCCCGCCACAAATACCAGGTCCAGGATCAGGTTCATCACGGCGGAAATGGCTACGAAGTACAGGGGACGCTTGGAATCCCCCAGGCCCCGCATGACATAGCTGACGATGTTGTACCCGAAGACGAAGAACATGCCGAAGCCGCAGACCCGGCAGTAATCCACCGCCTCCCGGAAGGACTCCGGCGGGGTGTTCATCAGGCGGTTATACTGGGTGGCAAAGAGGACGCTCACCAGGGTGGCCAGAATGGACAGGCTCAGGATGAAGGAGAACATATTCCCGATCACCTTGCTCAGGCGGCCGTGCTCTCCGGCGCCCACGGTCTGGGCCAGGACAACGGTGCCCGCCTGGGCGAAGCCCACGGCGATGAACATGAAAAAATGCATGAATTCGCCGCCGATGCTCACGGCGCTGAGGCCCCCGGCTCCGACAAACTGGCCCACGATGATCATATCCACAATGTTGTACAGGAACTGAAGAATGTTGGCGAAGACGAAGGGAATGGCGAAGCGCACCAGCTGCCGGGGCACATTCCCCACCGTCAGGTCGTTGATCATGGAGTTTTTCTGCAAAGGTCTCACCTGCTGAATCTTCTGTTTTTCAGGATAACTCAATCAGTATAGCAGGTTTCCGGAAAATAGGATAGAGGAAAAACAACGGTTTTTCCCTTGTGCGACGCTTCCTCCCGTGCTAACATAACCATATAAGCAGAAAAGGAAGGACAGGCTGATGTATTATCTCCTGAAAGAAAAGCTGGAGCCCTGCGCCCTGGAGGAGCTGGGCGGCGGGAAAGCGCCCTATGCCGCCGTGCTGACTGGGGAGGAGTGGCAGAAGCACCGGGCAGCCTTCGATATGGGCATCGAGCTGGAGCCGGATGCGGAGAATATCCACGGAACCAAGGCCGAGGTGAACTATGACTCCCTCACCGGGGCCTTTCTGATCCCGGACCGGAGGGATCTGACAGGGAAGGCCTGCGCCTTCGCCTTTGCCCTGGATGAAAAGGGCGTGGTCTTCATCGACGAGAGCGGCGAGGCGGAGAAGCTGCTGGAGCGGATCCGCAGGACCAAGCGCTGGCGGGAGCCCTGCCTGGAACGATTCCTGTATGATCTGCTGGAGCTTATCGTCTCCGGAGACCTGGCCCTGATGGAAGAGTATGAGCAGGAGCTGGACCGGCTGGAGGCGGATATCCAGGGGCCGGAGGAGACGGATCTGGTCCGGGTGAACGAGATCCGCAGCGAGGTACGGGAGCTGCAGCTCCACTATGAGCAGCTCATCGACCTGGTGCAGGAGCTGGAGGAGAACGAAAACGGCTTTTTCCGGGAGAAGAAGCTCCGGTATTTCCGCCTGAGCATGAGCCGCCTGGAACGGCTCAGGGATCTGGCCGCCTCCCTCCGGGATCATACCATGCAGCTCCGGGACCCGTACCATACCCATCTGGAGGCGAAGCAGAACCGCATCATGACCCTTCTTACCGTGGTTACCACCGTCTTCATGCCCCTTACCCTGATTACCGGATGGTACGGCATGAACTTCCGGTATATGCCGGAGCTGGATAAGCCCTGGGCTTACCCGGCGGTGATCGCCCTGGCCGTTCTCGTCGCAGCGGGCTGCCTGATCTTCTTCAAGAAAAAGAAATGGATGTAAATAACGGGAACGCGTCGATCCGCGTCCCCGCCTGATCGGAGAAAAACGGAAGGCCGCCCCAACCGGGACGGCCTGAGCATGTCGACAAACCCCGTTATATCATCGTGAGGAGTACGCGCACGTCCCTGCGAGGGGCCCTCGCGCGCGGAATGGAGCGAAGCGACGCGGCGATCCGTTCTCTCGTCCCCTTGGTCATGTTAAAAATATAAGGACGGGAGTTACGGATTGCCACAACCGGTGACATCGGTCACCGGTTTCGCAATGACCATTTTCGTTGGTCTGGTACTTTGTCTACAGCCTGAGGCCGTCCCAACCGGGACGGCCTTCCGTTGTCATCCTGCCTTTTGCCTCCCGGAAACAATCAGGAGAGTAATGCCTTTTCCGTTCAGGTATACGGTTTTTGAAGCGTTGCCTGTCCGTTTGGTATAGGGCTTGGACCCGCCCCAGCTGGTGAGTCCCGGTATCTGCCTGAACTGAACCATCCAGATATCCTCAGCGGGATCATAGCTTACGGTATATTCGTCATAATCCATGTCCACCTCCGCTTTTGCCCGATCATATACAGCAGAGGGATCGGAAAAATCCGGATAAACCGCGTCGGTGTTTACGAACCCCTCCGTTTTGACGGACGGGGCGCACAGATCAAGACTGTTCCTCGTCTCTTCAAAGGAGAATTCGCCGAACAGCTTGAGACTGGGTACGGCTGCGGGTTCTGGCTGACGGATGCAGCCCAGGACCGCCCCCGCCGCAATCAGAAGCAAGACGATAAAGGAAGGACGATTCCCTCTGTATGCCCCTCTGCGCCGGACCTGAACGGATCGGCACAGGGCAACGATCCGCCGGGTCGTCATTTCAGCTCCCGGATCGCGGCGTTGGCCCGTATGGCGTCCTTTTTCCGCACCTCAATGGTGTAGCTGTCCAGTTTATCGCTGCTGAGCATTTCCGCCTGCAGCTTGTAGTTGGTGGGGGTAGGGGCTCTGCCATAGTTCATGGAATTGCCCATGTTGGCCAGACCCTGTCCCGCCAGGCGCTGGGTGTAGTTGTAGGTCAGCGCCCGGAAGGGGATGCCCGCCAGTCGCAGGGAGGTCTGCATCTCTTCATATCGGTTCCTGTCTTTGCCGTGATACAGGGTGGTCCAGCCGAAGCGCAGCCCTTCGGGAAGACTGCGGACGCCCTCCTGCGTCTTCGCCTGGACCCGCTCCATTTCCTTGAAGCGGAAATGAAGATCCTGCTTGGGCAGGGGGATGCCCTCCGTGGCGGGGCGGAGCCTGTCTGCCAGGGCATAGATATCTGCGCTGGAGCCCAGGTCCTCCTGCCGCAGCAGCTCCCGGATCCGGCCCAGGGAGGCATAGGCCTCTTCCACGCTGTCCTCATAATCCCGGATGACCTCGCCGATGCTCTCCGGATCCTTCTGCATCCGCACGATCTCCTCCACGGGGAAGCGAGCACGGCGCAGGGTACTGACTGCCTTCAGGGCGGCGACGTTCTCCGGCGAATAATCCCGGAAGCTGCGTCCGTTCAGCTCCCTGGCCTGGGGGATGACCAGCCCCCGGTTCTCATAGTATCGGATGGTCTTCTCCGTGAGCCCGGTGGCCTTCGCCACTTCCTTGATCTTCATGGCATCGCCTCCTTTTTTGACTATTCTAAGGTATTCCCTTAGGGAATAGTCAAGCCTTTTTCCGGAAAAACAGAGGGAAACCGGATATTTCGCCTATTTCAGCACCCGGATCGCGGCGTTCGCCCGCAGCAGATCGCGTTTCCGAACCTCAACGGCGTAGCTGTCCAGGTTCTTGTCCTGCAAGAGCCTGAACTGGATGGAAAAGTTGGTTGCCGAAGGGACCCGGGGGTTGGGGGCGTTGGTGGTCATATTCACCATGTTTTGGGCCGAGAGCCGCTCCACCGCCGTGAAGATCCGGGTCCGGAAGGGGATGCCCGCCACCCGCAGGGAGGTCTGGATATCCTCGAATCGCGGCTTTTCCTTGCCGTTATAGAGCGTCGTCCAGCCGAAGCGCAGACCGGCGGGCAGACTGCGCACCCCCTCCCGCCGTTCCGCCTCGATCCGGTCCAGCTGGCGGAAGCGGAAATGCAGGTCCTGCTTGGGCAGGGGAATATCCGCGGCGGCGGGGCGGAGCTTCTCCGCCAGGGCATAGATATCCGCAGAGGCGCCCAGATCCTCCCGCTGCAGCAGCTCCCGGATGCGCCCCAGGGCGGCGTAGGCTTCCTCCACGCTCTCCCCGTAATCCCGGATGACCTCCGGAATGCAGGCCGGGTCCTGCTGCATTCGTCCGATCTCCTCCACCGGGAAGCGGACCCGGCGCAGGGTGCTCACCGCCTCCAGCATCGCCACGTCCTCCGGCGAGTATTCCCGGAAGCGGCGTCCGTTCTGCTCCGAGGATACGGGGACCACCAGGCCCCGGTGCTCATAGTACCGGATCGCCTTTTCCGTGAGCCCGGTTTTCCGGGCGACTTCCTTGATCTTCATGGCGGTTCGCCTCCTCTCTGCCTGCATTGTACGTTATGCCCCAAGGGGATAGTCAAGCATAATTTTCCGGAAATCGGGGAAAACGAGGAAAAGTACGGCAAGGCAGGGCAGAGAACCGCTTTTCCTTGCCCGGCTTGTCGGATCGTGATACAATATAGACCGATCCGGGAGGGGAAAACCCCGGGAAGAAAGGAGCAGCGAGATGAAATCCTATGAGCTGACCATTGAAACCAGACAGCCCACCTGCGGAGGCAAGTCCCCCACGAACGTCGAGCTGTTGGAGGTGGAGCTGGAGGACCCTATGGCTTTCGTGCGGAGCAGGGAGTCCAACCTGCCCCTGGAGACGGAACGCACGCTGGACGGAGACCTGGTAGTCCGGGTGGATAAGGATAAGCACCAGGTCACCTATACCTTTACCGAGCTGTAAGCGGCGGGATACGGAAAGAGAGGTGCCGCATATGCTGCAGAGGATCCGCGGATCCATCGACAATCTGGAATGGATCATCCTGCTCATCCTGGTCATCGTGGCGGACGGGCTGGTGGGCGGGCTGTACCGGGCAGGGGGGAAGGAAACCGGCAGTAAGGTGATCGGCTGGATCATGATCATCTCCTACCTCGCCTCCGTGGCCTCCTTCCTGAGCCTGCGGGGGATCGTGGGCTTCGCCGCCCGTGTCATCACCTTCGTATGCTTCATCCTGGACCTGGTCACCGTGATCCGGGATAAGAAGATCACCTATTTCGCGGCGTAAAGACCGCCAATGCAATCACACCCCGGGAGCTCAGCTCCCGGGGTGTGCCTTATCCGTATGCTTTCATGAGCGAAGCGGACTTGAAATCTCCGCAATTCAAGCCGAAGCGGGCGCTTCGACGATCAGCCGGCCATGTAGGCGTCGTAAGCCTCCTGGCAGGCGGCCAGGACCTCGTCCAGGCCGATGCCGTGCAGAGCTTCCACATAGGCGTCGAACTCGCTCAGGGGCTTGGAACCATCCAGGAAGGCCACATAGTTTTCCTCCATGTAGGTCTGCAGATCGGAGCCGTAGAAGGCCCGGGTCTCGCTCTGCTCCTGGGTGTACTGGATGCCGGAGGGCCAGACATAGGCGTTGTCGTGGCTGACCTTCTCCCAATCCTGGAGGTAGGTGTAGCCGATCTCGTTGCCGGGCACCTTCCAGGTGTAGTTGATGTACAGGCCGGGCTCGCCGATGCTGTTCAGGGCGTAGAGCAGCATGTACATGGAATAGAATACTTCGTTATTGAGGATCAGGTCGGTGATGTAGATCTCGCCGTTTTCGTCATAATCCCAGCTCACGCCCTGGATGCCGTAGCCATAGACGAAGCTGCCCTCGTCGCTGTAACGCCAGTCGAGCCAGGTCACGGCCAGGGGGATATTCTCGCAGGTGGCAGCGATGGAGGCGCTTCCGAAGTAGATGCGGCTCACATAGTAGCCCAGATGCAGGGTCTGGCCGACCTCCTTCACGGGCTTGGTCATGGCGACCCAGCCGTACTCGGCCCCCTCGGGGATGGCGGCGGCATGGCCGTTCATGGTGGAGGGGCGGACGTTGATCATGTAGCCCATATCGCCGGAATCGATCTTGGCGTCATAGTCGGTGGCCAGGCTGTAGGAGGCCCAGTTGGGGTCGATGAGGCCTTCGTTATACCAGCCGTTCATCAGGGTCATGATCTCCCGGTCCCGCTCGCCGGTGTTGCTCAGGCAGACCTCGCCGTCCTTCACATACAGGGTGTTGATGCCGTTGAGGTAGAACAGGGTGTCATAGCCGACGAACTCATTGCCGGAATCCAGGGTGGAGATCAGCGTGAAGGGGGTCTCA
The DNA here is from genome assembly GCA_017545325.1 of Oscillospiraceae bacterium. The sequence goes on along the minus strand of JAFWOX010000007.1, from coordinate 7,057 downwards.
CAGTTCTTCTGGCTCTTGAAGAAATAGAGCATGTCATGCAGGTCATCAAAGGTCTTGATATCCGCATTGGTCTTGCCCATGTCCCAGAGCCAGTCGCCCCGGGCAAAGGCGCCGGCGCTGAGCTCCAGCTCGCTGCGCAGCTCGTAGAAGGCCAGGATCAGGTCCTTCTCCGGGAACACGCGGTTGATGGTGTCCCGATCCTCGGGATCCTTGGTGCTCTCATAGATATAGTTGGGCATGTACTGCCGGTAATCATACAGGTTGACGAAGTAGCCCTCCTCCGTGACGCTGTCCTTGAACACGCCGTTATAGAAGGAATTGGCGCCGCACATGATGTCCAGCAGGGAGTCGGAGGCGATGAGCACGGAGAAGTTGTTCTGCCGGGCGTCGGAAGCCAGCAGGCTGTATTCCACATGCACGCCGGTCATTTCCTCAGCGCCCTGGGGGAAGGGCATTTCGTTGAAGCCCTCCGCAGGCAGGGACTGGGGGGTGTAGCAAACGCCCCAGTAGGTGAGGACCTCGTCCGTGGTGCTCAGAGGCAGAGTGTAGTCGTACTTCTCCGTCGCCAGACCGTCGGCGTCCGCCGCGAATTTGCCGGCGGCGAAGTTGTAGGGGGACGGAGGCTCGGGTTCGGGAGTGGGCTCGGGCGTAGCCTCCGGGGCTTCGGTGGCCGGAGCCTGGGTAGCCGGGGCCTGAGTGGCCGGAGCCTGGGTGGCAGGGGCCTGGGTGGGTTCCGGCGCGCTGGTCGCCGGGGTGCTGCCGGAGTTCCCGCTGCAGCCGCTGAAGAGAGCGGCGACGAACAGAAGCGCCAGCAGAAGGGTCAATGCGCGTTTCATAAAGCTTTCTCCTTCCAAATATGATGATCCTTTGGGAACAAACGGTTTATTTGCCTTCGGCGGCCTTTTTGGCCTCCTCGGCCGCGGCGCGCTTCGCCCAGCATTTGCCGCAGAGGGTGCATTTCTTGGTGGGATCCTCCACGCAGGGCCGGGGACCGCCGATGGCGGTGTAGATCAGGGGCTTTTCCCCGTCCTTCTCCTTGAAATCGAAGGTGGAGAAGCGGCCGCGCATGCAGATGACCTGGAAATATACGGGCTTGGTCACCCGGCGGAACTCCAGGGGGCAGTGCCACCAGAAGGCGGGAATGCGGACGATGGTGGGCTCGGTGATGACATATTCCTCCATGTGATCCAGATCCCTGCCGATGCTGAAATGAACCTCCGCATCGAAGGAGCCCCAGGGATCGCACATATCGTAGCCCACGAAGGAAAGGTATTCCTCTTCGGAATGGAAATTGGATACCCGGTCGATGAAGGCTTCCTTCATGTAGCAGCGGTAGGGGGAATAGAAATCCGCGCCTTCCATGCAGTCCTCGTCCCGGAAATAGGCCTGATAGGCGGGCATGAATTCGCCCCAGTTGTTCTTGTTGCGGTCAAAGAAATGGACGAGATGATCGTACTTACCCATCTTACTTCACCTCCTGCTTCGCGCATGAGACGCCACCAACACAGACGCCGTCCGGATCCAGCTCATTCGGGGTGGTCCCCTCCACCACGGCGGAATAATAGGGCCTGCCGTCCTGCCCGAACCGGCGGTAGATGGCGTAATACCGGGGAGCCTTCAGCACCGGCTGGAAGAACAGGGGCTTGCCCAGACGGGTGATCTCGATGGGGCCGTGCCAGTAGTATTTGGGTACCCGGACCATGGCGGGACGGTCGATCACGATCTTCTCCATGGCGTCCGGGCTCTCACCCAGGTACAGGACCACCTCCGCATCGAAGGATTCAAAGGCGTCCCGCAGGTCATGGCCAACGATGGCCAGGTATTCCTCATCCCGGTGGAAATGGGGTTCCCCGGAGATGACGCCTGGCTTGATATAGGCCCGGTAGGGCAGATAGACCTGGGAGCCGGGGACGGAAAACTCTCCCCGGAAATAGGCCTGCACCGGCGGCAGCATGCCGCCGGCAGGGGTTTCTTCCTTCGGGTACTTGTAAAACAGCCAGTCGTACTGACCCATGGCAGAACCACTCCTTTTCAATGATCTTTCATTCACAGGATTATAACAAATACAAGTCAAAAAGAGAAGAGCGATTTTCACCAATTTTTGCAGATACATTTCCAGATGATGCGCTGATCTGATGGGAACGGGCGCAAAAACATGCCGGGACCTCACAAGCTGAGCGGTCCCGGCATATTCATTCAGGTTTACTTCGCAGGCTTGACGCTGGTGATATGGGGGTTCACACCCTCGTACCAGTACAGGAAGCCCTCCATGTCGATCTTATCCCCGATCTTCAGGCCCTGTACGGCCTTGTACACATCGGAATCCTTGTCGCAGAGGTAGGACTCCACGGTGAAGCTGTAGGTCTTGCCGTCCAGAGAGACGTTGAAATACAGGTCGTCCCCCTCGCTGCCGGTGCCGTTCCACTTGTACAGGAAGGCGGCTTCCTTCCCGTCCGCATCCTGGCTGGCTTCCACGGTCATGCCCTTGAAGGCGACAAACTCGTTCTGGTGCTTGATGAGGTCGTCGGTACCCAGGAGGTTGGTCACATCCAGAGCCTTGGCGAGGTACTTGCCGCTCTCGATCTCAAAGGTGGCGTCGATGATCTCCACCTCGCCGGACCACTCGGACTTGTAGCCGGTGACCTTGATCTTCGTGCCCGGGACGAGCTTGGCATAGTCTTCTTCGGAGCAGGCCATGTTGTACAGGAAATAGGCGCCGTCCTTGTCCTGGGTGTACACGGTGGCCTGGTCCTCCCACCAGGACTGCTTGGCCTGCACATAGGTCTCGATGACGACCTTGGTGTCCAGTTCGGCGGCGGCATATTCCGCGTAGGTCATGACGCCGGCGGATTTCTTGTCGCTGCCGCCGGAGCAGCCGGCCGCCAGGGCCAGGATCAGCACCAGGCAGAGCAGCAAAGCTATAGTCTTTTTCATATTCTCCATCCTTTCTTGTCCTCGCTGCCGGGGTCTCCCGGCAGCTTACGCATTGTATACGAATACGGGCAGGAAATCAAGCCCCGTTTTCCTGCTTCCGTTTTCTGAGCCGTTGGATGAACCAGTAAGCCAGCAGCAGGACCCACACGGCGCCCAGGGCGGCGAGGAGGAAGACGGCGGTGCCGGGCAGGGGACCCAGGTCCTTCCTGCCGCCGGCGGTACTGCTCCCCAGGCGGTAGAGGGAGCTCACATCCCGGAAGAGCTCGTCCATATAGGCGTCGTCCACCGTTTCCTTCCGGCGCACGGATTTGGCGGTGTTCTCGATGAGCTGTCCCGCCGCATCCCGAAGGGAGGCGGAGCCGTTGAATACCGGGGTGACGAAGGTATCCCCCACGTGATCCAGCAGGAGCTGAGAGGCCCGGATCTTTACCTCGTAGTGCTCCAGATCATCCTCGCCGCAGCGGTCCAGGTAATCCCGGTATTCCGGCGAGGTCTGGGCGGTGCGGGTGACGGGCACATACCCCTCCGTCTCCGCGTAGGCGGTCTGCACCCCGTCCGTGAGAAGGTACTGGGCGAAGAGCCAGGAGGCCAGCACCTCCTGAGGGTCAGCCTTATTGAAGACGCAGATGGAGGGCCCCTGGGAGATCATGCGGGGCGCCTGGGGATCGAATTGGGGGATAGGCAGAACCGCCGTTTCAAAGTCCACCACCCGGTCTGCACTGATGTCCATCAGGGGAGCGCGGGAACCCATCCAGGTGGCCCCCGCGGTGGAGTCCACAGCAAAAATGCACTGGCCGGCGTTCAGGAAGTTGCCCGGATAGCTGGAGATCTTGAAGGTGGAAAAGGCCCCGGTGGCGGCATGCTCCGCCACGGTATACAGCAGCTCCCGGGTGGTATCGTTGAACAGGAGGATGTCCCCCTCCGGGGTAGAGTAGTCCGCGCCCTTCTGCCGGAGCATCTGGATCATCATGTTATCCGTGGATTTATAGATGAAGGGGATCATCACCTTCTGGCCGTTCACCAGGTAGTTTCCCTGGCTGTCCTTGGCCATGGCCGCCTCGGAGACCTCCCATACGAAGTCCCAGGTCAGGGTTTCCGGCAGGGTATACCCCAGGGCTTCAACGAAGGTTTTGTTTACATAACATGCTTCGGTGGAACGCATGAAGGGGATGGCATAATGGTGGTCCGCAAAGGCGCATTCCCCCAGGAACTGGGGCACCACCTCATCCTCCCGGGGAGAGGAAAAGCGCAGCTCAGCGCCGCCCAGGCCGTAATCCGGATCGGCAAAGAGCGCATCCAGCGGGACCACAGTACTGCTGCCGGTGAGGTAGGTGGCGATATGGTCCGGGTAGGTGATGCACACGTTGGGGGTGGTATTGGTGGAGATGTTGGTGATCACGTCGTTATAGATCTTGCTGTAATCCGTATACAGCCGCAGGTTCACGGTGATATTGGGGTACAGGGCCTGGAAATCGGCGATGGCCTTCTCATAGATCCGGGTCTGGGTCTTGTTGGTGTCGTTCTTGGCCCAGAAGGTGACGGTGTAGCTGCGGCTTTCGTCGAAGCGCTCCGGGGGCACGAAATCCGGCAGACTCCGGGAACCGTGACAGCCCGGCAGAAGCAGCAGCCCCGGAACCATCAGCAGGCAGAGGAGCAGGGAGAAAAGCCTCTTCATCCCTTGGTCCCTCCTCTCGATACCCCCTCCATGACCTTCTTCCGGAAGATGAGGAACAGAACGATGAGGGGCAGGGAAATGGCCACCACGGCGGCCATCATGGCGGGGATATTCTCCCGGCCGAAGCCGTTTTCCCGGATCTCCTGGATGCCGTTGGACACCAGGAAGCGGGCTTCCCGGTCTGTAATGAGCCGGGGCCAGACATAGCTGTTCCAGCATTCGATGACCTTCAGGATGACCACGGTGATGAGGGTGGGGCGGCATATGGGGATGAGCACCTTCCACAGGTATTTGAAATCCGAGGTGCCGTCCACCTTCGCGGCGTAGTACAGCTCATCCGGCACCTGGGCAAAGTTCTCCCGCAGCAGGTAGATGTAAAACACGGAAGTAACGCTGGGAAGGATCAGGCCGGCGAAGGTGTTCCGCAGGCCCCAGTCCGTGATGGTGACGAAGTTCGTGATGATCACCAGTTCATTGGGGATCATCATCAGGGCCAGGAACAGGGAGAAGACCAGATCCCGCCCCCGGAAGGAGAGCCGGGCAAAGGCGAAGGCCGCCAGGGTGATGACCGCCAGCATCAGAAGGGTGGTAATCACCGTGAAGATCAGGGTGTTCAGAAAGTACCGCCCCAGGGAGACGGTGGTGAAGGCGTCCACATAGTTCTGCAGGGTCGGGGAGAGGGTGAAGAACTTCGGCACATATTCCGCATTGTAGGCGCTGTAGCTCTTCAGGGAGCTGAGGACCATCCAGTAAAAGGGAAAAAGCACCAGCGCCGCCCACAGGGTGAGCATCAGGTAGGTGAAAGTCTTTTTCAGGATCCGCCGGGTTCTGGCGGCGCGCTCGATGGACTGGAGTTCCGTTTGATGCGACATCTGCTCCGCCTCCTCAGTAATACACATGCTTCTTGCTCACCAGGAGGTTGATGCAGGTGATGGTGAGTACGATGGCGAAGAGGATGACCGCCGCCGCCGAGGCATAGGAGGGCCAGCCGCCGCTGTTGCCGTAAAGCATGTCGTAAACGTAGCCCACGATGGTGTTCATCTCCGCCGCGTTCAGGTCGGTGCCGAACAGAGCGACAGCGTCGCTGTAGGCCTTGAAGGCGCCGATGAAGCCCGTGATGATCAGATAGGAGATCATGGGGGAGATCATGGGCAGGGTGATGCGGGTGAAGGTGCGCAGGGAGGAGGTGCCGTCGATCCGGGCGGCGTTGTAGTAATCCTGCTTCACGGAGGCCAGGGCGCTGGTGAGGATGAGGATCTTGAAGGGCAGTACAACCCAAACGGTGTAGAAGCAGAGGACGAACATCTTGGCCCAGTGGGGACCATCGATGAAATCCACGGTGCTCCCCCCGAACCAGTGGAGGATCAGGTTCACCAGACCGTCCGTATAGGCGGTCTTTTTGAAGAGGATCATGAATACCAGGCCCACCGCCAGGGTATTGGTCACATAGGGGAGAAAGTAGATGGTCTGATACAGGTTCCGCAGCGGCTTGATGGAGCTGAGCCCCAGGGAGATGAGCAGGGCCAGGGCGGTGGATACCGGGACGGTGATGATCACCAGGATGAAGGTGTTCTTCACCGCCTGGAGAAAATAGGCGTCATGCAGGACATAGGAGAAGTTGTACGGCCCCACGCCGAAGTAGGTCTGGGAGGCGGAGTTGTATCCCTCCTCCGCGGAATACACGAAAACGTCGATCAGGGGATAGACCATGAAGAGGCCCAGGAACAGGATGGCCGGCAGCAGGTAGAGCCAGGCTTTCCAGGTTCTTTGTTCCATCAGGCTCCCTCCTCTCCCCGGAGGGCGGCGGGGAGGCGCTCCTCCGTTTCCTTGCTGAACAGAAGGACCTTGCCCGGCCGCAGGGAGAAGCGGATCTCGCGGCCTTCCCGGTCCACCCGGCTGTCCGAGTCGATGATGGCCCGGAAGGTAGGCGTATCGCAGCCGGGGTGGGCGGCGAGGACGCTCATATCCCGTCCCATCACCTCCACCGCCCGAAGGGTGCAGCCCATGGGGCCGTCCTCCCGGAGACGGAAGCCCTCGGGCCGGATGCCGACCCATACCTCCCCATCCGGCGCGCCGGAGGCCTCCAGCACCGGGTCATCGCCCAGGAAAAGGCGGCCGCCCGCCACCCGGCCGGTGAATACGTTGATGGGAGGATTGCCGAGGAATTTTGCCACGAAGAGGTTTACCGGGTCGTCGTAAACCTGCTGCGGCGCGCCGATCTGGTGCACGACCCCTTCCTTCATGACGATGATCCGATCGGTGATGCTCATGGCCTCCTCCTGATCATGGGTCACGAAGATAGTGGTGACGCCGGTCTCCCGCTGGATGCGCCGGATTTCCTCCCGGGTCTGCAGCCGCAGCCGGGCGTCCAGGTTGGAAAGGGGCTCGTCCAGAAGGAGGATCCGGGGGGTCTTCACCAGCGCGCGGGCGATGGCGACGCGCTGCTGC
>JAFWOX010000064.1 GCA_017545325.1 Oscillospiraceae bacterium | reverse complement strand
GTCAAGAATATCGCAGACTAACGAATTTATGGTTTGCGCGCTGCCCAGGATAGCGTCTACCGCTGCGGCGGGAGCGGCGGGGGCGGCGGGGGCAGCCAGCTCGTACTCGTCCAGGAGCATGGCCTCGCCCTGCTCTACCTCGACCTCAAATACGCGGTTGTTGAGCGTAACCTTATACTTCATCCTCATGTACCTCCCGGATGGAAATAAAGCGAAGTTCGTTGAGGGGCTTGCCCAGGCTGTCGGCCACGATGGCCATGACCATGGCGGCGTCCCTGGGGTCGGTGTCATACAGCTTCAGCTCGCCGGCGGCGCCGGGGGCCTTCGGGGCGGGCCCGGCGGATGCCTGCGCCGGCAGGGTTTCCGGGACGGGGGCGGAAGCGGCCTTCTTTTCCCGGTGCATGAGCTTCCCGGCGATCAGCAGCACGGCCATGAGCAGCACCAGGCCAAGGAACACCACCGCGTAGCCCAGGACCGCCGTGCCCAGGGCCTGGGGAATGGTTATGCTGGCGGAACCTGTCATCTTCAACCCTCCTTGACCGGGGTGACGCTGTAGCGCACCACCTTTTCCTCCCGGGCCTTCCGTTCGGCGAAGAACTTCTCCGCCACCTCGGGGAAGGAGATGTAGCTGAGCACGTCCTCCTCGCAGCGGGCGGTATCCCCCAGCTTGGCGGCGGCCTTTTCGTATACGTCCCCGGGCAGACTGTCGGCATAGCGCCCCTGAATGGGCTGCTCCCCGGCCAGGATCTTCTCCCGCACCTGGGGATCGATGGGGGCGGGGGTACGGCCGTACTCCCCGCGGCAATAGGCCCTCATCTCGGCCCCCACGTTTTTGTAGCGCTCCCCGGCCAGCACATTCTGCACCGCCTGGGTGCCCACCAGCTGGCTGGTGGGGGTGACCAGGGGCGGATATCCCATGTCCGCCCGGACCTTGGGCGTCTCCACCAGGACCTCGTCGTACCGGTCCAGGGCGTTCAGGCTCTTCATCTGGCTGAGGAGGTTGGAGAGCATCCCGCCCGGGATCTGGTAGGTCAGGCACTGGGTATCCGTGGCCATGGAGATGGGGTTCAGGGTGCCCTTGGCCAGGAAGTCCGCCCGGATGGGCTTGAAGAACGCCGCCATCTTCAGGAGGGCGTCGTTTTTGAGGCCGGTCTCATAGCCCAGCTCCCGCAGGGCGAAATCCAGGGTTTCGGTGGCGGGCTGGCTGGTGCCGCCGGAGAAGGGGGAGATGGCCGTATCGATCACGTCCGCCCCGGCCTCCACGGCCTTCAGATAGGTCATGAACGCCAGGCCGGTGGTGCAGTGGGTATGGACCACCACGGGCAGATCCACCGCGTCCTTGATGGCGGAGACCAGGTCGTAGGCGTTTTTCGGAGACAGGATGCCGGCCATATCCTTGATGCAGATGGACGCGACGCCCATGGCCTTCAGCTCCTTGACCATCTCCACGTACTTCTCCAGGGTGTGAACGGGGGAGGTGGTATAGGAGATGGTCCCCGAGGCCATGGCCCCGGATTTCAAGGTCTCCTCCACGGCGACCTTCAGGTTTTCCACATCGTTGAGGGCGTCAAAGATCCGGATGATATCGATGCCGTTGCGGACGCTGGCCCGGACGAAGCGCCGGACGATGTCGTCGCTGTAATGCTTGTAGCCCAGGATGTTCTGTCCCCGCAGAAGCATCTGCAGTTTGGTGTCCGGCATGGCGGCGCGGATCTTCCGCAGCCGCTCCCAGGGATCCTCGCCCAGGAATCGGAGGCATACGTCAAAAGTCGCTCCGCCCCAGACCTCCGCAGAGTAGAACCCCGCCTGATTGATCGTCTCCAGAATGGGCTGGAACTGGTCAAAGGACAGGCGTGTGGCCACCAGGGACTGGCTGGCGTCCCGCAGCACCGTTTCGGTAAACTGTACTTTCTTCATGGGACCTCCTTAATCTATGCTGATATGCTGTTATGCGGTTTTGTTGCGTGTGATATGCATGTGAATAATAATACAAAATCCCTTAATCGATTGCAAGAGTCAAAACGGATCGATTCGCAAAAAACCTGTGGGGAAAACCGCCGAAAAACTGGGCAATCCGGACAATAACGCAGGCGCCCCGGATCAACCGGGGCGCCTGTTGCGTACTGTTTTGTTAAATGGTCCCGTTCCGGACCTTGGCCTTGAACTGGGTCAGGTCCTTTTCAAAGAGCTTCTGCTTATCCTTATCGAAGCCCATGGCCAGCGGATGGCCCTTATCCCGTATGGCCTCCATGGCCCGGTGCACGGCGCTCAGCTCGCCCTGGCGCACGCCCCATTGCTCGGTCTCGGAGCGGAGGCCCAGGGACCAGTCCTTTTTGCCTCCCTCCAGTCTGCGGCTCCGGGGATAGACCCAGAGCACGTCCTCTACGGGCATGACCCGGGAGGAAAAGGTGCGCAGCCACCAGATGTACCGGTCCCCCAGGACAAGGTTCTTTTTCCTGCCGAAGCGCACGCCCTTGGCAAAATCCTGCCCCAGGGGCTTCCTGCCCCATTTCCGCAGGGCCTGCCGATAGGGCCTCTCCCAGACCCCCAGGAAGATGGAGACCAGGAGCAGCAGGGCCAGGAGCACGCACAGGGCGGCCAGGATCGCCAGGATCTCCGCCCCCGCCCGGGTGCGGTTCCCCCAGTAGCCTATGGTCATATGGTAGGGCAGGATCACGTCCTTCAGGTAGGCGCTGTAGTCCCCGGTTTCGGCATACTCGCTCAGCTCGGCGCCGGTGGCCTTATCCGTGGTGACCCCGTCCCGGTCGGTCTTGATGTTCTGGTTGGTGATCCACTGGATGAGCATGTCCCGGGTCTCGGTATTCCCCCCGGGCTCCACGGTGCCCTCCAGCTTTGCGAACTTCAGCTCCATCATGCTGCCGATGGTCCCGTTCGCCACCATCTCTTCCCCGTCCTCATACTTGTTCAGCTCCGCTACGTCCGCCTTGGTGACCCGGACGGTGAGGTATTTCCCGTCCACGATCAGGTAGCAGAAGCGTTCCTCGATAACGGTCTCCTCGTATTCATCCGTATAGCCCATGAAGGCGAAGGTCTGCGCCCCCAGGGTCTCCGCCGAAACGGTGACGTAGCTCCCGTTCAGATCCGCCAGGTGCAGGGTGTCCGCCTCCCGGGGCTGACGAAAGCGATAGACGAAGCCGGACCCGCCCAGGGCCCAGAACAGGGCGGCCAGGGCCAGCAGCGCCAGCATGACGGGGATCAGCAGCCGGAGGTACCGGCTTCTTACGGCAAAGCTCATGGCCGTTTACAGGTCCGCGAAGTCGTTCTGCTCTTCCCGGCGGGCGGAGAGCTTCGTCTTCAGGGCCAGACCCTTGTCCTTCAGCCGCATCGCCAGGTCCATGAGCTCCTGCCGGTAGTGGTAGACCAGATACGCCAAAGCGGCGATTGCCACCACCGCCGCGAGGTATTTCAAAAAGCGCTTCATCTTTCCGTGCCTCCCGTCTGTGTTCCGTGGGACGGCGGCGCCGTCCGGGCATGATCGCGTTATCTCCCCTATTGTATCCAATCTCCGGGAAAAACGCAAGATAAATGTCCGGAATCCGCTCCCTCCCGTTTCCAGTTTGGCCCTCCGATTCCGGGACATCCTAAATGGGGAAAAGGAGGGATCTGTATATGGGTTCCGGATTCTGGAAAGGAATGGGCGCGGGTCTGGCCGTCGGCCTGGGCATGGGCATGCTGCTGAAGCCCAAAAAGAAGAGCCATGCCGCCGCGAAGCTCATCCGCACCGCGGGAGACGTGGTGGACCGGGTGGGCGCCTTCTTCGGCGTATGAACCATGGGGCTGCCGCGAGAATTGCGGCAGCCCCGATAAATCGCCCTGCCCGTCGTCAGCGCTGCCGCGCCGCCTGAAACCGGTCGATCACCCGGAGCATGTCCTCCGGCAGCCGCCTGCGGCACTCCGCCTTCAGCTCCTCCGGCACGCCCCAGAAGGCCTCCCCGACGGCGGCGGAGATGCAGGTGAGGGTGTCGCAGTCCCCGCCCAGGGATACGGCGGTGCGGAGGTTGTCCTCGAAGCCCTCCGCTTCCATAAAGGCGATGATGGCCTGGGGCACCGTACCCTGACAGCTGACGTCGAAGGCGTATCCCGGGCGGATCTCGGCGCAGGTGCGGCCCAGGTCATAGCGGAAACGCTCTTCGATATACGCCCGGATCTCCCTCTTCTCCGCCCCCCTGCGGGCGAGCCAGATCGCCGCCGCCGCGGCCTCCGCCCCCTTGATCCCCTCGGGGTGGTTGTGGGTGACCGCCGCGGTGCGGGACGCCGCCCGCTCCGTCTCCTCCAGGGTATCGTACAGCCAGCCCGCGGCGGAAACCCGCATGGCGGAGCCGTTGCCCCAGCTGTTGTAGGGCTGCGGGTCCGGGGAGGAGAGCCAATGGAGGAATCGCCCCCCGTAGCCCGCATCGGGATATCGCCTCCCCCAGCGCTGCATGCTCTCCGTCAGCGCCCGGAGGATCTCCTCCTCGTCCCTGCCCAGGGTATCCATCAGGGCCTCCGCCACGGCCACGGTCATCACCGTGTCGTCCGTGAACCGGGAGCTCCGGATGAACAGGGGAAACTCCTTGCTCTTCCTGTTCCCGCCGAATTCATAGGGGGAACCGATCATGTCCCCCAGGATCGCTCCGTACATCTCTGCTCTATCCTCCTGATGATGGTATTCCTCAGTATCCCAGCAGGGCCTCCACCGGCACCCCCAGGCTCCGGGCCAGGGGCAGGAGCTCATCCGCGTATATGGGCCGCTTCTCCCGCAGGACCCTGCACAGGCAGTCGTAGGGAATGCCGCTCCAGGCGGCCAGCTCCCCGACCGAAATCCTCCGCTCCCCCAGGAGCCGCCTCAGCTCCCGGTTCGCTCCGTAATCCCGCTTCATGCCTTCCTCCAATTGTTCAATAATTTTGAACTGCCGTTACTATACCCGTTTTCGGCCCCGGTGTCAAGGGATTCAGTTCAAAATTTTTGAATTTTCCCCTTGCCCCGGAGAAGCCGGGGTGGTATGCTGTTTTTATCCTGAAGAAGGGAGGGCGGAAAATGGCGACAACGGCGGAGCGTCTGCGGGCGCTGATGGCGGAGCGGGGCCTGAAGCAGGCGGATATCCTGCGTCTGGCCGAGGAGATCGCCGGACCGGAGCGGCTGACGAAGACGGATCTGAGTCAGTATGTTTCCGGCAAGGTGCGTCCCGGGCCGGGGAAGCTCCGGCTCCTGGCGAAGGCCCTGGGGGTGGGGGAAGCCTGGCTCCTGGGCTATGAGGAATCCCCGGAGGAGGCGGGGCTGGATGGGGATACCCGGCAGTACCTGCAGTTTGTGAAGGATAATCCGGAGTACCGTATGATGTTCGACCTCTGCGGCTCCGCCACCCTGGAGGAGATCAAGGCCACCGTAGCCTTTCTGAAAGCCCTGCGGGAGCAGAAGCGGGATGAGGAATGAGGATCTTGTCGTCCGCTTCCTCCCCTTCCCCAACCGGGCGGCGCGGGCGGCGGTGATGCCCAACGACGAGGGCAGCTATGATATCCTGGTGAACACCCTGTATCCGGAGGAAGCCCAGCTCCGCGCCCTGGAGCATGAGCTCGAGCATCTTCGCCTGGACCATCTGCACCGGGGGGAGAGCGTCTTCCTCCAGGAGGCGGAGGCCCGGGGGGAGGAGGAGAACTGGCGCAGCATCTGCTGCTACACCCCCGCCGGGGTCCTGGAGGAATTCATTCCCGCCTCCTCCCGGGCGGATTTCGCCCTGGTGGTTTCCGGCCAGGGGATGAAGCCCCATTACCGGCAGGGCCAGCTTTTGTTCTGCCGGGACCGGCAGCCCCGGTGGAACGGGGACGCCGCGGTATTTCTCCTCGGCGGCCGGGCGGAGCTGCGCCAGGTTTATCGGGATGCCTTCGGCTGCCGCTATCTGCTGAACCCCAACCGGCTCTGCGCCGGGGAGGACCTGGTGATCCCCGCCGACGGGGAGGCGCCTCCCCTGCTGGGCACGCCCCTGAAGCGCCGCCGGCTGCCCCCCGTGCGGCTGTAGGTTTTCCCTGTACCGGAGGATTCCGGTTAACGCGTTTTTTTGCAGAAGGGTCCACCAGGACCTCTTCCCTTTTTCGGAAGCCGGCTCAGCCGAAGGCTCTGCCGCAAGCCTTGTTCAACAGGAGATGTTCATATGCGCGGGAGCAGGAAAGCGGCCATAGACAAAACCACCCTGTTCAGAGAAACCCCCGTCCCCAAGGCCCTGTACGCCATGGCGGTGCCCACCATCATCAGCCAGCTGGTGAATCTGATCCACAATATGGTGGATGCCTTTTTCATCGGCCGGACGGGCAACGCTTACATGATGGCCGCCACCAGCATCACCCTGACCCTGGTGCTGATGAACGTGGCTCTGGCCAACCTCTTCGGCACCGGCGGCGGAAGTCTGATGGCCCGGCTCATGGGGGCGGGCAGGCCGGAGCGGGCGAAGCAGGTCAGCGCCTATTCCGTATATGGTTCAGTCCTGGCGGCGCTGGTCTATTCCGCCCTGGTGGGGATCTTCAACCGTCCCCTGCTGCGCTTTCTCGGCGCTTCCGACGCCACCTTCGGCTATGCCCGGTCCTATGCCATGGTGGTCATCGTTCTGGGCAGCCTGCCCTCCATCCTCTCCATGACCCTGGGGCATCTGCTGCGGAACGCGGGGCACTCGGGCAAGGCCAGCTTTGGTCTCAGCGGGGGCGGCATCCTGAACATGATCCTGGACCCCCTGTTCATGTTCGTCCTTCTGCCTCCGGGCAATGAGGTCCTGGGCGCCGCCATCGCCACCGCCCTGTCCAACGCCGCCGCCTGCGTCTATCTGCTCATCGCCTGCCGGAGGGCGGGCAGGGAATCGCCCCTGAGCCTGAGCGCAAAAGAGGCGGCGGGGATCGAAAGGGAGGACCGGAGGGGGATCTACGCCGTGGGCGTCCCCTCGGCGGTGCTCCTGGCCCTCTTCGACCTGGCCAACGTCTGCGTGAACATCCTGGCCTCCGGCCATGACGACCTGGTGCTGGCGGGGATGGGCATCGTGATGAAGGTGGAGCGCATCCCCAATGCCATGAACGTGGGGCTCTGCATGGGCATGCTCCCCATCGTGGCTTACAATTACTCCTCCGGCAACCGGGCCAGGATGGAGGAGACCATCCGCACCGCCCGAAGGGCGGGCCTGCTCATCTGTCTGGGGAGCATGGTCTTCTTCGAGATCGTCGCCCGGCCTGCGGTGGGGATCTTCCTCCGCACCGGCGGGGAGAACAACGCTGAAGCCCTGCGCACCGTGGCCTATGCTGCCCTCTTCCTGCGCATCCGCTGCCTGGCCTCCCCCTTCCAGTTCCTGAATTACCACACCTCCTACGGCCTCCAGGCCATGGGAAAGGGACGGGCCACCCTCCTCCACGCCTTCGTGCGGGAGATCGTCTTCTATATTCCCTGCATGTTCCTGCTGGACTGGCTCTTCGGGGAAACCGGCCTGGCCGCCGCCCTCCCGGCGGGAGAGGGTCTGGGGGCGATCTTCGCCCTCTGGCTCCTGGGCAGGACCCTGCGGCGGCGGGAGGCCTGAGGTCGGGCAAAGGCCCCTCTCCTCCCGGTGAGCTCCGGCGGTTTCCTGATCCCGCGGGAACGATCTGTTCAAAACCGTCCGTTTTTCCCTTCCCTTTTCCTTAATTTCTGATATACTGTATAAAAAGCACAAAACTTTATGAATAAGGGGAGGGAATTTCATGAAGATCGCAGTCATCGGCGCCGCCGGTAAGGCGGGCAAGCTCATTGCAGCGGAGGCCCTGGGCCGGGGGCACAGCGTCACCGCCATCGTGAAGCCCGGCAGCGAAGCACGGGTCCCGGCGGGCTGCGCCATTTTGGCGAAAAGCCTGTTCGACCTGACGGCAGCGGATCTGAAGGACTTCCGCGCCGTCGTGAACGCCTTCGGTACCCCCTTTGATGTGCCGGGGAAGGAGCAGGAGCATATCGACGCCGCGAAGCACCTCATCGCCATCGGCGGGGAGCTGCCCGACGTGCGGTTCCTCACCATCGGCGGCTACGGCAGCCTGTACACGGACGAGACCAGAACAGAGCAGGTGGTAGACGGCATCCCGGAGCCCTTCCGCGCGGTGCCCTACGCCGCCAAGGTGGCCCTGGACCTGTTCAAAGAGGCGGATATGAACTGGACCTTTTTCAGTCCCGCCGGCACCTTCGACCCCAATGGGGCCCGCAGCGGCAGCTACACCCTGGGGGGCGACGTGGTGATCAGGAACCGGATGGGCCAGAGCTACATCTCCTATGCGGACTTCGCCATCGCCATGGTGGACGAGATCGAGCAGGCGAAGCATATCCGGGAGCGGGTGACCGCCGTCTCCTGCGACCCCTATTTCCGGAATGCCCCGCAGTATTTTCCCGTGGACCGGTACATGTTTTCCCGGGCCGGGGCCTGGCTGGCCCTGAGCATTGATAACGCCAAGTACGGCAAGGGCGCCCTGAACCTCACCACCAACCGGGGCATGCACACCCACGGCCGCAGCCCCGACGGCACCAAGGTCTACCGGATCTATCCCACCTTCGAGGGCAGGCGGATCGCCTTCTCCACCCAGCTCATCGACCCCGCGGAGCTGGTGCTCCATACCCGCCGCGGCGACGTGCGCTTCACCTGGGCCGGCACCACCCGGCTCATGGCGGAGGGTGACCCGGGCATGGGCCTGGAGTGGACCCGCACCGCCGCCCCCTATGAGCTCGTCAAGCCCAGGAAGGACGGCTCCTGGGAGAGCGTGCCCCGGCTGGGCACTCCCCTGTGCTTCAAGGGTCTGGAGGGCTCCGGCTTCGCCTTCAAGGACTCCTGGAACTGGTACAGCCTGAACTCCACGGAGATCGACGGCTTCACCTCCCCCGGTCCGGACGGACGCTTCACCCTGGTGGTGGAGGAGTTCCCCTATATGGTGAAGGTCCACGGCAATTACGGCACCTATGCGGAGGGCAAGGCGGATATGCTGAAGTCCTGGGAGGACTTCCTGGCCAAATATCCGAAGATGATCGCCCCCTACGACAAAAAGCGGGAGGAGACGGCCTACACCCTCTGGACCCACCTGGTGGAGCCCACCCAGCTCACCCCCTACTGGATGATGCTCATGTTCCCCGGGGAGATGGACTCCCAGTGGCAGCTGGTGCAGAACGGCGTCGCCCTGCAGGACGACCCCGAGCTTTCCCGGAACCTGCTCCTGGCCCCCCTGGAGCGCCAGGGGGAGGACGGCCAGCTCTCCGACGGCTATGACGAGGCCTTCCTGGCCACCGGCAGCATCAAGCCGCCCATCTATGGCTGGGCGCTGAAAAACATCATGGCCCACCATGACCTGGCCGAGGAGTGGCCCAGGGAGGACCTGGAAAAGCTGTACGCGGGCGCCGGGAAGTGGGCCCAGTGGTTCATGGACTGCCGGGATGACGACGGGGACGGTCTCCCCGGCTTCGAGGGCGGCAACGAGAACGGCTTCGACGAGGTCACCGCTTTCCGGAACGGCATCAGCATGGCCACCCCGGACCTGTGCGCCCAGGAGGTGCTGAACTTCGAGGCCCAGGGGGACCTGGCCAGGCTCCTGGGCAAGCCCCGGGCGGAGATCGACGGGTGGTACAAAAAATCCAGGGATCTGCTGGAGAAGATGATCGATAAGATGTGGGACGGGGAGCACTTCGTCTGCCTGAAGCAGTATACCCATGAGCCGATCTTCTCCGGCTCCAACATGCATTATATCCCCCTGGTGCTGGGGTCTCGACTGCCGCCGGAGATCGTGGACAAGATGTGCGCCGATCTGCTGGTGGAGGGCAAGCTTCTGAGCCCCTACGGCCTGGCCAGCGAGAACCTGGATTCCGAAGTGTACGAGTTCACCGGGGTGAAGATGGGCTGCGGCCCCATCAGCCCGCCGGGCCAGCTCTTCATCCTCGCCGGCCTTTGGGAAGCGGGGAAGAAGAAGGAGGCCAAAATGATCATCGACCGCTATCTCTGCCGCCTGATGGACGGCGGCTTCAGCCACTTCATCGACCCCATCCATGGGGAGGGCACCGTCTTCTGCGGCACCTGGAACCGGGCGGTGTTCACCGTGCTGGCCAGAATGGTCAGCGAGGGATAAGCTTTATCCCCTTTCTCTCGGTAAACGGATCAGCAAAGACTGAAAAAAGGATATAAGGAGGTTTTCCCATGCCCAGCAAAACCATGTCCAAGCCCGCCGACCCCTTCTTCCGCGGCGCACCCCAGTATTTCCCCGTGAGCATCTACCGCTTCTCCCGGGCGGGGGCCTTTTTGGCCCTGAGTATCGACAACGTGAAATACGGCAAGGGGCAGCTGAATCTGGTCACCAGCCACGGCAGCCGCACCCACGGCCAATCCGCCGAGGGGGGCAGACTCTACCGCATCTACCCCACCTTTGAGGGCCATCGGGTCGCCTTCGCCACCCAGCAGACCGGCCCCGCGGAGCTGGCGCTCCATACCCGGCACGGCGACGTGCGCTTCACCTGGGCCACCCCCACCAGGCTCATGGCGGAGGGGGACCCGGGCATGGGCCTGGAGTGGACCCGCACCGCCGCCCCCTACGAGGCCCTGCGGCCCAGGAAGGACGGGGCCTGGGAGAGTATCCCTCAGCATGCCATGCCCCTCTGCTTCAAGGGGCTGGAGGGCTCCGGCTTCGCCTTCAAGGATTCCTGGAGCTGGTACACCATCAACTCCACGAGCATCGAAGGCTTCACCTCCCCCGGTCCGGACGGGACCTTCACCCTGGCCGTGGATGAGTTTCCCTACATGGTCAAGGTGCCGGAGGACTACGGGACCTACGCCCAGGGCAAGGCGGACATGCTGGCGGACTGGGAGGCCTTTTTGGCCAAATATCCCAAGCTGGCGGAGCCCTACGCCCAGAAGGCGGAGGAGACGGCTTACGCCCTTTGGACCATGCTGGTGGGCCCCACGCAGCTCACCCCCCGCTGGATGCAGCAGATGTTCCCCGGCGTGATGTGCTCCCAGTGGCAGCAGGTGCAGAACGGCGTAGCCCTGCAGGATATCCCGGATCTGTCCCGCAACCTGCTCCTGGCTCCCCTGGAGCGCCAGGGTGAGGACGGCCAGCTTGCGGACAGCTACGACGAGGGGCAGCTGGCCACCGGCGGCATCAAGCCCCCCATCTATGGCTGGGCCATCAAGAACATCCTGGCCCGTCACGACCTTTCCAAGGAGTGGCCCCGGGAGGATCTGGAGAAGCTCTATATCGGCGCCGGGAAGTGGGCCATGTGGTTCATGGAATGCCGGGATGATGACAAGGACGGCCTCCCCGGCTTCGACAACGGTACGGAATGCGGCTTCGACGAGGTCACCGCCTTCATGGAAGGCAAGCCCATGGCCAGCCCGGACCTCTGCGCCTTCGAGGTGCTGAATTTCGAGGCCCAGGGCGACCTGGCGAAGCTCCTGGGCAAGCCCCAGGCGGAGGTGGACGGCTGGTACAAAATGTCCAGGGACCTGCTGGAAAAGATGCTGGAAAAGATGTGGGACGGGGAAAAGTTCGTCTGCCTGAAGAACTACACCCATGAGCCCGTCTTCTCCCCCTCCAATATCTTCTATATCCCTCTGGTGCTGGGCGACCGCCTGCCCAAGGCCGTGCTGGATAAGCTCTGTCAGAATCTCCTGGAGGAGGAAGGCAAGCTGCTGAGCCCCTACGGCATCGGCAGTGAGAGTATGCTGAGCGACGTATTCGAGATGACCGGGGTCAAGATGGGCTGCGGGGCCATCAGCCCTCTGGGCCAGCTCTTTATCCTCACCGGCCTCTGGGCTGCGGGGAAGAAGAAGGAAGCCAAAATGATCATCGACCGCTACCTGGGCTTCCTGATGGAGCGGGGCTTCCCCCATTTCATTGACCCGGTCCACGGGGAGGGCGCCTTTATGGGAGGCTCCTGGTGCCGCGTAGCCTTTACCGTCCTGGCCCGGATGGTCAGCGAGGGCTAAACGAAAATACTGAGGGGACGCCCTGCCGGGCGTCCCCCTCAGAATGTAGACAAAGGGACAAAAGCCTCGCAGAGTTCGCGCCCGCAGGCGCGAATGAGATGAGATTCATTTTGGGGCGAAATTCATTTTTGCCCCAAAATACTGCTATCGCCGCAAGTGTCGAAGTGTACGACCGAGGCGCGCAGCGGC
>JAFWOX010000063.1 GCA_017545325.1 Oscillospiraceae bacterium | reverse complement strand
GAGCAAGACCATCTGAACCGCGCCGAATTTGAGGAAGAAGGCGTCGCCTCCGGCTCCTCCTTCTTCCTCAAATTCAATCCCATAATCTACGTCTTATTTTTTTCGAGGAATGTGTCACCCATCATTGACGACTCTACATTTTCCGCCCTAACCGGGCGCGCAAAACCCTTGAATTCTTTTGTATAATCGGGTATACTGAATACTCACCTTTGAGCCGAAGGGAGGGCGGAGCATGGCTTCACTCGCAGACACCTTCAGCATGCTGCTGAAGCAGAAAAAGTATACTGCCATCCGGGACGTTCTGGTCACCATGAACGGGGCGGACATCGAATCCATCTTCGAGGATCTTCCCGCAGAGACCCTGCCCTTTTTCTTCCGCCTTCTTCCCAAGGAGCTGGCGGCGGAGACCTTTGTGGAGATGGACCCGGAGGAGCAGGAAATGCTCATCAAGGGCTTCTCGGACAGCGAACTCAAGGAAGTGGTGAACGAGCTCTATGCCGACGACGCCGCCGATCTGGTGGAGGAGATGCCCGCCAATGTGGTAAAGCGCATCCTGCAGCAGGCCGATCCGGACCTGCGGGCCACCATCAACGAGCTGCTGAAATACCCGGAGGACAGCGCCGGCAGCATCATGACCACGGAGATGGTCACCCTCCGCCCCGCCATGACCGTTGGGGAGGCCATCAAGCGCATCCGCCGGGTAGGCTTTGACAAGGAAACCGTTTACAACTGCTATATCACGGACGACGCCCGGCACCTCATCGGCACCATCACCATCCGCACGCTCATTCTGGCGGAGGAGGACAGCCTGGTGCGGGACCTGATGAACACCAACGTGATCTCCGTCACCACCCTGGAGGACCAGGAGGCCACGGCGGAAGCCCTGGCCAAATATGACTTCACCGCCCTGCCGGTGGTGGACGGCGAGAACCGGCTGGTGGGCATCGTCACGGTTGACGACGCCATCGACGTCATTAAGGAAGAGGCCACGGAGGATATTGAGAGGATGGCGGCCATCCTGCCTTCGGACAAGCCCTATCTCCGCACCGCCGTGACAGACATCTGGTCCAAGCGCATCCCCTGGCTGCTGCTCCTGATGGTCTCCGCCACCTTTACCAGCATGATCCTCAGCTCCTTTGAGACGGCGCTGGCGGCCCAGGGTGCGCTGCTCCTGTTCATCCCTATGCTCATGGATACCGGCGGCAACTCCGGCAGCCAGGCCTCCGTCACCGTGATCCGCGGCCTCTCTCTGGGGGAGGTGGAGCCGGCGGATGTGCTTTCGGTCATCTGGAAGGAGACCCGGGTCTCTCTCCTCTGCGGCGTATCTCTGGCCGTCGTCTGCTTCGGGAAGGTGATCCTGGTGGACCGGCTTCTCATGCATAATCCGGAGGTCACCGTCTCCGTGGCGCTGGTGGTCTGCTTCACCATGATCCTCACCATCCTGGCGGCAAAGCTCATCGGCTGCAGCCTGCCCCTTCTGGCCAAGCGGATCGGCCTCGACCCGGCGGTGTGCGCCAGCCCCTTCATCACCACCATCGTGGATGCGTTGAGCCTGCTGATCTATTTTGCCATCGCCTCCGCCATGCTCCATCTATGAGGAACGGGATGCGGAAACCGGAAATGATCCTGTTCGACTACGGCAACACCCTGGTCTACGAGCCCGCCTTCGACCGGGAGGCCGGCTTCCGGGCGGTGCTGACCTGCTGCACCGAAAATCCCCGGGGGATCGGCGCAGCCGCTCTGGCCGACGCCTATGCCTCCGCGCTGGAGCGGCTCATGGCTGCCTCCCGGGCGGCGGGAGCGGACCTGATGGATATGTGCGCAAAGCGCCTCATTTACGAGGGCTTCGATCTGACCTTCTCTCTGGATCTCATCCGCCTTGAGCGGGTATTCTGGGATGCCGCGGGACCGGGAAAGCCCATGCCGGGGATCCGTTCCCTTCTTGGGGAGCTGAAGGCCAGAGGCATCCGCACCGCCGTGCTCAGCAACATGAACTTCCGGGAGGAAAACCTGAAGAAGCGGATCGGCCGTCTCCTGCCGGAGCACGATTTTTCCTTTATCCTCTGCTCCTGCGAATACGGCACCCGGAAGCCTGCGCCGGAATTCTTCCGTCTGGCCCTCCGAAAGGCGGGACTGGAGGCAAAACAGGTCTGGTACTGCGGAGACAATCCCCGGGCCGATATCCTCGGCGCGCATGAATCGGGCCTGTTCCCGGTATACTATGTCTGCCCGGAGCTCCCCTGCCCCTACCGGTCTGCGGCGGACGAGCTGGAGCCGGATTTCCCCCATCTGCGCCTTTCCCGCTGGGCGGAGCTTCTTCCCGCCATCGATTCCTGCGAATAAAAAAGGACGGCAGAGCGTTTCGCTCCGCCGCCTGTTCATTTCAGTCCCGTTTGAACCGCTCCCGGATGGCCTTGTCCCCCGCCCGGAGAGTTTTCGCGGGGACGCCCGCCGCCGCCAGCAGGGCATGCTCCATATGAATGCCCGTATCCGGGGGGACGCCGTAGGCTCCCGCGTCAGACCCGGCGGCGATAAGGACGCCCATCTCCGCCGCCCTTCGCAGCATATCCCCCTGGCTGCGGACATTCGCCTCCGCTACACCGGGGCCGAACCCCTCCCTTCCGGCGAAGCCCGCGGTGGCCGCCAGGGTGGGGACCCACACGGCTCCGGTCTGGGCCAGGTAACGGAGGCAGTCCTCATCCCCGAAATACCCGTGCTCCACGCTGTCCAGCCCGGCCTCCAGGGCGATCCGGATCCGCTCCGCCCCGTTCACATGGGCCATGACCCGGAAGCCCTCCCCATGGGCAATATGGATCAGCTCCCCGATCTCCCCCGGCTCCAGGCCGCCGCCCATGAGACCGCCCGGGGTCTGGAAATCCATGATGCCGGAGATCATGAGCTTGATGAAATCCGCCCGCTCCGCCTTCGCCCGCTCCACCAGGGCGCGGAATTCTCCCGCTCCCTGGAAGGCATGGCCCACGATCCAGCCGTACTGCTTGCGCTTGTGGGTGGCAAAAACGCAGGTGCGGTACTCGATCCCGTATTCCCCCGCCGCCTCCCGGGCATAGGCGGAGGCCCCCAGGATATCGCCTCCATCCCGGTAATACACCACCCCGGCGGCCCGCAAAGCCGCAAGGCGCTCCCGGATGAGGGCCTTATCCGGCTCAGGACGGTGCCGGGCCATGGCGTTCTTATAGTTGGTCCCATCCATGAAAATGTGACCATGGCATTCATAGTATTCCCTTGCTTCCACGCTGCTCGCTTCCTTACAGGACGGTGGAGAAGCCTCCGTCCACCTTGATATCCGCGCCGTTTACGTAGTCGCTGGCGGCGCTGGCCAGAAACACCACCGTACCCATCACGTCCCCCAGAGTGCCCCAGCGGCCCTGGGCGATGCGGCCCGTGATATGCTGAATGAACACAGGGTCCTGGGCGATGTCCTTGATGACGTCCGTCTGGATAAAGCCGGGGCAGATGGCGTTGCACTGGATATTGTACTTCCCCAGCTCATTGGCAAAGCTGCGGGTGATGCCGATGACCCCGTGCTTCGCCGTAACGTAGGCGGGACACTTGGCGTCCGCCGTATAGCTCAGGGCAGACCCCACGTTGATGATCTTCCCGCGGCCCTGCTTCGCCATGATCTTCGCCGTCTCATGGCCCAGGTAGTACACGGCCTCCAGATTCACCCGGATCACCCGGTCCCAGCCCTCGTCCGGAAACTCCAGGAAATCCGCGAAGCAGTTGGTCCCCGCATTGTTCACCAGGATATCGATCTTCCCGTAGGCCTCCAGGCATTTGCCGGGGATGGCCTTCAGGTAGGCCATATCCAGCAGGTCCCCCTGGAAGAACTCCACCCGTCTGCCGGATTCCTCAATGAGGCGGCGGATATCCTCCGTATCCCCTGAACGATAGGGGATGAACAGGTCCGCTCCCGCCCGGGCAAGGGCCAGGGCATAGCTCATCCCCAGGCCTTTATTCGCGCCGGTGACGATGGCCGTCTTTCCCTTCAGGCTGAACAGGTCCATGGAAAACCCGCTGATCTGCTCGATGCTGGTCATATGCCGCTCCTTTCTCCGCTGCGCCGAAATCGTTTTTTCCATGCATCCAACTATAAACCAAGAAGCCGCCGGAGGCAAGCCCCGGCGAATTTTCCAAGGAGGTAGGATAGATGAAGACCTTTACCCGCATTCTCTGCCTGCTGCTGTGCCTGGTCCTCACCGCCGGGCTCTTCCCCGCCGCCGGGTCGGAACCGGTATATGTCGCCCTGGGGGACAGCATCGCGGATGGTTACCGCCTGGACGGCTACACCGTCCCCGGCTCCGCTCCGGCGGGGAGCTTTCCCGTCCTTCTGGCGGAGGCCATGGGCGCCCGGCTGATCCCCCTGGCGGTGAGCGGCATGGATACGGACGGGCTCCTGCAGGCTCTGGATACCCGGACCTACCGGGAGGCGGTGGCAGAGGCGGATACCATCACCCTCACCATCGGCTCCAACGATCTGCTCCATCCCGCCATCCACCGGCTCACCTCCCTGGGTCAGTCCGTGGCGGAGGGGAATCTGAGCAGTCTGCTGACGGATCTGGCCGGGGCGGGGGATATCCTCACCTCCCAGGAAGCCCAGGAGGAATATGCCCGGCATGTCGCCCGCTTCAAGGAGAACTGGGAAGCCATCATCGCCCGCATCCGGGCCCTGAACCCCTCGGCGGACATCTATGTCACAGACTTCTATAACCCCTACAGCATGCTGGAGTACACCCTGGGCTTTTTCTCCCTCCATGTGGGCAGCGTGGCCCAGACTTACCTGGACCAGATGAACGCCTGGCTGGAGGAGAGCCCCAGCGCCGGGGAGTACCGGATCGCGGATATCCGGGACGTGAGCACCAATGTGTGCTTCTCCCCCCGCTCCCTTTCCGGCTTTGACCTGGACCCCCATCCCGACCCCGCAGGTCACGCCCTGATCTTCCGGCGGCTCCTGACGGTCCGTCAGGCGGCGGAGGCGGAGGCCCGGTACCCGGATTTCCCCCGGGCGGCCTGGGCCAGGGAGGCCATCGGCGGCGTCACCGCCCTGGGCCTCATGCAGGGCATGGAGGACGGCCGCTTTGACCCGGAGGGGCTGCTGACCGTAGCCCAGGTCTGGCCCTGGCCGCCCGGCTGCACAGCATCCGCCATGGCGGCACGGCTGAGTTCGATCAGAGCTACGGCAGCCGCTGGTACGACGTATACTACAAGTACTGCACGGAAAACGGCGTCATCGGCAAAAAGGATTTCCGGGATCTGACCCTCCCCGCCACCCGGGCCGAGGCCGCCCGGGTGCTGGCCCATACGGTGGAGACGGAGGACCTGCCCGCCCTCCGGGACACGGCAAAGATCCCGGATGTGGCCCGGGGGGACTACGCCGCCGGGGAGATCTATCTCCTGTACCGGGCGGGGGTGCTGAACGGGATGAACGAGGCGGGAGATTTCTATCCTGATAATCAACTCCGCCGGTGCGAGGCGGCGGCCATCCTCCTCCGCCTGGCGGAACCGGATATGCGGATCCGATGATCCTCGCAAATGTATTTCGGGAGGTGCGGCGGCTGCCGCACCTCCCGATGGTTTTCTTCCGCTTCCGACTCAGAGGATGGAAAAATCGATGCTGTCCGCAATGGCCTGGAGCTGCTCCCCGGTGATCGGATCGGGATACTGACTATCGAGCAGCACCCGGACCGTTACAAAGCTCTGCTCCAGATCGGCGACGATCCAGCCCGTTTCCTCGCTCAGGCAAATCAGCACGGTCACGCCGCAGGCGGTCCGGTATGTCCACTGCTCAAAGCTTTCCGCGTCTCTGACGCTGACCATTTTCGTGTCCAGCACGCCCTTCATGGAGCGGTATAAATAATAATACTCCCCGTCGTCTGTGCGGCAGCCTGCGAAGCAGGTCCCGTCGGGGAGGTAAGTGCCTCCCATTTCGGTGACCGGGAGGAAGTCGCCGACGCGTTCCTCCAGCTCAGGGATCGTCACGGATACGGAGCCTCCCGTATGGAGCGCGAGCCCGTACTTCTCCGCGATCCTGTGGAGCTCATCCGCCATTTCCTGCGAATAGAGGTAATACTGGTTAGAAAGGTATTCCTCCATGAACGCTGCGGGGGGGCTGCCGTTCTCGTTCACCGCATTCCATATCTCTCTGTCCCGGTCATAGCCGTCCAAAAACTCCGCCCATTCCTTTGCCGCCTCAAACTCCGGGCTTCCCGCAAAGCCCTGCAGAGAGAGGGAGCTCCAGCCCCGCAAATGGAGATCCTCATATGCGGGCCGGGGATCCTCGGGATCCACGATTTGGGGCGTCGTATCCGGCGAGGGCGTCCTGGTACCCAGGACGATCAGATCCTGGAACCGATGCTGCCAGACCGCCGCGGCGCCCGCCGCAAGGGCCAGCACCAGCACAGCGGCCAGCACCAGGGCGGCAATGCGCGGTTTTCTCTGTCGTTTCTGATTCATGATGATCGCCTCCTCGTCGATCGAGGTATGCAGCCGGGAAAACATCTCCCGGTATTCTTCTCTTCCCATATCAGCCTACCTCCGTCAGGCTCGATTTCAGTGCCTGTCTCGCCCGGGAGAGCCGGGTGGTCACCGCCGTTTCGCTGATTTTCAGCAGGGAGGCGATCTCCCTGACGGAATATTCCTCATAGTAGAATAAGTACAGGGCCGTGCGGTATTTTTCCGGCAGGGCCATGACCTGAGCGAACAGGGCGCTCTGCTCCGGCGTTTCAAAGACCGCCGCAGCGTCCAGTTCCTCCAGGGGCAGATGCTTCCGCCAGGGCGCCCGGAATACATTTTTGCACAGGTTCAGCGCCACGCGGATCATCCAGTTCTTTGCGTGGGCTTCGCTCTCAAAGGGCTCGCTCCGCTTCCAGAGCCGGAGCAGGGTCTCCTGCACGATATCGTCGGCGTCATGAGGCGAGCCGAGAGCGTTGAGCGCCACGCGGAACACGGTGTCCTTATACTTTCCCGCAAGAAGCAGAAACTCTTCCCGTTCCAGACAGATCCCTTCTTTCCTTGCGTACTGAAGGCCCTCACTCTGTATACACAAAAACGGCGCCGTTTGTCACAACGGCGTCGTTATTTTCCGCATTTTTCCGAAACTACGCCTTCAGATTCCTCAAGGCCTCCGGATTGTTCCGGGTGATCATGCCCAGCTTTTTGCAGGTCTCCATCTCTCCGCAGTCGGCACAGGTATCGACCCTTCTCTCCAGCGCGCACTGCCGGATGGGACAGAGGGATTCGCAGTAGGGCGTTTTCACCCCGTCCACGCGGCAGCCCACGCAGTTGATCATCTCCGGCGTGATCTCCGCATGGTTCAGCTCCGACCAGAGCCTGGCCACCTTCCGCCGCAGGGCGTCGTCGTCCTTCAGCGTGGCGGTGCGGGCCTCGCAGGTCCCGCAGTCCAGGCCGCAGATCGCAATCAGCTGTTTCATCGTCCATCCTCCGCTTCGTATGTCTGTCCGGCTCCGGCCTTTTTCTTCCGCGCCGGCAATTCGGCGGCTATCGCCCGCACCAGGCCGCACAGAGCTTCCCGGTCGTCCGCGCAGTCCGCCGGGAGCATCTCCTTCGCCCCCTCATAGGGCAGCTCCGGGCGCGCGTCCGGCAGCAGCCGCTTTGCGGAGGCCGTGGGCTTCACCAGGAACCGGTCGTCATAGATCCCGCCGATGATCTTCCCCCGGCAATAGATGATGTACTCCCCCATCATGGCCCGCCAGGAGACCCCGTCCAGCGGAGAAAGCTGATCCAGGATGAATTCCAGATATTCCTTGCTGGAAGCCATATCTATCCCCCCTTCGGCTATCTGACAGTATAGCGAAAGCGCAGCGGCGTTTCAAGGCCTCTGCTCCCGTCACCTTCTCTCCACAAACCACTTGTCCTCCTCCAGAAAGAGGTAGGTCTCCCGGCTGCCGATGCGGATGCGGTACCGGAAGCCCGTTCCCCCGGCCTTTATGCTGGCGGCGCGCTTCCGCTCCAGCACCCGGTCGATGGGGTATTCCACCCCGTCCTCCCAGGTGACGGAGAGGGGTATGAGCCGCCCATCCGGCTCGAACCGGGCCTTCACCGCCACGTAGACTTTTGCGTTGCTTGCGCTGTTTGTTTCTTCCATTGTTTCTCCTCGATCCGTTCACCCGACAACTTACATCGATATTTGAATCGTCTGCTGCGGCTGGAGCAGATGTTCCTCATCAGTCATCCGCCTTGCGGAAGACGGCGGCTGACAGCTTCCCCCGCGGGGAAGCCAGCCGCTGCGGCGGGACGCGGGAAACCGCAGGCCCCGTCCCGGCGGGTCAGAGCGGAGTTTTCAGCAGTCCGATGGGGTGGATCACCTGGGTCTTCTCCAGATCCGGGGACCACAGATCCGTGTGGAGCCGGGCAGCCGCCCGGCCGATGACGCCCTTGCCGAAGCGCCGCCGGAGCTCCTCCACGCTCCGCTCCAGCCGCTCCTGCTTCTCCCGCCCTTCCTCCTCCCGGAACAGGCTCAGCTGCCGGGGGGCGGAGGCGGGGATCAGCTCCGCTCCCCGGACCCCCACGCTGCGGAGTGGACGGCGCTCATCCCAGCTTGCCTTCACCAGGGCCATGGCGGCCCCATGGAGCTCCGAGGCCAGGCAGGAGGGGGTCTCCAGGGCGAGCTGCCGCTGGAAGGAATACAGGCCGAAATCCCGCAGGCCGATCTGCACCGTGCGGCAGAGGAAGCCCCCCTCCCGCAGCCGGGCGGCCACGCTCTCGCACAGCACCCAGTACACGGCGGAGATATCCTCCAGGCTGGCGAGGTCCCGGGCCGTGGTCATGGAATTGCCCACGCTCTTCACCGGACTCGCCTCCCCCGCCCGGGCCACGGGGGTGAGATCATGACCGTTGGCAAAGCCGTGGAGCATGGGGCCCACCTTGCCGAACCAGCTCTTCAGGTACTCCGGCGGGGTACGGGCCAGCTGACCGATGGTCTCCACTCCGTAGCTCTTCAGCTTCCGCCCGGTGGCGGGGCCCACATACAGCAGCTCCGTCGCCGGCAGGGGCCAGACCTTCTCCCTCATTTCCCGGCGGGAGAAGACCGTCACCGCATCCGGCTTGCGGTAATCCGAGCCCAGCTTGGCGAAGATCTTATTGTCGCTCACCCCCACGGAGACCGTCACCCCCAGCTCCGCCTTCACCCGGCGGCGCAGCTCCTGAGCCAGGGCCTCCCCGCCCTTTTTCTGGCTCTCGGTGCCGGTGGCGTCCAGCCAGCATTCGTCCAGGCCGAAGGGCTCCACCCGGTCCGTATACTCCCCGTAGATCTCCCGGGCCAGACGGGAAAAGCGCATATACTGGTCATAATGGGGATGAACGATCACCAGCTCCGGGCATTTCTGCCGCGCCTGCCAAAGGGCCTCCCCGGTCTTCACCCCGCAGCCCTTGGCCAGCTGATTCTTGGCCAGGATGATCCCATGCCGCAGCTCCGCATCGCCCCCCACCGCCACGGGCTTATCCCGAAGGCCGGGCTGATGGAGGCACTCCACGCTGGCATAAAAGCTGTTCATATCCACATGGAGAATGATCCTCCTCGGTCCGTCCATCGCCCATCTCTCCCTTCGTGCGCATTATAATACGCTTTATAAGCGATTTCAATAGATATTTTTCGCTTATTTAGAGAAATTTCCCCCGGCCGCCCTTGCGGGCCCGGGGAAAATATGCTATATTTATACTGAGGTGATGACCATGCATATCGGAGATACCCTGGCCGGGCTCCGGCGGGAGGCCGGCCTTTCCCAGGGGGAGGCGGCGGCGTATCTGACGAATTCCGGCTGCCCCTGCACCCAGAAGTCCATCTCCAAATGGGAGCGGGGGGTGAACCTGCCCAATGCCCAGCAGCTGCTGCTCCTCTGCCGCCTCTATGGGGTGCGGGATGTGCTGCACCGCTTCCTCGGCATGGAGGACGCCCTCTCCGGTCTGAACGCCCTGGGGCGGCGGCGGGTGGAGGAGTATATCCGTCTGCTGAAGGGGGACGCCGCCTTTGGGGAGGAGGTCCCGGAGGCCCGGAAGCCCGGGCGGGTCATCCCCCTGTACGACCTCCCCGTCTCCGCCGGTACCGGCCAGTTTCTGGACAGCAGCGATCACCGCCTGCTGGAGCTCCCGGAGGAGGCGCCCCGGGGAACGGACTATGCCGTGCGCATCAGCGGGGACAGCATGGAGCCCCGGTACGCGGACAGGCAGGTGGTATACGTCCAGCGGCAGGAGACTCTGGAGCCCGGGGAGGTGGGGATCTTCCTCTACCGGGGGGACGCCTACTGCAAGATGCTGGGAAAGGCCGGAGGAGCTCCCGCGCTCCTCTCTCTGAACCGGCGCTACGACCCCATCCGGGTGGCGGAGGAGGAGGACCTGCGGGTGCTGGGAAAGGTGTTGTCATAAAATGCACACGATGAAGCTGATCGAACCCTCCCTGGCTTATGACGCCCAGATCCAGACATTCCGGAGGGAGTTTCTGGAGCATGGCGGTTCTATGGATGGCTGCGGCTCCCTGCGCCGCTTCGACCGCACGCAGGACTGGCTGGACCAGGTGGAAGCCCTGAAGCGGGAGGAAACCACTCCGCCGGACATGGTCCCCATGAACCAGTACATCTATGTGCGGGAATCGGATGACAAGATTGTCGGCGTCATTCAGATCCGCCGCCGCTTCAACGAATTCCTGGAGAAGTACGCCGGACACATCGGCTATTCCGTCTGCCCCAGCGAGCGGCGGAAGGGCTACGCTACGCAGATGCTGGGGCTGGTGCTGCCGATATGCCGGGAGCTGGGCCTCCCCCGGGTGCTGGTTTGCTGCCTGAAGGAAAACGAAGGCAGCAGGCGGACCATCCTGCATAACGGGGGCGTGTATGAATCCACCGTCCACCTGGCGGAACGGGAGGTGGACCTGGAACGATACTGGATCGAGATAGAGAAAGAATCAACCATCATGGAGGAAAACTAAGTGGCAGAGTTTACCATCAATGAAATGTTGGAAATGCAGAAGACCTTACAGGAGAGATATAAAGACAAATGGCAGACCCTTTCCCCTGCCGCCGCGAACAATCAGCTGCTCTGGATGATCTGCGAGATCGGGGAAGTGATCGACATCGTCAAAAAGCATGGCGGGGAGAAGGCCTGCCATGACGCAGACCTGCGAAATCACCTGGTCGAAGAGCTGACGGACGTCCTCATGTATTATAACGATATTCTCCTGTGCTATGGGATCACATCGGATGAATTGAAGAAGGCATATCAGGAAAAGCACAGGAAGAACATGAACAGGTGGTGATCCGGGCTGACGGCAAAGACGCCCCGTCCCATCCGCCCCGGACAAAAACCGCCGCCCCGGAAATCCGGGGCGGCGATCCGCATGGGATCATTTTTCTTTGTAGTAAAGCTGGCAATGGCAGAAGCCCTCGAAATCGGGATCGGCGATCTGGTCCCGGAACTCCTTGCACATGCACTTGGTATCCGGCGTCCGCTCCCGGCGGCAGGGGCAGTAGCCCCCGGTCTGCTCCAGACCGTCCTTCACCATGTCCGCAATCTCTTTATTCTCATTGACCCGGATACGCATCAGCCCTTCACCCCATCGATGATCCGCTTGAGAGCGGTTTTCTGCTGGAGGCCCACGGCCTGCTGCACGGCCTGGCCATCCTTAAAGAACACCAGGGTGGGGATGGCGTTCACCCGGAAGGCGTTGGCCAGGGCGGGCTGCTCATCCACGTTCACCTTGCCGAAGGTCACATCGGCATATTCCCCGGCGGTCTCATCCAGGATGGGGGCCATCATTTTGCAGGGGCCGCACCAGCTGGCCCAGAAGTCCACCACGGTCACGCCCTTGCTGATGGTCTCCTGGAAGTTTTCTGCGGTCAGTTCGATCGGTTTCATGTCAATCCTCCTCTGTGCAATCTTGTACGAATTCTTTCAGTACGCGCCTGTATCCCTCCGGATCCCCCGCCAGCGCTGCGGCATGGCGGGCGCCGGGGACCAGGTGCATACGGCTTTTCGGATTCCTGCTGGCAGCCAGAAGCCGGCTGCTGTGGGTGCAGGGGATGAGCCTGTCCTCCTCCCCGTGGAACAGGCAGATGGGGGTATCCGATCCGGCTACGGACCGGACCGGACTTACCCTGGGGATATCATACCCATAGATCAGCCTTCCCATAAGGACCGCCAGGGGCAGCAGGGGCCAGCGGGGCAGATGGGCCCAGTGGGGCAGCAGATATCGGAACAGCTCCAGGGTGTCCGCAAAGGGACAGTCTGCCGCCGCAAAAACCGGCTTCTCCCGGTCCAGCACATACAGGACTGTGGCGGCGCCCATGCTCTCCCCCTGGAGGGCGATAGACGCATCCTCCCCGAATACCTGCCGGGCAAAGGCCATGACCTTGCGCAGATCCTCGGACTCCTTCTGTCCCAGGGTGCAGAACCTCCCCGTGGAGCGGCCGAAATACCGATGGTCGTAAAGCAGGAGGCTCCAGCCCATCTCGTAGAACAGGGAAGCGTATTTCACCTCGCCCAGGCGGCAGACCGTATGCCCATGGCAGAGGATCACCACCCGCTTCTTCCCTTCGGGATGGATCACATACTCCCCGCTGAGGACCGCGTCCCCCACATCCAGGGTAAAGGGCCGCCTGTCCCAGCTTTCGTCCCAGGCCTTGAAGGCCTCGGGGAAATTCGCCTCATCCTTGCTTCTGACCCGTTCCTCCGTCCTTCGCTCGCTCTTCGTGATGGTCCTGACGCAGAGGAAGGCGGCCAGGGAGAAGAAGGCCAGCGCCGCCAGGAGCGCCGCTGCCGGGATCCACAAATACTGCAATTTCTCCTTCCCCTCCGTTCTGGAGGCATTTTACCCCATTTCCCCCGCATGCGCAAGACGGAAAGCGGTGGATATCCCCCGCAAAGTATGCTAAACTACGCATGGGCCTTCAGCCAGGCCAGGATATCCTTATATACCGTTTCCCGGTCCGGCTCATTGAGGAGCTCATGCCGGTCTCCCGGATAGAGCTTCATCGCCGCTTTCTTCATCCCCGCCTTCCGGAAGCTTTCCAGCGCACGGCGGACTCCGGCGCCGTATTCTCCCACCGGATCCTCCGTTCCCGAGATCATCAGGACAGGGAGCTCCGGATCCATGCGCCGCTGCTTCGCCGGATCGGCGATGAAACGAAGTCCCCGCAGCAGCTCCAGCATCATTCCCGCGGAAGGGGTGACGCCGCAGAGGGGATCCGCATCATAGGCCGCCACCACCGCCTCATCCCGGCTGATCCAGGCATTGGGCGAAACGGCGCCGGATATCCGCTGGTTGAAATTATCGAAGAGCAGCTTCTTCAGGAATTGGCCGCCCTTGGCTTCCCCCCGCAGCTTTATCGCCATTTCGGCGGCGGCGGCGCCGGCCTTTATCTTGGTCGGATCATGATGCGTCGTTCCGCAGAGGATGCAGCCCTGCAGCTCCCCGGGCCAGCGGATGAGGCAGGTGCGGGCCAGGAAGGACCCCAGACTATGGCCGAAGAGAAAAACGGGCTTTTCCGGCCACAGCGCCCTTGCCCGCTCCAGAAGGGCATGCTGGGCATCCGTCACCTGCTGCCAGCCCCCGGAGGGGAAGCGGCCCAGGCTGCCGTTTTCCGCCGCAGCCGGCCCATGGCCCGGCAGGTCGGAGGTGTACACCGCAAATCCGTTCTCCGCCAGGTACCCGGCAAACGGCGCATAACGCCCCTGGTGCTCCGACACTCCGTGGATAATCTGCACGATCCCGATAGGATCGCCCTCCGGCCGGTACTCCCGGCAGGAGAGGGTCAGGTTTCCGTCCGATGCAAGGGTGAATTCCCGTATTTCCATTTTCGCCGTCTTTCTGCCGTGGTCAGCACGGCTGTCTCATCGTTTTCCAAGTATGTATTTTATCGAAATCATACGGAAAAGGCAAGGAGGTTCCCATGAACCCTTACGTCATCGCGCTGGACCAGGGCACCACCAGCTCGCGGGCCATCCTGTTCGACTGCATCGGCGGGGTGGCGGCTGTCGCCCAGCATCCTCTGCCCCAGATCTATCCCAAGCCCGGATGGGTGGAGCATGATCCCATGCTCATCCTGCAGACCCAGCTCCAGTCCCTGCGGGAGGCCTTTCAGCAGAGCGGCCTTGCCCCCGGGGATATCGCCGCCATCGGCATCGCCAACCAGCGGGAGACCACCGTCGTGTGGGACCGGAACACGGGCAGACCCGTCTGCAACGCCGTCGTCTGGCAATGCCGGAGAACGGCGGACTACTGCGCGGAGCTGGCGGCCCGAGGGCTGGAGCCGGTGATCCGGGAGCGCACCGGCCTGCTCATCGACCCCTATTTCTCCGGCACCAAGCTCCGGTGGATCCTGAAAAACGTCCCCGGAGCGGAGGAACGGGCGAAGCGGGGGGAGCTGCTCTTCGGCACCGTGGAGACCTGGCTGATCTGGAATCTCACAGGGGGAAAGGCCCATGTGACGGACTGCTCCAATGCCAGCCGCACCATGGTCTTCAACATCGACCGGCTCTGCTGGGATGAGGATCTGTGCCGGGAGCTGGAGCTTCCCATGGGGATGCTCCCCACCCCGGTGGCCAGTTCCGCGGAATACGGCCGGGTAGCCCCGGGGATCCCCGGTCTGGAGGCCCTGGCGGGGATCCCCATCTGCGGCGCGGCGGGGGATCAGCAGGCGGCTCTGCTGGGCCAGGGCTGCATCCGGCCCGGGGACGCCAAAAATACCTACGGTACCGGCTGCTTCGCGGTGATGAACACCGGGGAAAAATCCGTGCGGAGCGAAAACGGGCTGGTTTCCGGCGTCGCCTGGCACCTGGCGGACAGGACTTACCGCTGCCTGGAGGGAAGCGTATTCAACGCGGGCAGCACCATCCAGTGGCTCCGGGATGAGCTGAAGCTCATCTCCAGCGCGGCGGAGACCGAAGCCCTCAGCTTCTCCCTGCCGGATAACGGGGATGTATACCTGGTGCCCGCCTTTACCGGCCTGGGCTCCCCCTACTGGGACAGCTATGCCCGGGGCGCCCTGGTGGGGCTCACCCGGGGCAGCTCCAGGGCGCACATTGCCCGGGCCGCCCTGGAGAGCATCGCCTACCAGGTGCGGGACCTGATCGCCGCCATGGAGCGGGACGCGGGCTTTTCCCTCCCCTCCCTCCGGGTGGACGGCGGCGCCAGCGTGAACCGCTTCCTGATGCAGTTCCAGGCGGATATCCTGCAGAAGCCCATCGACCGGCCCCGGATGGTGGAGACCACCGCCTTCGGCGCGGCCTTCCTGGCGGGCCTGGCGGCGGGCGTCTGGAGCGACCTGTCGGATGTGACAAGGCTGCGCCATGCGGACACGGTGTTTACCCCCCAAATGGCGCCGGAGGCGGCGGAAAAGCTCTGCGTCCGGTGGGAAAAGGCCGTCGCCCGTTCCCGCAGCTGGGCGGAAACCTGAAACGGGATTACTATAATCATGGGGTGATATACATGAAAACGATCACGGAAGAACGGCGGGAGATCCCGGTTGCCGGGGAGACGGACGTACTGGTCATCGGCGGCGGTCTGGCCGGCGTAGCCGCTGCCGCCGCAGCGGCTCGGAACGGAGTCAGCGTCACCCTGCTGGAAAAAACCATCGCCCTGGGGGGGCTGGCCACCCTGGGCCACGTATGCGTATACCTGCCCATCGACGACGGCCTGGGCCACCGGATCTACGGCGGTCTGGCGGAGGAGCTGATGCAGGTCTGCCACCGCTATTCCTACGACGATATCCCGGACTGCTGGAAGGGCAGCCCCTGGAAGGTGGAGGCCCCCACGGGCCGGTACCAATGCACCTTCAACATCCCCGCCTGCGTCATGGCCTGGACGAGTTCATGGCGGAGGAGGGGGTCAGGGTGATGTTCGACACCAGCGTGTGCATGCCCATCATGGAGGGCAACCGCTGCAAAGGCGTCATTGTGGAAAACAAATCCGGCCGCAGCGCCTACCTGGCCAAAATGGTGATCGACGCCTCCGGCGACTCCGACATGCTGTTCCGGGCCGGGGCGGACTGCGAGACCCAGAAGAGCATCGTCTCCACCTGGACCTACGAGCTGGATGTGGACCGGATCAAGAACGAGACCGCCACCAACGACGTGCTGGCCAATATCCGCATGCGGTGGTTCGGCCTCCGGCCGGATGTGGACAACTCCAAAAGCGAGATCCCCACCTTCTACGGCACCACGGCGGACGGGGTGAACGACTATGTGCATTTCAGCCGCACCCTGGCCCTGGACTACCTGAAGAAGCATGACCGGCCGGGCTACGCCTTCATGACCATGCCCACCCTCCCCCAGTTCCGCATGACCCGGCGGCTCCGGGGGCTGAGGGAGATGCAGGTGGTCGAGGGTGCCCGGGAGGAGCACTCTGTGGGCATGGTGATCCACTGCCTGGAAAACCCCGCCGCGGTATACGAATTTCCCTATGAGGCGGTGATCGACAAGCGCATCGAGAATATCGCCGCCGCGGGCCGCATGGTCTCCGCGGGAGGCCGGGGCTGGGAGATCATGCGCTGCATCCCCAACTGCGTATTCACCGGCCAGGTCTCCGGCACCGCCGCGGCCCTGGCCATCCGGAGCGGAACCACCCTCCAGGGGCTGAAGGTGGAAGCCTTGCAGCAGAACCTGGCGGATACCGGCGTGGTCATCCATATCCCCGAGGAGCTGCGGCATAACTCCGCCAAGGAGCGGATCATGGGCCGCCGCGCGCCGGGGGTCGCCTCCATCGCCACGGATTCCCTGAGCTATCCCAAAAAGGAAAACCCGGCCCACTGAGACGGGCTCCGGATCCCCCCGCCGGGGCGGCGCATTCATGCCGCCCCGGCGTTTTGCGCTGCATACTATACTTGTCTTGACACGCCGGTTCTCCTGTGGTAGTATGCCGGAAGAAGACTGTTGTCTTGAGGAGGCGTTGCGTTATGAAACGATCCACCGGCATCCGGATGCTCCTGCGCAGCCCGGTGAAGACCATCGTCACCCTGGTGCTCATTGCGGCAGCCAGCTTCCTCTTCCTGTATAACCTTCTGGACTATGCCATGACGAAGCGGGAGTACGAACGGCACTATGGGCAATACCACGGGTATTTCACCATCCAGCACCCGGAGGACCGGCTGGTACAGGTGGCCGGGGACGATTTCTTTCTCTCCGACCGGTACGGCAATCCTGCTTACGCCGGCAACCCCCCCTATGAGCTGTACCACCTCAGCAGCCTGACCAAGGCGGAGCTGGAGCAGGTTTCCGGTCTGCCCTATATCAGCGAAACCCAGACGCGGTACATGACCGGAGGGATCGCGGACTTTCCCCGGCTCTTCCTCTATGACCGCAATCTGATGCATGTCCGGTTCCTGAATACGACCCGCCTGGTCCTGGAGGGTACCTTTGAGGGGACAACGCCGAATATCCACAGCCTGCGGCTCGACATCATCGGCGGCACCGGGGTGGAGCTGGGGATCAAGCTGACGGATGTGAAGGTGCTGTGCGGAAACGAGGAGCTTCTGAAACAGTCCCGGGCCTACATCAACAAAAAGAAACTCTATGTTTGGGCCTACGGCACCATACCGGAAAAGGCGGACAACAGACCTCGGTACAGCTGGGGCGGCTCCACCTACGGCGCCTATTCGAAAAACTGGGTCTCCACGGATACCCTCCTGAACATGGAAGAAGGTCTGCGTTACGTCTGCGTGGTCAGCGTGGATCCCTATGCCACCGGCGGCAGCGGGATCATCGACGAAGGCAAGGAAATGAACCCGCTCTACGATTATGTCAGGCTGGGGGACGACTCCCTTTACGGTACCTGGGAATACATCACCCCCCTGGCGGGGGAACCGGAGAACTACCTGGAGACCGAGAAGTTTGCCGGGCTCCGAAAAATGATCGAGATCATCGAAACGGACAAATATACCCTGGACGTGCACTACCTGGAGGACACGGAGAGCCTCCGGCCCTACCAGGAGGGGCAGCTTCAGGCAGGCCAGGGACGGCTGCTGACGAAGGAGGATTCCGAAGAGCACAATCCGGTCTGCGTCATTCCGGAGGCCATGGCAAAAGAATGCGGCTTGGAGGTGGGGGATACTCTGCACCTCCGGCTGGGGGACAAGCTCCTGGAGCAGAACTTCGGCTTCGGGGCCGTAGCCTATTCCCCCCAGCGCCTGGCGGAGAACTGGGCGGAGGAGACCTTCACCATCGTGGGCACCTATCTGGAAAACGATCCCTACCGGATGGCCCAGGAGAATCGGGTCTGGGTCTACGGGGAAAACGCGGTCTTTGTCCCCCTTTCCTTCCTGCCGGAAACGGCGGATACGGCGAACCATGAATCCAAGCCCTCCGAGGTGACCTTCGTCATCCGGGATGCGGACAGCATCATCCCCTTCCGGGACGAGGTCCTGCCCGGCCTTCTGGAGAAAGGGTATATCCTGAGCTTCTTCGATGGGGGCTGGCCCGCGGTGCGGGAGCAGCTCACCCAGGCGGGGAGCCTGAGCCTCATCAAGCTCAGCGCCTTCGCCGTCTCTTCTGTGCTGGTGATGCTGCTCACGGTATACCTGTATATCCTCAGGAAGAAGAAGGAATATGCCGTCATGCGGGCCCTGGGCTGCCCGGCCCGGCAGGCCCGGGGAGCGCTCCTGTTCCCCCTCTTTGTCCTGGCCTTTCCGGCGGTGCTCCTGGGGAGCATCGGCGCCGTGATCTATACCCGGCAGGCAGCGGAGGCGAACGCGGCGGAGTTTGCCGCCATGGGCCTGACCATGGACAGCTCTATCCCCGTCCTGATCCTGGCCGCGGGCTTCTGCGGGAGCCTGCTGCTCCTGCTGATCCTGGCCTTCCTGGCCCTGGTGCGGGTGGCGAAAAAGCCGCCCCTGGAGCTCCTTCAGGGGGGAAGCAGCCGGAATGCGGCCAAGAGGAGCAAGGCGCTGCCCCCGGAGCCGACGGAGCCCATCGTTTACGGGGTGCTGCCGGAGCTGCCCGAACCGGTGCGCCGCCCACGCACCGCCCTGCGCCATACCCTGGGCTATGTGGGGAAGCACCTCCGCCGCACCCCGGTGAAGTCCCTGCTGGCCATGCTCCTGGCCCTGGTGCTGGCCTTCTCCATCGGGTTTTTCACCCTCCTCCGCAGCACCTACCGGGAGCTGTATCAGCATATCGAGGTCCATCCCCGGATCCTCAACGGGGTTTCCGACAACCGGGCGACCGACGTGGCCAGGAGCGGCTATGTGAAGGACGCCTATATGGAATACACCCGGCGGGACTGCGAATCCAACTTCGTGCCGGACATCCTGGTCATGACCAACAATATCTCCCGGGTCACAGACGCGGAGATCACCTGGCGGGAGGGCAAGGGGCCGGAAATGTTCGAGGAAAACAGAGCCTTCTGCGTCATCACCCGGGACCTGGCGGAGGAGCTGGACTACGAGCTGGGTTCCCGCCTGGAGATCTGCTCCTCGGGGTATATCTACCTTCTGGTGAGCAATTACCCTCTGCTCACCTATGAGGAAGTGGTGGAGCAGGTCTACCACAAGGCCACGCATAAATTCACCGTGGCGGGCATCGCGGAGGAGGAGGGGATGAAGGTCTATGCCCCTGTGGCGGCGCGGGAGCATTTCGGCAGCATGTTCCCGGACTATGTCCCCCTGGACAAGGCGGAATTCACCCTGCTGGACTACCACAAGGCCACGGAGTTCCGCTCCTGGGTCTTCCGGCTGCTTCTGGGCAGGCCCGGCTCCTTCACCATGGATACCGGGGAGGCGGATCGGGTATACCAGACCTACCGACTTCTGGAGCTTCTTTACCCCATCGCCTTTGCCCTGGCCCTGATCCTGGGCAGCGTCCTCCCCGCGGGGATCATCCTCCAGAGCGCCCAGGAGGCGTCCCTTCTCCGGGTGCTGGGCACCACGAAACGCCGGACCCGGGTCATGCTGGGCCTGGAGCAGGCTGTCCTCTGTCTTCTGGGCCTCGGCCTTGCCGCCGCGGGCCTCATCGGCCTGAAGGGGGACGCCCTGCAGCCGGTCTCCGGCCTGCTGGGGCTGTATGCCGCCGCCCATTTCTGCCTCTGCCTCCTGGGCGCCGCCGCCGCGGCGATCTCCGTCACCCGGCGGCATGTGCTGGAGCTGCTGCAGGTGAAGGAATAGCGGGAGGGACGCCGGGACCCGAAGCAGAGGCTGCGGATCCCGGGAGAAGCCGAAAAAAGCGCCTCGGCCCAAGGGCCGGGGCATGGAGCATCTGGCTTCTTTAAAAAGCAGGGTACTGCAAGCCTTCATCTTGCAATACCCTGCCTTGTGTTTACATGGGGGAGTTACTTGTTTTGTTTAGGATTGTTTGTAATCCCGAGAATATAATCAACCGAAACATGATAGAGTTTGGATAATTTGATAAGAACATCAGTAGGAATATCTCTTTGACCAAGCTCATAGTTGCTATAGACCTGTTGGGAACAGTTAAGGTAAGTTGCCAGCTCCCGCTGTTTCATATCTGCATCTTCTCGTAAATCCCGTATGCGGGAGTACATGCTATCACCACACAATCTGTCTGGATAATAGCATACTGCATTTTGTAGTATTGACATTTACTGCAAATTGCGGTATAAATGAGGCATGTTATAACTAGATTATGGGAGGTAATAAAATGAGCTGCCCCTATTATTGGTACGATGATCATTACGCTTGCCGGAAGTCCGGCAAAGATGTCAACGAGGACATCTATTACAAGTATTGCCG
This sequence comes from Oscillospiraceae bacterium, assembly GCA_017545325.1. Next base: position 15,314 of record JAFWOX010000063.1, on the reverse strand, counting down.
GAACTATGACTATGATGACTGCCCAATCTACAAAGGACAGGATTCTTCCGGATGCTTTTTGACATCTGCTTGTGTCGAGGCAAAGGGGCTTCCTGACGATTGCCATGAACTGACAGTTCTGCGTCGCTTCCGTGAGGGATATCTCCGTTCTCTTCCGGAGGGCCGGGATGCAATGGCGGAATACTACTTTGTTGCACCTCAGATCGTTTCAGAAATCCAAAAGAGAGCCGATTCAGTCGCAGTTTTTGATTCCATTTATGAAAAGCTCGTAAAGCCATGCGTGGATATGATCGAGTGTGGCGAAAATGAAGGCGCCTATAGGCTGTATCGTGATACGGTAAAGCATTTGCAAGTTGAGTACCTTTGACTAACAGGAGGGTAAGAAGATGAGTAGTGAATATGGGTTTTCCGGCGAAATGAATCTGGATATGTGGAATTCAGGTACAAGACGAGCTTCAAAGGCGTTGGACAAAGGTGATGTGGAGAGCGCCCTGCGAGAAGCCAATCTTGTTGTGGATAGTTACCTGAAACATCGGCGCGGTACTGACAAGTGGCAAAGAGTATTGACCTTTATTACTATAGCTTTTATCGCAGGAGCAATTGTATTGGGACTAGCCTCCGGTTCTTGGCTTGCTGCTATCGTCGTAGGAGTTATTGGACTTGCATTTTGCGGGTTTCTTAACACCAGAATAGTGGATAAAAGGATTGCAGTAGATAACGCCTTCTATGACAGTTTTGAACATCTCACCGAAGCAATAAACCAGCTATCCGCAAACAAATAATCGCGGTGATTACGATGGGATATATGTACTCCGAAGGCCTGCAACGTTTAGGTCGGATCGACGATGATGGATATGTATACGACGAAGGTTTACACCGTATTGGTAGGATCGATTTTGATAGCGGTTATATTTATGCGGAAAACCTTAGCCGTATAGGACGCATTGATAAAAGCGGATACATCTATGATGAAGGCTTACGTCGGCGCGGGCATATAGACGAAAACGGTTATGTCTATGATGAAGGGCTGCGCCGCATTGGTCGGATCGATGAGGATTGCGTTCACAAAATCTTTGGTGCTGAGGGGCCAAAACCAGGTTGCTTCTTGACATCAGCCTGTGTGGAGGCAATGGGTCTACCCGATGATTGCTATGAGTTAAACATACTTCGGTCGTTTCGCGATAACTATCTAAAGAGTATGCCAAGCGGATCGGCAGAGATCGAAGCATATTACCAAATATCACCTAGAATCGTTGCAGAGATTCATAAAAAAGATAATGCGTTTACGATATTATCTTCCCTTTATGAAAACCTGGTTCGACCGTGTGTGAAAATGATAGAAAACGGCGATTATTCAGATGCTTATGGTTTATACAAGGCTACGATATGTGGATTGGAAAGGGAGTATGTAAACTCATGACATTCCATATCATCATTAGAGACAGAAAAGAAAAAATCGGGAGGTTACTTTATGATCGACAATTCCACTGACAAAGGCTATATTACTGTTATAGTCAAAAAGGAAGACGATGGGAGACATCTATGTAAGATTGGGTTCACAAAGGGCCAAGACGAAGAGTCATTCTATGTTGACTATGAAAATGGGGAAATATTCATAGACTATAGTGATGGCAAAGAAATAATTGGTACATATGAGACTACTCCGAGCAGTCTATACGGGACTAAAGTATTTGATTATCCCACCAATCGGTTACTTGGGCTCGTTGGCAATGAATTGATGTATTTTTATAAGGGAGATGATGCAAACAGAATCATCCTTGACGGGGTATGCTTAGCTGACTACTCCGGTGCTGGAAGCATTACTCTACATGGGCAGCCGCTTAATTACTATGGCCTGATTAATGGAAGTGGAATAGGCGGAGCAGCTGCTTTTGTAGCATTATTCTATAGTTATAAATTTATCAGCGTGTTCCGAGACTATTTTGAAATGGATGAGAGCGCTTTCAAGGCAAAATACGCTTCCCTCTTCTGGTAATTCTAATAATAGAATAACGGTAATATGGGGCTACAGCAGCTTTGAACCGGAGAGGCATTTCCTCAGCCGAAACATTGGGGCTCTTACAAGAATTGCTGGAAAAAGCGAAGGCAAAACCCTTAGCCAAAGGGTAAGCGCAATTGTACATCGTTCCGGTGTCATTTCGCTCTCCGAGGGCTCCTAGGGCTCAATGGAGAAAACGTGTTTTCTTCATCCCAGGGAACGCTATACTTCCCTTGTTCCGCCGCACGGCCGCCCTGTTTGCGCACAAAAGAAAACATGGCCGACACAGTAGAAACTATGTCGACCATGTTTTTTTGAATGCGGTCTTATGAACTCCTCCTGAAAGGGCCGGGGCGCGATTTGCGTTCATCACCGGGGATACTGCGGGGGCGGCGGGGGCGGCGGAGGCGGCGCCTTGGGCGGCTTCTTCCCGAACATCGCCCAGATGGCGCAGAAGGCGCTGAGCAGCAGCGCCAGGCTGATGCAGCCGCCCAGAAGAGAATAGTACCTGACCCCGTACAGCAGGGGCAGCAGGGAGACGATAAAGGTGATCGGAGCCAGGATGCACAGGGCGACCTGCGCTTTTTTGTTCTTCAGGGCGGCGAAGCCCAGGATCAGCAAAACGCAGGTGAGGACCGCCGTGATGAGGGGCGGGAACATTGCGTTGCCGAAGGGGATCGGGCTGAAGTAGGAATAGAAGCTGCGCACACGGATCTCCGGTCCCGGCGCGGTGACCATCACCGCGGCTTTGGTGAAGATCATCAGGGCCAGGGCTGCCGCAGTAAACAGGATCTGCAGAAAGCGCTTCATTCGATTCGCTCCTTACTGATAGGCGTCGTACATCCGGGCGGCCATCCTCTCCGCCGCCTCACGGGTGACGGGAACGGGGCAATAGGTGCTGAGGTGGCTGCCGTAGCCCTCCTCCGCGGCCAGGAGGGCCTGCTCCCGGGTGAAGCCCATAGCCTTGAGACTGGGGACCTCCAGCTTCCGCATCAGGTCCCACACCGCCTTGGCGCACATGGCGCCCAGCTCCTCCGCCGTTTCCTTTCCGGTGAGGTCCAGGCCCATGGCCTCCGCCACCATGCGGATCTCCCTGGGCACGGCGGGCGCGGCATACTCCAGGGCTACCGGCAGGGCCATGGCGCAGTTGTACCCATGGGGGGTGTGGAGGTTGATGCTGAGGCCGTCCGCCAGGGCGTGGCCCACATGGCACATGGTCTCCCCAAAGGCGATGCCCGCCCAGTTGGCCGCCAGGCTCATCTCCGTCCGGGCCTCTGCGTTGCCGGGCTCCTTCCAGGCGATATACAGATACTTCATGATCTTGCTGATGGCGGCGCAGGCCAGAAGCTGGTTATGGGGATTGGAGATATTGTCGGTCACGCACTCGGCGGCATGGGAAAGGGCGTCCAGCCCCGTATAGGCGGTGACGCTGGGGGGCATGCCCATGCTCAGCTCCGGATCCACCACGGCAAGGCTGGTATTCACGAACACGCTCCATTTCCCCCCCGTCTCCGTCTGGCTGATGACCGCCACCCGAGTAGCCTCCGCCCCGGTGCCGGAGGTGGTGGGGACCAGGATCACGGGGGTCTTGGTGTCCATGGTGATGGGCTTGGCCAGGATATATTTTTTGATGGGGCCGGGGTACTCCATGAGGATGCTCGTCGCCTTGGCGGCGTCCATACTGCTGCCGCCGCCGATGCCGATGATGGCATCCACCTTGTTTTCCAGGGCCAGGGCGCCGGCCTCATCCACAATGCCGATGGTGGGGTCAGCCTGGACGCCGTTATAGCAGGTGCAGGCGATACCCGCCTTCTCCAGGCTGGCCACGGCCCGGGCAGGGATCCCCGCCGCCTCCACGCCCTTGTCGAAGACGCACAGGGCCTTGCGGATGTTTCCCAGCTCGGTTACGTATTCTCCCAGATGGTCTATGGCCCCGGGCCCGAAGATGATGGGACAGTTCTGCATATACTGGAAGTTCATGATTCTCTCCTCATCCTTACTTGATGTAGGTGACCTCGATGCGCTGCTCCTCCGCCTTGAGCTTGGGGAACGCCTTCGCCTCATACCCCAGGGCCATGGTGCCCACGCAGGTGAAGCCCTCCGGGAAGCCCAGCCGCTTCACCAGCTCCGGGTCGTTGTTGATGCCGTACATGGACATCCAGAGATAGATGCTGTCAACGCCCAGCTCCGCCGCCGCAACCATCATATTCTGGATGACGCAGCCCGCATTGGTGAACTCGATGTTCTTCAGGATGCTCTCCTTGGAGGCCAGCACCACCAGGGTGGGGGCGCCGTACAGGGGATGGGAACCGGGACGCATTTTGGCGGAGCTTTCGTCGATGGCCTTCAGCAGCTCCGGATCCTGCACCGCATAGAGCTTCAGGCTCTTGAAGTCTGCGCCGCCCACGGCGGCCTGCCCGCCGGCGAAAAGGATCTTCTCCAGGTCGGCGTCGCTGATCTGCTTGTCGGAAAAACCGCGGGTGGAATGTCTGGCTTTTATGGCGTCCAATGTGTTCATGCAGGAAACCTCCTTTTTGATCGGTCTGATTTGCTTCTTCAGGCAAAATGCCTGGCTGTCTTCAAGGCGAGCTCGATCATCTGCCGGAAGCCCAGCTGCCGCTCCTCGCTGGACAGGGCTTCCCCGGTGATCAGGTGGTCGGATACGGTGCAGATGGCCAGGGCCTTCTTCCCCGTCCGCGCGGCGTTCATGTACAGCGCCGCAGCCTCCATCTCCACCGCCAGCACTCCCATCTTCGCCCATTTGACGGCGAAATCCGGGTCGTCGTCGTAAAACAGGTCGGAGCTCAGCAGATTGCCCACGTGGCAGACGGCGCCCAGCTTCTTCCCCTCCTCCGCCGCGGTCCTCAGCAGGTCGAAGTCCGCAATGGGGGCAAAGGTGCCGGGAAGGCGGTACTGGTGCGCATAGCGGGAATCCGTACAGGCCCCCATGCCCAGCACCAGGTCCCGGACCCGGACCTTTTCGCTCAGGCTCCCGGCGGAGCCGATGCGCAGGATGCAGTCCACATCATATTCCCGGTACAGCTCATAGCTGTAGATACCCATGGAGGGCATTCCCATGCCGCTGGCCATGACGGAGATCCGGCTGCCCTCATAGAAGCCGGTATAGCCCTGGATCCCCCGCACATCGTTCACCAGCTCCGCCTTTTCCAGGAATTCCCGGGCTGTGAACCGGGCACGAAGGGGATCCCCGGGCATGAGGACCACCTTCCCAAAGGCGCCCTTCTCCGCGCTGTTATGAGGCGTCGCCATGCTTCTCCTCCTTCATCCGTTTGGCCAGTCCCACCAGGCGGCTGGTCCCCAGCCGGTCCGCCCCCAGGGCAAGAAGGGCCTCTGCGTCCTCCAGGGTCCCAATCCCCCCCGCGGCCTTGATCTTCAGGTGGGGGGCGATATTGGCCTTCAGCAGGGCGATATCCTCCCGGGTCGCCCCGCCCCCGGCGAAGCCGGTGGAGGTTTTGATGTAATCCGCCCCGGAGTCGGAAACCACCCGGCACATTTCGATCTTCTCCTCCTCCGTCAGGAGGCAGGTCTCGATGATGACCTTCAGGATGCGCTTGCCGCAGATGCGGCGGACCTCATCGATCTCCTCCCGGAGCTTCTCCCAGGCTCCGGATTTGATCCAGCCGAGGTTTGCCACCATGTCCAGCTCATCCGCCCCGTCCCCGGCGGCCTCAGCGGCCTCGATGAACTTCACGGCGCTGCTGTTGTACCCGTTGGGAAACCCGATGACGGTGCACACAGGCAGCCGGTCCCCCAGGTATTGGCTCGCCTCCGCCACAAAGCAGGGCGGGATGCAGACGGAAGCCACGCCGAATTCCAGCCCCTCGTCGCAGAGCTGCCGGATATCCTCCCATACGGCGGTCTGCCTCAGCAGGGTGTGGTCACAGCGGGAAAGGATCTCCCTCAGTTCCATTGCCGTCCTTCCTTTCTCCTTTTCCATAGGCGGAAAACCAGGCTTCGATCTCCTCGCGGCTGCCGGCGGCGCTGCCCTGGATCATCTCCGGGCTGCCTCCGCCCCGGCCCCGGATCCCGGCCAGGATCGTCTTCGACGCCTGCCGCAGATCCACATGGCGGCTGCCGATGATAAACCTCCAGTCCCCATCCCCGCCGGTAAAGGCGGCGCAGATCCCGCCGCATTTTTCCATTCCCCCGTTCACCAGTTCCCGGAGGGCGCGCATATCCAGCTCCGGGAAGAAGAGGCAGAGGTTCCCCTCCGTGGGCTCCAGGGCGGCGGCTTTTTCCAGGGCGCCGCGGAGGCGTTCCTCCCCCAGCTGCCGTTTTGCCGTCTCCAGCTCCTCCAGGGTGCGGCGGACCGCGCCGGGGGTCTCCAGCTGCTTTGCGGAGAGGAGGCCGGAGATCTCCTTGGTGGCCCGGTACCGGGCTCCGTAATCCGCCAGGGCATCCATGCCGCAGAGGATGTGTATCCGCACCCCGCCCCGGTGGCGCATAAAGTCCAGGATCTTGATGAGGCCGATCTCCCCGGTGCGCTTCACATGGGGGGCGCAGCAGGCGCAGGTATCGATCCCGGGGATACGCACCAGGCGGACGTTCTCCGTCAGGTCCAGCTTGCTCCGGTAGGAAATGCGCTTCAGGGCGGCGGGACCGGGATACCAGGTGCGCACAGGGAGGTTATCCGTCACCGCCCGATTGGCCAGAAGCTCCAGCTCCTCCAGCTGCGGCCCCGTGAGCTCGCCGCTGAAATCCAGGGTGACCTCCCCGTCCCCCAGGTGGAAGCCCACATTCTGATATCCGTACTTCTGATAGACCAGACCGGAGATGATATGCTCGCCGCTGTGGTCCTGCATCCGGCGGAAGCGCAGGTCCCAATCCAGCCTGCCCACCGCCGGCTGTCCCGCCGCCAGGGGACCGTCCGTCATATGGAGGATCTCCCCCGCCCGGATCTGGGTATCCAGCACCCGGACGCCCTCCAGCTCCCCCCGGTCCCCCGCCTGTCCTCCCCCCTCGGGGAAGAAGGCGGTACGGTCCAGGATCACGGCCCAGACGTCCCCCTCCCGCCGGCAGTCCAGCACCCGGGCGGAGAATTCCCGGAGGTGGCTGTCCCGTTCAAAGAGCTTTTCCGTCGTATACAAAGGCAAGGCCTCCCGCCCAAAGCAAAAAATGGTACGCAGATCTCCTGCGTACCATTATGTTTCCTCCGGCAGACTTTGTCAAGCTTGCCGGGAGCCGGTTTTATTCCGCATCCACCTCAAAGAACTTGATGGTGACGCCCCCCTCCCGGGGGTGCCCCTCCGCCCGGAATTTATTCCGGTGCAGATAGGGAGCCAGGGTTTTGCTGTCCGTCATAAAGGTGGGTACGGTGTGGAAGGGCATCTGCATACCGGTGAAATACCCGTTATTATCCACGAAAATATGGCATTTCTCCCCGGCGCTGTCCGTCCCCTCCAGCATATACCGGGCGCACATATGCCGAACTCCGGCCAGGTTCACCCGCTGGCAGTCCACGCCTCCGGGGCACACCACGCCGTTGAAGATCTCCCCCTGCACCGTGCCGCCGAAGGGGATCATCACCACTTCCCCGCCGGGTCCCTTCAGACCCGATACATCCTTTCCGTCAATGGAGACCAGAACTTCCATAATGAGCTTATCCGCCATACAAACAGACTCCCTTCATCAGAATCAATCATCTGCTTCCATTTTAATCCGATTCCGGCCCGGACGCAAGGGGAACGCCCCGGAATTCCTGTCCCAGGGTCAGGGCCTCCACGGCGCCGCCGCTGAGCTCCAGGAGCCGGCGGTTCAGCCCCTCCGCTCCCCCGGCGGGAAGCAGCAGCTCCAGGGAGACGTCCGTGCCGAAGGCCGTATCCTCCGTAATGGCTCCCGCCTGGTCCAGTTCCCGGCGGATCCGCTCATACAGGCTGTAGGGACAGGCGATCAGAAGGCGATCCCAAAGGCCCACCCGACTGACGCCCGCCTGCTCCAGGGCCAGCTTCGCGCTCCGGCTGTAGGCCCGGACCAGGCCGCCGGTACCCAGGAGGATCCCGCCGAAATACCGGGTCACCACGCAGCACACGTTCACGATCTCCCGGCTCCGGAACACGTTCAGCACCGGCATGCCGGAGGTGCCCTGGGGCTCCCCGTCATCGGAATAGCGCATGATGCCCCCCTCCCGGAGGATATAGGCATAGACGTTATGGGTGGCGTCCCAATGCTGCTCCCGCATCCGCTTCAGATGCTCCAGGGCCTCCTCCTCCGTCTCCGCCGGCCAGACCCGGCCGATGAAGCGGGAGCGTTTCTCCGTGAACTCCGCCTCCCCGAAGGCCCCGGGGGTCAGATAACTTTCATTCTTCATTCCGCACATAGGCCCGGAGGCGGCCGTAGGTCTCGGGGCGGCATACCGCCCGGACCAGGATCCCTTCCTCCGTGTATTCCGTCCGGGTCACCCTTCCGCCGCTGTGAAGGGCGTCCAGCTCCCCCGCCTTGCTGTAGGGCAGGAGGAAGGCGACCTCTTTTTCCTGGCCCCGGAGCAGGGCCAGGATCCGGCCGCGCAGCTCCTCCAGCCCCTCCCCGGTGACGGCGGAAATGCACACCGCATCCTCCCGCCGGGGGAAAAGCTCCGTACCGGAGAGGTCGCATTTGTTGAATACCTCCAGCCTGGGGGTGGTCTCCACCTTCAGCTCCCGGATCAGGCCGTCCGTCACCCGGGCCTGCTCCGCCCAATCCGGGTTGGAGCCGTCGATGACATGGAGGATCAGGTCCGCATAGCTCAGCTCCTCCAGGGTGGCCTTGAACGCCTCCACCAGCTGGGTGGGGAGCTTTCGGATGAAGCCCACGGTATCGCTCAGAAGGACCTCGGTGGTCTCGTCCAGCCGCAGACGGCGGGTGGTGGTATCCAGGGTGTCGAACAGCCGGTCCCCGGTCTGGAGGCCCGCTCCGGTGAGGGCGTTCATCAGGGTGCTCTTGCCCGCGTTAGTATAGCCCACCAGGGCCACGGTGGGCACCTCGTTCTTCTGCCGCATGCGCCGCTGGGTGCTTCGCACCCGGCGCACCTCCTCCAGCTCCTCCCGCAGCTTCTGGATCTTCCGGCGGATATGACGCCGGTCCGTTTCCAGCTGGGTCTCCCCGGGGCCCCGGGTGCCGATGGGGCTGCTGCCCCCGGAGGCAGTCTGGCGCACCAGATGGGTCCACATGCCCGTGAGCCGGGGCAGAAGGTACTGGTACTGGGCCAGCTCCACCTGGAGCCGGCCCTCCCGGGTCCGCGCCCGCCCGGCGAAAATATCCAGGATCAGGCCGCTGCGGTCCAGGACCTTGGTCTCCAGCGCCTCGGACAGGACCCGCATCTGGGAGGGGCTGAGCTCATTGTCGAACACCACCAGGTCGCAGTGCTCGGACCGCACCAGCTCCCTGACCTCCTGCACCTTGCCGCTGCCGATAAAGCTGCCGGGATCCGGCGCATCCCGGTTCTGCAGGGTCCAGGCCACCGCCTCACCCCCTGCGGTCTCCAGCAGAGCCTCCAGCTCCGCCATGCTGCTTTCGCTGCTCCGTTCCCCGGGCTCCATACTGGCCGCATCCAGCCCCACGAGAATGGCTCTCTCCCGGCTCCGGCCGGGCTCGTTGATCTGCTTAATATCTATGGTATTTCTCCTCGCTTATTGCGGGCCGAAAGGCCCGTGAACATGGAAAAAGCCCCGCGCAAGGCGTCAAGCGCTGCGCAGGGCTTCTATCCGACAGGTTTCAGTTGGTAAGGCCAAACTTCTTGTTGAACTTATCCACACGGCCGCTGGTATCGACCAGTTTCTGCTTACCGGTGAAAAAGGGGTGACACTTGGAGCAGATTTCGACCTTGATATCCTGCTTGGTAGACCCGGTAGAGATGACCTCCCCACAGGCGCACTTGATGGTAGTCTGGTAATACTTCGGATGGATCCCGTCCTTCATTGCTGGTTCACCTCTTTCTCCGATCCGTTTTTGCGAGCGTTAGATACTCTAACACAGTTTCCCTGAAATTGCAAGCCTTTTTTCGGCTGATTTATTGGTTGTAAATCTTTGCGGGGGGTGCTATAATGCAACAGAATCCCAATTTGTCATTTTGCGTAGGTTTTTCGGCTTTTTTCCGGTTTTTTTCCGGTAAAGCTGACAAGAAGGACGGCGCTTCCCGCTCATCCGGGCCGTATTCCGGGCGATGGAGCGCCGAAGGAGGAACAAACGGATGATCGAAGTATCCAATCTCACAAAAACCTATGGAAAAAAGCGGGGCATCGACCGCCTCTCTTTCACCATCGGGGACGGGGAGATCGTGGGTTTCCTTGGGCCCAACGGCGCGGGAAAGTCCACTACCATGAACATCATCTCCGGGTACCTGTCCGCCAGCTCCGGCGCCGCCCGCATCGGCGGCATCGATATCCTGGAGGATCCGGTCTCCGCCAAGCGGCAGATCGGCTATCTGCCGGAGCAGCCGCCCCTGTACCTGGATATGACCGTTGCGGAATATCTGGACTTCATCTTTGACCTGAAGGTCCCCTCCGGGGAGCTGAAGCGCTCCGCCCATATCGGCGAGATCTGCGAGCTGGTGGGCCTGAAGGAGCATTACACCCGGGTGATCCGCAACCTGTCCAAGGGCTATAAGCAGCGCGTCGGCCTCGCCCAGGCCCTCATCGGCAACCCCGAGGTCCTGATCCTGGACGAGCCTACCGTCGGCCTGGATCCCAAGCAGATCATTGAGATCCGCAACGTCATCAAGGGCCTGGGAAAAAACCGCACCATTATCCTCTCCACCCATATCCTGCAGGAGGTTAGCGCCATCTGCGAGCGGGTCCTGGTCATCAACAACGGCCAGATCGTGGCGGACGACAAGCCGGAGAATCTCTCCGCCATGATCACCGGGGACCGGAAGCTCACCGTGCGGGTGGCAGGCCCCAGGGATTCCGTTCGGAAGCTCCTGCGGAGCATCGAGGGCGTCCGCTTCGCGGATGTGACCGTCCAGGCGGAAAAGGGCTCCTACGACTTCCTGGTTGAGGCCCGGCCCAATGTGGACATCCGCAAGCCCATGTTCGCCGCCCTGGCTAAGGCCGGCTACCCCATCCTGCAGCTGAAGAGCATGGACATCAGCCTGGAGGATATCTTCCTCAAGCTGGTGGAGGAGAAGAAAAAGCAGCGGGATCCCCATAACAAGGCCCCCAAGAAGGTGCCCGGAGAGGTCGCCCTGAACGTCAGCGGCGGCGAGGGATCCGACCCGGAGGCCTACGCCTCCCCGGAGCCGTCCGAGCCGCCTGAACCGGCGGAGGAAGCGGTTGCCCCGGCATCCGAAGGCAAGGAGGAGGAGATCTGATGTCCGCGATCTATAAACGGGACCTGAGAGCCTATTTCACCTCTCCGGTCGGCTATGTGTTCATCGCAGCCTTTCTGTTCGTGATGAACCTGGTGTTCTTCCTGATGAACATGCTCACGGGAGAAAACCGGCTCACCACCTGCTACACCATCATGCTCTACGCCATGATGGTCCTGGTGCCCATCCTCACCATGCGCACCTTCAGCGAGGATTATAAGCAGAAGACGGATCAGCTCCTGCTCACCTCCCCCGTGCGGCCGGCGGGCATCGTGATGGGCAAGTTCCTGGCGGCCTACACCGTCTTCGTCATCACCCTGGCGCTCATGCTGGTGCAGGTCATCATCATCGCCGCCATGAGCACCCCCAACGCAGCCATCATCGTCGGCAACTATATCGCCCTGCTGAGCGCGGCGGCCGTGTACATCTCCATTGGCTGCTTCGTCTCCTCCCTGACGGAAAACCAGCTGGTGGCGAACATCGCCACCCTGGCCATCAACGTGACCCTGTTCCTGCTGGACTTCGCCTATGACCTGGTGAACGTGGGCTGGATCAAGCAGATCCTCTACTGGATCAGCATTTACCGCCGGTTCAACACATTCTACGTCGGCGTTTTCTCCGTGGCCGACTTTGTATTCTATCTCTGCGTCTCTGCCGTCTTCCTTTTCCTGACCGTCCGGGTCCTGGAAAAGAAGCGCTGGAGCTGAGGGGAAGGAGGTACGACACATGAAGCGCAGAAAAGAAGACGAGCTGCTGAACGAAGGTTTGATCGACGCCGAGCTTGCGGCGGAAGAAGAAGAGATCAAAAGCCGGAAATTCAAGTACGGCACCCTCGCCACCATCTTTACCATCATCTTTATCGTAGCCGTTATCCTGGTGAACGTGCTCCTGGGCTATATGACCAAGCGTTTCGTCTGGGAATTCGATATGACCCGGGAAGGCCTGTTCGAGATTTCCGAGGATACCAAGGAGGTCATCGACGACCTGTCGCGGGACGTGCTGATCACCGTTCTGGCGGACGAGACCGATTACCGGGACTCCACCGAGCTGCTGAGCAACCTTTATGAGATCCTGCAGCGATACGAAGCCCTGGGCGGCGGCAAGATCAAGGTCCGGTATATCAGTCCCAACATGAACCCGAAGATCTTTGACCAGTATAACGAGCTGGGCGACCTGAGCTCCAACTATATTATTGTGGAGAGCGACCTGCGCAAAACCTATATGCCCCCCACCAGCATGTACAACATGAAGGTGGATCAGGAGACCAACACCACCTACTATGTCGGCCTCCGGGCTGAGCAGCGCCTCACCTCCGCCCTGCTCTTCGTCACCCAGGAAACCGTGAACACCGCCGTCTATATCCGCGGCCACGGCGAGGACTACGGCCTGGATGAGCTCTCCGGCCTGCTGGTGAAGATGAACTACGATACCAGCAATATCATCCTGGCCCAGGAGGATATCCCCGAGGAATGCAACCTGATCATCATCTCCTCCCCGGACACGGACTACAGCAAGGAGGAGACGGATAAGCTGCATGAGTTCTTCATGCGGGGCGGCGACGCCATCATCTCCATCACTCCCCAGACCAGCACCGAGCTCACCAACCTGAACATCCTCTTCGAGGAATGGGGCGTCAGGTACGAGAACAAAATGATCCTGGACAACTACCAGAGCCTCAGCGGCTATCCCATGTACGTGGTACCCACCATCGCCACCATCGAGAATGTGACGGAGAAGCTGAACACCCGGAACTACTTCGCCATCATTCCCGCCGCCATGCCCATTGAAATGACCGGCACCGAAACCGCCTCCGTAAAGGTCCGGGCCCTGATGACCTCCTCCTCCCGGTCCTACGCCAAGGATCTCTCCGCCGCCTTCACGAACTACGACCAGACCGAGGAAGACGACGTGGGTCCCTTCAACATGTGCGTCATCTCCGAGTATGTGGTCTCGGACAAGAACCTGAACTACACCCGCAGCGACCTGCTCTTCTGCACCGCAGGCCTCATTTCCGACACCGTGCTGAGCCCCAAGGCCTCCAACTTCCTGAACGCCCAGTTCATCGAGACCGTGGTGGACTATATCAGCGAATACAACGACGTGGTGGTCATTGAGGACAAGAATTTTGAATCCAACACCCTGAATATCCTCACCTGGCAGGTCCGGGTCGTCCTGTGGGTCGTGGTCATCGCCATGCCCCTCGCCATCCTGGCCATCGGCATCATCATCTGGTCAAAGAGGAGACATCTGTAATGTCCAAGAACATCAAGCGCATCCTGATCGCCGGAGGCGCGGTGGTGGTCTTAGCCCTGGCCTTCGTGATCCTCAAATTCGTATTTCCGGAGGAGGAGACGCCCGTTGAGCTGGTCTCCCCCTCCCCCACCGCCACGGAAGCGCCGGTGTATTACGTCATCAAGGCCTCCGGCAACGAGGTGGTGCGGTTCGACTGCACATATGAGGACGGCAGCACCTTCGAGATCAATATCTCCCAGAAGGAAAACGGTCTGTATGAGTATGCCGCCGTGCCGGACGACACCTTCTTCGGATACAACACCTCCAAGTTCCGCTCCATGATGTATACCTTCACCTCCCTTACCGGAACGGCGCTGGTGGAGGCGGATCCGGAGGACCTGTCCATTTACGGGCTGGATGAACCCCAGTTCACCATCACCATCACCTTCAGGGATGATTCCCATGTCACCCTGTACGTGGGCAGCATGACCCCGGTGCAGCGCAACTACTATGTCATGACCGAAGAGGATCGGATCGTGTACACCGTGGGCAATTACCTGGGCGAGCTGCTCATGCGGAAGCCCTATGAATTCCGCAACGTCGCCTCCTTCCCCAAGTATGAGGAGGAGGAGGTCTACACCAACATCAACCATGTCATCATGACCCGGCGGGACGGCACCCCCGTGGAGCTGTGGCTGGATAAAGAGTTCACCATGCCGGACAACAAATCCTCCTCCGTATACATGATGACCCAACCGGTGGTCTCCTCCTGCGCGGACGAGAAGATCGAAAGTCTGCTGGATATCCTGGCTACCATCACCTATGGGGACATCATCGGGGACATCACCCCGGACCAGTTCAAGGAATACGGCTTCGACAAGCCCGCCCGGCTGTATCTGGAGGACATTTCCGGCAATATCCTCGACCTGACCATCGGCACCACCTTCTCCGGCTCCGCCTATGCCTGCCTGGGCCGGCAGTACGACGCTTACCAGGCCGGGGAGGTGGATTACCTCACGGTGCTGCGGTATTCGGAAGACGATTTCGAGTGGGTGAACATCAACTACATGAACCTGCTTATCCGGGCCATCTGGATCATCAACATCCACGACGTGGAATCCATCACCTATGATTTCGACGGCGAGATCTTCGTCATGGAGCTCTATGAGTACGACGACGTCACCGGCTCCGGCGTGGATGTGGTCCGCACCTGCAGCCACATCAACGGAAAGGATATCCACGAGACCAACACCAAGCGGATCTTCTCCCGTACCCTGAACTTCCGGGAGGTCAATACCCTGACGGACAGCATCACCTATGATGCGGATTACTCCTACTCCATCACCGTGAAGCTCAAGAGCGGAGAGGAACGCCAGATGACCTTCCACCGGATCAACGACCGGCAGTACGCCTGCGTGGTGGACGGGGTGGCGGAGTATTACGTATACTCCGGCAATATCCAGACCCTGATGACCGCCATCGAGCGGGCCATGGACGACCGGGAGGTCTCCCTGGTGTACACCAACTGAGTTTACACATCTAATCCAATACCGCAGGGGCAAGCCCCTGCGGTATTCGTTTTGATTGCATCAAAGCAGCCGCCTGCGGCGAATGCCGCAGGCGGCTGAGCGTGTCGACTTTGTCGACACGCTTCAACTCGGACCCGCTTCGCTGGGCTCCGAGTTGAGAAGGATGACATCGCCGCTGCGCGCCTCGGTCGTACACTTCGACACTTGCGGCGATAGCAGTATTTTGGGGCAAAAATGAATTTCGCCCCAAAAT
>JAFWOX010000062.1 GCA_017545325.1 Oscillospiraceae bacterium | reverse complement strand
GGTACATCGTCGTCGCTGACCTCATGGGCTTCGCTTCCGCGGTTTCCGCAGGGGCCGCGAAAGCTCGCTTTCATTCGGTCGCTCCTCCTCTTCCTCGCGAACTACGGTTCGCTCGGAGAAAGGGCCCGCCCAGCGGCGAGCTTGACTAATATACCATCGACGCTATCCCTTGTCAAGCATATTTTTCGCATTTCCCACAATATTTCTTGCATCCCCGGGCCGGCCGTGTATAATAAACTGTATCCTGGCGGAAAACCACGGAAAAGGAGCGTCTTTCCATGTTCAAATATGAACCGGAGGCCAATCTCCACGGCTTCTATCTGGTGAAGACCAACGCGGTGTACAAGGCTATCGGCCACGCCGATTTCGCCCCGCAGACGGACAACCTGGCCCGGTCTCTGGTCCTGGGCCTCTGGAAGGGCCAGTCCCTGACGGAGGACCACGTGAAGGCCATGAACGACCTGTATTCCAAAGGGCAGCCCAGGCCCAGCTACCTCTATTGGGAGCTGGTCTCCGCGGCGGGGGAGGCGGAGCAGCCCCCCGTGCCGGATTTCTTCCGGGTGCTGGTGCTCACGAATCCCAGGGCCGCCCGGCTGCTGACGGAGGGCCTGCGGGCACTGCTGGGCCGGCTTTCCGACCCCAACCGCGGCAATGAGCAGGAAAACCGCTTCCTGGCCTCCGCCCTGGGGTCCCTGGAGGCGGTGCTGGAATCCGATGATCCCCTGGGCTTCCGGGAGCTCAGCCGGGGCCCCGTTCCCGGCAGCGCCGCGGGACAGTCTGCGGACGCCGCTGCCCGGCTGGGAGAGACGGAAAAGGAGGAGGAGCTTCCGCCGCCGGAGAAGCTGGAGGACCTGCTGGAGGAGCTGGACAGTCTGGTGGGCCTGGAGAAGATCAAAACGGACGTGCGCAGCCTCATCAACCTGATCAAGGTGAGAAAGCTGCGGACGGAGGCGGAGCTGCCGGTACCCGAGCTGAGCCTGCATATGGTGTTCACCGGCAACCCCGGCACGGGCAAGACCACCGTCGCCCGGCTGCTGAGCCGGCTTTACCGCTCCATCGGGGTGCTGAAGAAGGGCACCCTGCTGGAGGTGGACCGGAGCGGCCTGGTGGCGGGCTACGTGGGCCAGACGGCCCTGAAGACCCTGGAGGCGGTGAAGAAGGCCCGGGGCGGCATCCTCTTTGTGGACGAGGCCTATTCCCTTGTCCCGGACGGGGCGGGGAACGACTTCGGCCAGGAGGCCATCAGCACCATCCTCAAGGCCATGGAGGACATGCGGGAGGAGCTGGTGGTGATCGTGGCGGGCTATCCCGAGCCCATGGAGCGCTTTATCTCCTCCAACCCCGGCCTGGAATCCCGCTTCGGGAAGTACTTCCAGTTTGAGGACTATACCGGAGAGGAGCTCATGCGGATCTTCCAGTCCCTTTGCCGGAAGAACAAATACAATCTGGAGCCGGAGGCGGAGTCCTTCTGCCGGGACATGTTCAACGCCCTGTACCGGGACCGGGACGAAAACTTCGGCAACGCCCGGGACGTGCGGAATATCTTCGAGCGCAGCGTTTCCAACCAGGCCAACCGGCTGGCGGCCATGGAAGCCCCCACCAAGGACGACCTGATGACCTTCCTGAAGGAGGACATCGTGGGGGAGAAGCCGGAGGAAAAACACGAAGAATGAAGGCGTTCCTTTAGACGGATCGAAATATCGCCGCGCAGCGGCGAAGCAAGCCTTTTCAAATCGGGCCCCCGGCGGGTCCGATTTGCGCTTATCCCAGCAATGCCGTGACGTCTTCCAGGGTCAGCCCCTCCTGCAGCGCCAGGTTCAGGCCATAGCCCAGAAGGCGGGACAGCTCCCGCATCCGGGCGTCGATCTCCCGGGGGGTGACCATGAGACCCTCCCCGGCGGGGGCGAAGTCCTCCGGCGGGCGCTCCCCCAGGCCGGACCGGGCGGTAAGATCCGCCGCCAGGGTGGCGGCGTCCACCACCGTGGGAATGCCCACGGCCACCACCGGCACGCCCAGGCTGGTCCGGCTCAGCTCAGGACGGCTGTTGCCCACCCCGGATCCCGGGGCGATGCCCGTATCCGCCAGCTGCAGGGTGCGGCAGACCCGGTCCAGCCGCCGGGAGGCCAGGGCGTCGATGGCCACCACCGCCTTGGGCCGAAGGCGGTGGACCACGGCCCGGATCAGCTCGCTGCTCTCCAGCCCGGTGGTGCCCAGCACCCCCGTTTCCAGGAGGGAGACCGGCCGGAGATCCCCGAAGGTCTCCGGCAGGGCGGAGACCAGATGCCGGGTGGCCAGCATATGCTCCAGGGTCAGCGGTCCCAGGATATCCGGAGTCATGGCCCGGTTTCCCAGGCCCGCCACCAGAACGCTCTCTCCCGCTCCCAGGCCCAGCATGGCCCGGAGCCGCGCGGCGACGACCCCCGTCCCCCGGCGGAACGCGCCGGCCTCCCGCCGCAGCAGCGGCTCCAGCTCCATGGTCACATAGGTTCCCCTGGGCTTCCCCAGGGCCTGCTCCCCCCGCTCATCCAGGATCCGGATGGTCTCCACGGGAAAGCCGTTCTCCGTTTCCTGCCGGGCCTCCACCCCGGGGAGGGCGCCGGTCTCCCCGGCGGACTCCCGCCAAAGGTCCCGGGCCTCCGCCGCCAGGTCGGTACGGATCCCCTGCATATGCATCACCTCCCGGTCAGTTTTCCCGCAGCCGGGGCGTTTTTTCATCAGTCCGGGAATTTTTGAAAAAAACGCTTGCCGAACAGGAAAAAATATGGTATAGTGCTTTTCCGCATGGAAGCTCTATCGGCAAGGGAGGTGAGTGAATTGCCCAACATTAAGTCTGCTGCCAAGCGCGATGCCCTCTCCAAGGCGCAGAACGCCGCGAACAAAGCCCGCAAGTCCGAGATGAAGACCCTCATCAAGAAGTTCGACGCCAAGGCGGAGGAGGGGGACAAGGCCGCGGCGAAGGAAGCGTATCTGACTGCCGTCAAGGTGGTGGACCAGGCCGCCTCCGACAACCTGATCCATAAGAACAACGCCGCCCATAAGAAGAGCCGCCTCACCAAGAAGCTCAACAGCATGGAGTAAACCGAAGCTTACGGATATGCTCACGCGCCTGCCGAAACCGGCAGGCGCGTTTTTTTGCGGCAGACCTCCCCAGAGAAGGGCTCCGCCCCTTCAGATCACCCGTTCCCGGATGTTGAAGCCCCGCAGCCAGAGAGCGGCTTCCTCGGCCTTCGCCTCCAGAAGCGCCGTTTTTTCCTCCCCAGGCAGCAGCAGGAGGAAATTCCGGTCGGAAAAGACGGGAAGGATCGTTTTCCCCGTCTTCGGATCCTTGAGGCGCAGCTCCGCCATGAGGGCAGGGACCGGTCCGGGATTCCGCACCCGGGCGAGGAATCCGCCCTCCGTCTTCGTCAGGCTCCCCTCCAGGGCGACGGAAGGCAGGGTCCTCAGCTCCCGGTAGTCCGTATGGGCCCAGCCGTTGAGCCAGTAGTTGTTTTCCACCGGCTCCCGTCCCGCCTCCAGCACCGTCAGACGCATCAGCTGCGTCTCGTTCATCCAGCGGGGGGCCTCCATCACATATTCGGCGGAGCAGGCGGGGACCGCAAAGCTCCGCTCCTCCCGCCGCAGGAGGCTGCCCCTCAGGTCGAAGAGCTCCATGCGCAGCGTGAGCTGCCGCGGCGCGGCGGTGGCGTTCACCAGCGCAAGTTCCTCCCGCAGCACGTCATAGACGGCGTTGATGCTGCGGCAGCCGTCCCGGCAGCCCTGAAAGCCGCCGTTGATATCATAGCGGGAATCGTAGGTCTGCCAGACGGTGCTAGGCCAGGCGGGGTTGCTCATCCACATCAGGAGCCCCTGGCTCTTCCCGGCGAAGACCGCCTCGAACATGGCCTTATGGTTGGAATAGCAAAGCAGCTGGCTCAGGCGGGTGAACTCCTCCAGACTGTCATAGTCCCCATAACTTCCCCGCAGCTGATCCTCAAACTCATCGGAGCGCATGGCGCCGCCCCGGCAGAAATCGTGGAGGGCCCATACCTCGTCGATGGGCCAGCGGTGCTCCGGGCCCAGCATGGCCTCCATGGATTCCAGGGAGGGGATGTTCACCATGCCCCGTTCGGAATGAAGGGTGTGATAGGTATGGCCGAAGTAGTATTCCGGACCGGCGCTGTGGTACGGGCCGAAGCCGCTCACCGTGCCCAGCGCAGAATGGGGAAGATAGGGCCGGGTGCCGTCCCATTCCCCGCAGAGCGCCCGCAGGCCCCTGTCCAGGCTCTCCGGGGCAAAGCCCTCGTTCCTGGCGCAGTACAGGGCGACGGAGGGATGCCTCCGCACCCGCCGGAGCTTATCCTCCGCGTTGCGCAGGAACATGGCCTCGTCCTCCGGATCCGGCCCGTCCACGGGATTGGCCAGCCAGAAATCGTCCCAGATCAGGATGCCGTACCGGTCGCAGGCATCATAGAACTCCTCCCGGCCCACCATGCCCACCCAGTTGCGAATCATGGTGAAATTCATGTCCCGGTGGAAGCGCACGCGGATATCATAGTCCTCCGGCGTACAGCGCAGGAAGGCGTCGTCCATGCCCCAGTTTCCGCCTCTGCAGAGGATGGGCACGCCGTTGACGGTCAGCTTCATGGGCCAGTCCTCCGTCCACCGCAGCTCCCGCACCCCGAAGGGGAAGCGCCGCTCGTCGCTCTCCCCGCCGTCCGCCAGCGCCGTCAGGACGCAGGAATAGAGGAAGGGCTCCCCATAGGTATTGGGCCACCAGAGCCGGGGCTCCGGCAGGAGGAGGGAGGCCTCCAGCTCACGGCTCTCCCCGGGGGCAAGCTCCGCCGTCTCGCTCGCAAAGGGCAGCTCCCCCGGGTTGATCCTTCCGGAGAAGGCGGCGCGGCAGGGCGCGTCCCCGGTGTTGCGCAGCCGGCAGGCGACGGTGAGCCGGGCCTCCCGCCCGTCCGCCGAAAGCGCCGTCTTTACCCAGGGGTCCTCCGCAATCAGCCGTCCCTTGGTCCGCAGGAGCTCCACCGGGCCGATCAGGCCCACGTTCCTGCCCCGGACGGTGGGCATCCAGTCCCAGCCGGCGGCGGCATGGATGGTGGGGGCGTCGGCCCCCAGGGGCCCGCCGTTGGGACCTGCCGTCTCCCGGGTATGGACCTTGATTGGGCCGGGGGTCGCATTGGTGAAAACCTGGATGGCCAGATGGTTCCCCCGGGGCTTCAGCAGCGCCGTAATATCCCATCTTCCCCGGAGGAAGGCGCCCTCCAGCCGCCCCAGAAGGCTGCCGTTGAGCCAGAGCTCCGCCTTCCAGTTCACCTGCCGGAGGATGAGCCAGACCCGGCCCTCCCCCTCCGGCGCATCGAAGGTCCGCCGATACCAGAAATCCGTGAGGAACCAGCGGTCAGAGACCTGAAACTGCCCGTCTGCCCGGTCCATCTCCGGCACGGCCCCTGCCCGCTGCCAGCTGGAGAGGGCGGTTCCCGGCACCTGCGCCGGCAGCCAGGAGGAATCGTCATATTCGCCGGAAAGGGCCGCCCCCTCCGCCGCCACCTCCGGAGCCCGGGCGATCCGCCAGGGGGACTCCGGCAGGGCGGGGGTCTCCCCCTCCCCAAACAGCTCCACCCGCCGGACGCCGCAGCGCTCCCCGGGAGCCATGCGGAAAAACAGGCGCAGCCGGTCCGTGCTCAGCTCCCCGGGGCAAAGGGTCTGCTCCCCCGGCCGGGGGTCAAGGGCGAGGACCGTGCGCCAGCCTGCCCCGTCCCCGGGGATCTGCACCTCCAGCCCGGCGGGACAGGAGAGCCAGGCAATTCGGATGCGCCGGATCCTGCAGGGCCCGCCCAGGTCAAAGAGCAGCCATTCCCCGCCGGAATCGCCGCTGAGCCAGAAGGCCTCCGGATCCCCGGAGGTGACGAGGTGACCGCAATGGTCGTAGTCCGCCGCGGCGGAATGGATGACCGCCCGGCGATAAGCCAGATCGCGCATAAATAATCCTCCCGGCGGGCGGGTCCGGGAGCCTGTCCCCTTCCCGCCCGGATTCTGAACAATCGTATGTTCCCCCTGCCGGAGCAGGCTCAGGCGATGGTGTTGGGATCCGTAAACTCCCCCACGGCCCCCAGGCAGGCGCTGGTCAGGTGGTCCCCGGAGCAGCCGTAGAAGCAGCCGATATCATGCATCCTGGCGGTATCGATGAGGAAGACCGCCTGGATGCCCACCTGCCGCTCCTCCACGAAGCTGAAGAGATACAGGCCGTCCCGGATCTTCACATAGTCCGCCGGGTTGGTGGCCATCCAGGTGCCCATGGCGGTGAGGTTTTTATAGGTATAATAGATATCGCAGTTGTAAATATGCTTGATCTTGATGATCTTGGGGCCGTAGTCCCAGATGATGCTCTTTCCCAGAAGCTCCGTAGTGAAGCCGTGGAGCTCGCCGCCGGCAAAATCCCCCTCCAGCCGGCCGAAATAGAAATCCCGGTCCACGTCGATATTGGAGTATTCCGTGCCCACCTTGGCGTCCACCACCGTGGCGCAGCCGGTCTTCATATCCGGGATGAGGGTGATCTGCCGGGAGGCGGCATACCCGGGCACCAGGAAATTCACGAAGTAGACCTCATGGTCCAGGGTCTTCACATTGCAGAAGCAGCGCTTCTCCTCCTCCCCCTTCTCCTTGAACCAGACCTCGTTCAGGGCGGTGAAACGGAAATCGTAATCCCTTTCCTCCCCCCGGAAGGCCAGGGTCTTCCCCACCAGCTCATCCGTATCCGGCGGGGTATAGGGACCCGCCAGAGGGGAATGGCTGTACTTCTCCGGATCTCCGGCATACTCCGCCACGATCCTCTCCACCGTCTCCCTGGATACGTCCAGGTCGAACTTCCGGTAATACCGCTTCTTGTTGCGCATAGCGATCCTTCCTTCCTGTTGTTTCATTCCCTCTGTCTGCAGTATAGGCTACCCCTTCCCCGGCTGTCAACCGCCGCCGGATCGGGCGGAATCCTGTAAATTTCAGGCGGGATTTGCAGTTGAAACAGAGGGGCCTGTTGTGGTATACTATATAATAATGTGTACATTCGATCTCCGCGCCCCTCCGGAGCGGAAAGAAATAAAGGAGGACCTACCCTTGAATTCCGCCAGCGACGTATGGCAGGCCGTTTTGAAGCTGCTTGAGCAGCACCTGTCCCCCACCGCGATCAGCACCTGGTTCAGCGACTGCCAGGTGGTGGAGCTGCTGGATAACCGTCTGATCCTGCATACCGGCTCAAAATTCAGCCAGGATATCATCATGACCCGCTACCTGGACCTGGTAAAGGACGCCCTGAAGGAGATCTTCGCCGCCGATTTCGACGTTCAGGTCATCGGGGATGAGGAACTGGCCCGACGGATCAACCGTCAGCCCCCCCTGCGCCAGGAGTTCCTGGGGGGCGATCAGTTCACCTTCGATAAATTCGTGGTGGGTCCCACCAACCGCATCGCCTATGCCGCCGCCCTGGCGGTCTCCCAGAATCCCGCCACGAAATACAACCCGCTCTTCATCTACGGAGATTCCGGCCTGGGCAAGACCCACCTGCTGTACTCCATCGCCAACGCTCTGCGCATCTCCCGCCCGGATTTCCGCATCGTCTATATCAAGGGAGACGACTTCACCAACGAGCTCATCAACGCCATCCAGACCGGGAGCAACAGCGAATTCCGGGAAAAATTCCGCATGGCGGACCTGCTCCTGGTGGACGACATCCAGTTCATCGCCGGAAAGATCCAGACCCAGGAGGAGTTTTTCCATACCTTCAACGCCCTGTATGAATCCGGGCGGCAGATCGTCCTCACCTCCGACCGGGCGCCAAAGGACATGCTCCGGCTGGAGGACCGGCTGAAATCCCGCTTCGAGGGCGGCCTCATGGTGGACGTACAGCCGCCGGACTATGAGACCCGGGTCGCCATCGTCAAGAACAAGGCCGCCCGCATGGGCATCCCCCTGGCAGAGGAGGCCTGCGTCTATATCGCCGAAAACATCAAGGCCAATATCCGGCAGATCGAAGGCATCCTCAAAAAAATCCAGGCCTATCTGGAGCTGGAGCGCGCCGGCATCCTGGACATGACCTTGGTGGAGAACATCACCAGGGAGGTCATCCGCAGCGAGCGCTCCTACACCCCGGAATATATTGTGGAAAAGACCGCCGCCTTCTACAACCTCAGTCCGGAGGATATCCTGGGCAAGGGCAAGACCAAGAGCATCGCCGCCGCCCGGCAGATGGCCACCTACCTGATGCGGAAGCTCACCACCCTCACCCTGGAGGAGATCGGCGGCGCGCTGAACCGGGACCACTCCACCATCCTCCACTCCATCCGGAAGATCGAGGAATCCGTCAATACGGACGCGGATCTCAGCGACACCGTCCGGGATATCACCGCAAACATCATGAACAAATGACCCGCCGCCCCCTCGCCGGTTTTCCACAAAGTACTCCTATTTTCTTCCCATTCCCTGTGGACTGTTTTTTAACAGATATTTCCTGTGGAAAACCCGGTGGTTTATCCACAATCTTCCCCCCGCGTCAAATGGCGCAGCTGCGCGGTTTTTCCGAGTTATCCACCGTTTTTTCGCCCTAACCCTACTAAAACTAATCTCCTATCCTATTTCTTCCTGAGAAATGACTCCCGCATCCCCAATCCAACACTGCTGCCGGACGGAAATAAGGATCCGTCCGCAGGAAGGAGCGTTTTCAATGAAATTCAGCTGTGATCGCAGTCTGCTGCTGGCCGGTCTCACCAACGCCGCGAGAGCCGCGGCGGCCAAGAGCACCATCCCCGCCCTGGAGGGCCTGCTGCTGACGGCAGAAGGAGACGAACTCACCATTACCGGGTATAATCTGAAGACCGGCGTCCGCACCCGGGTCCCCGCAGACATATCGGCGGAGGGCAGCATCGTGCTCAACGCCCGGCTTTTCGGCGATATCGTCCGGAAAATGTCGGACAGCTTCCTTTCCCTGGAAAGCGACTCCGGCCTGCTGGTCAAGCTCACCTGCGGCCGCAGCTCCTTTGAGATCATGGGCTCCAACGCGGAGGATTTTCCCGAGCTCCCCGCTGTGGAGGAGGAGAATACCTTCCATATCCAGGAAAAAAAGCTGAAGGCCATGATCGATCAGACCCTCTTCGCCGTGAGCACCAACGAATCCCGGCCCGTGCACACCGGCAGCCTCTTCGAGGCGGAGGGAAAAGCGCTCACCGTGGTGAGCGTGGACGGCTTCCGTCTCGCCCTCCGGCGGGAGGAGCTGGAGGACGCGGTGAGCGACAGCCGCATCTCCTTCGTCGTCCCCGCCTCCGCCCTGACGGAGGTGGGCAGGATCGCGGAGGCGGACAGCGAAAACAGCGCCTCCATCCACCTGGGCAGCCGCCATATCCTGTTCAACATCGGGGACAGCGAGGTCATCTCCCGGAAGCTGGAGGGGGAATTCCTGGATTACCGGAAGTCCATCCCCGCCGTCGCCAAATATGAGCTCCTGGGCCAGCGCCGGGAGCTGCTGGATTCCTTCGAGCGGGTGAGCCTCATCATCAGCGAGAAGTACAAGAGTCCCGTGCGCTGCCGCTTCGGGGACGGCTGCCTGGATCTCACCAGCGCCACCGCCCTGGGCAAGGCCTCGGACCAGTGCCCTCTGAAGGGCAGCGGAGAGGATCTGGAGATCGGCTTCAACAACCGGTATATGCTGGACGCCCTCCGGGCGGCCCCGGTGGATGAGCTGAGGCTGCAGCTCTCCTCCAACTCCTCCCCCTGCATCATCCTTCCCGGGGACGGGTCGGACAGCTTCCTGTACCTGATCCTGCCCGTGCGCATCCGCAGCGAGGTCTGATCCGTGGAGGAAAGAAGCATTCATATCGATACGGAATTCATCCGTCTGGACGCCCTGCTGAAATACGCCGGCCTTGTCCAGACCGGCGGCGAAGCCAAGCTCCGTATTCAGGGCGGCGAGGTGAAGGTAGACGGGGAAATCTGCACACAGCGGGGCAAAAAGCTCCGGCCCGGAAATACCGCGGAGCTGGAGGGCCGCCGCCTGCGGGTGGAAGCATGATCCTCAACTCCCTGGAGCTGCTGGGCTTCCGCAGTTACCATTCCGCCGCCTGCTCCTTTGATCCGGAGATCAACATCATCGCCGGGATCAACGCCCAGGGGAAGACCAATCTGCTGGAGGGGGTATACTACCTCTCCGGCGCCCGTTCCTTCCGCACCAGGACCGATCGGGAGCTGATCCGCCTGGGGGAGGATGAAGCCGCCGTCCGCGGCGCGCTGACCTCCGGCGGACGGGAGCAGCTCATCGATATCTACCTCAGCCGCCGGGAAAGGAAGAAAATCTTCCTCAACGGGGTCAAACAGAAAAACGCCTCTGCCCTCTCCGGCCGCTTCTGCTGCGTCCTCTTTTCTCCGGAGGACCTGGAGCTGGTCCGGGGAGGCCCTGCGGAGAGGCGGAAATATATGGATCTGGCAATCTCTCAGCTCCGGCCCCAGTATGCCCAGACCCTGGGGGAGTTCCAGCGGGTCTATGGAGAAAAAGCCCGGATCCTGCGGGACTGGCGGGAAAGGCCCGACCTGCTGGAGGTGCTGGACGACTATAGCCTGAGCCTGGCCCGGCTGGGGGCGGTGCTCATCCGCTACCGCGCCGCCTGGTGCCGCCGGGCGGGGGAGGCGGCGGAACGGCTCCATGGGGAGATCTCCGGCCGGGATGAGAAGCTGCGGGTGGGCTATACCACCGTGAGCAGCATCGATGATCCTCTGGAGCTCACCCCCGCCCAGCTGCTGGAAGCCCTGCTTCAGCATCAGGAGAGGCACCGTCAGGCGGAGCTGGATTCCGGCCTCTGTCTCTCCGGCGCCCATAAGGACGATCTGAAGCTGGAGATCGGCGGTCTCCCCGCGGGGAAATATGCCTCCCAGGGTCAGGCCAGGACCGCCGCCCTGGCCCTGAAGCTGGCGGAATGGGAGCTCGCCCGTTCCGACCTGGGCGAGGCCCCCGTCCTGCTGCTGGACGACGTGCTCAGTGAGCTGGACGGCCTGAGGCAGGATTACGTTCTGAACTCCATCGGCGGAGGGCAGGTGCTCATCACCTGCTGCGCCTCCGAGGAGGTGCGCCGGAAGACCGGCGGAAAGCTCATCTACGTGGAAGGAGGGAAGCTGCGGGAATGTACCTCTATTTAGGACAGAATCGAGTGGTCTCCAAGGCCGATGTGATCGGGGTCTTCGACCTGGACAACTGCACCTCCACCCGGATCACCCGGGACTATCTTGCCCGGGCGGAAAAACGGGGCAGAGTGGAGGACGTATCCGCCGGGGCCCTGCCCAAAAGCTTCGTCCTCTGCGCCGCGGAAAGGCGGCGCCACGCCCCCACCAGGGTCTACCTGGCCCAGCCCAACCCCGCCACCCTGCTGAAGCGGTGGAACCAGAATACGCTCATATTCAATAGCTGATAGGGAGAGTCTCATGGATTTCAACAAGGAAACGGAAGTAAACCGGAATGCGGAAGCCTACGACGCCTCGCAGATCCAGGTATTGGAGGGTCTGGAGGCGGTTCGTCTTCGTCCGGGCATGTACATCGGCTCCACCAGCGCCAGCGGTCTGCACCACCTGGTGTACGAGATCGTGGACAACGCCATCGACGAGGCCC
This sequence comes from Oscillospiraceae bacterium, assembly GCA_017545325.1. The sequence goes on along the minus strand of JAFWOX010000062.1, from coordinate 14,934 downwards.
TGGCGGGCTTCTGTCACCATATTACGGTGACCATCGAGGCGGGAAATGTGATCCGGGTGGAGGATGACGGCCGGGGCATCCCCGTGGACGTACAGGAGCAGACGGGGAAGCCCGCCCTGGAGGTGGTCTACACCGTGCTCCATGCCGGCGGGAAGTTCGGCGGCGGGGGCTACAAGGTCTCCGGCGGCCTCCACGGCGTGGGCGCCAGCGTGGTGAACGCCCTTTCCGAATGGCTGGAGGTGGAGGTCCACCGGGGCGGAAGGATCTACCGGATGAAGTTCAGCCGGGGGGACAAGCTCCAGGATATGACCGTTGTCGGGGAGACGGACCGCACCGGCACCACCGTCCGCTTCAAGCCGGATCCTCAGATGTTCGAGGATACGGTATATGACTATGAAACCCTCCATGTGCGTATGCGGGAGCAGGCCTTCCTGAACGCGGGCCTGCGCATCTCCATCGCCGATGAACGGCCGGAAAGCGCCCAGCTCCCGGAGGAGGCCCGGCGGGACTCCATGTGCTACGAGGGCGGCATCCGGGAGTTCGTCACCTATCTGAACCGGGCGAAGCAGCCTCTGCACCCGGACGTGATCTATGTTTCCGGCGTCCGGGAGGACAGCGAGGCGGAAATCGCCCTCCAGTGGAACGACAGCTACAACGAGGTCATCGACTCGTTTGCCAATAATATCCATACCCCCGGGGGCGGCATGCACGAGACGGGCTTCAAGACCGCCCTTACCCGGGTGATCAACGCCTACGGAAAAAAGACCGGCCTGCTGAAGGAGGGGGAAAGCCTCTCCGGCGAGGACTGCCGGGAGGGCATGACCGCGGTCATCTCCGTAAAGCTCACGAATCCCCAATTCGAGGGACAGACCAAGGATAAGCTGGGCAACAGCGAAATGCGCACCCTGGTGGACGGCATCCTGCAGGAGAAGCTCACGGAATTTCTGGAGGAAAACCCCCAGGTGGGGCGCACGGTGATGGACAAGGCCCTCACCGCTTCCCGGGCCCGGGAGGCCGCCCGGAAGGCCAGGGAGAGCATCCGCAACAAGAGCGGCCTGGAGTCCGGCGGGATGCCGGAGAAGCTGCAGGACTGCAACGAGAAGGACCCCGCCCTGTGCGAGATCTATATCGTGGAGGGGGACTCCGTAGGGGGCTCCGCCATCCAGGGACGGGATTCCCGCTTCCAGGCCATCCTGTCCATGTGGGGCAAGATGCTGAACGTGGAAAAGGCCCGGGCGGACAAGATCTATAAGAACGAAAAGCTCCAGCCGGTCATCACCGCCCTGGGCGCCGGGATCGGGGAGGACTTCAACCTGGAGAAGCTCCGGTACCACAAGGTCATCATCATGGCGGACGCCGATGTGGACGGCAGCCATATCCGCACCCTGCTCCTCACCTTCTTCTTCCGCTATATGCGCCCGCTGATCGAAAACGGCTATGTCTACTCCGCCGTGCCGCCCCTGTACAAGCTCACCCGGGGCAAGACCCAGCGGGTAGCCTACTCCGACGAGGAGCGGGACAAGGTATCTGCCGAAATGCGGGGGGATAACCCCAACGCGAAGATCGAGATCTCCCGGTACAAGGGTCTGGGCGAAATGAGCAAGGATGAGCTCTGGGAGACCACCATGGACCCGGAGCGGCGCACCCTGCGGCGCATCACCCTGGGGGACGCCATCCAGACCGACCAGATCTTCTCCCTCCTGATGGGGGAGGAGGTGGAGCCCCGCCGGGCCTGGATCGAGACGAACGCCAAATACGTGAGCAATCTGGATATTTAAGCAGGGGAAGGAGCGAGGACTTTGGCACACAACAGAAGCTATAAACCGGAGGACATCGCGTTCCCCGATCAGGTCATCACCGAATCCGAGCTGGTCAGGGAGATGCAGACCAGCTATATCGACTACGCCATGTCGGTCATCGTGGGCCGGGCCCTGCCGGACGTGCGGGACGGGCTGAAGCCCGTCCACCGGCGGATCCTGTACTCCATGTACGAAAGCGGCCTTACCCACAATAACCCCTATAAGAAATGCGCCACCGCCGTGGGCGACGTGCTGGGCAAATACCATCCCCATGGGGACGCCAGCGTCTACGACGCCCTGGTGCGCATGGGGCAGGATTTCTCCATGCGGAATATGCTCATCGACGGCCACGGCAACTTCGGCTCCGTGGACGGGGACCCCCCCGCCGCCTACCGGTATACGGAGGCCCGCATGTCCCGCATCGCGGATGAAATGCTCCGGGATATCGAGAAGGATACGGTGGACTGGGACCCCAACTTCGACGAGAGCCGGAAGGAGCCCCGGGTGCTGCCCAGCCGCTTCCCCAACCTGCTGGTGAACGGCTCCAGCGGCATCGCCGTGGGCATGGCCACCAGCATCCCGCCCCATAACCTGCGGGAGGTCATCAACGTCGTCATCTGCCTTCTGGATGATCCGGAGGCGGGGGTTTCGGAGCTCATGACCCATATCCAGGGGCCGGATTTCCCCACCCGGGGCATCATCATGGGCAGAGCCGGCATCCGGGCCGCCTATGCCACGGGCAAGGGCAAGGTGGTGGTCCGGGCCCGGGCGGAATTTGAGGAATTCAACAAGGACCGGGTCCGGATCATCGTCAATGAGCTGCCCTACCAGGTGAACAAGCGCCAGCTCATCAAAAACATCAAGGAACAGGTGCAGGAGAAGCGGCTGGAGGGGATCAGCGACCTCCGGGACGAGTCGGACCGGAACGGCATGCGCATCGTCATCGAGCTGAAGCGGGACGCAAATCCCCAGGTGGTGCTGAACCGCCTCTATGCCCAGACCCAGCTCCAGAGCAACTTCTCCATCATCATGCTGGCCCTGGTGAACGACCAGAGTCAGCCCAAGGTGCTGACCCTGAAGGAAATGCTGGAGGAGTATATCGCCTTCCAGGAGGAGCTGATCCTCCGGCGCACCCGCTTCGATCTGCGCAAGGCCCAGGAGCGGGCCCATCTGCTGGAGGGCCTGCTCATCGCCCAGGATCATATCGACGAGGTCATCCACATCATCCGCACCGCCTATGACGACGCGAAGGAGAAGCTCATGGAGCGCTTCGGCCTGGACGACGTCCAGGCCCAGGCCATCCTGGATATGCGCCTGAAGCAGCTCCAGGGCCTGGACCGGGAAAAGCTGGCGGCGGAGTACAAGGAGCTGGAGGAGCGCATCGACTATTACCGCCGCCTCCTGGGCAGCAAGGAGATGCTCCGGGACGTGCTGAAGGACGAGCTCAGCGCCATCCGGGACAAGTATGGGGACGACCGGCGCACGGAGATCCAGGACGTGGAGGACGAGATCGATATCGAGGACCTGATCGAAGAGGAGCTCTGCGTCTTCACCATCTCCCGGGCGGGCTACATCAAGCGCATCCCCGCGGAGACCTATCGGGTGCAGAAGCGGGGCGGCAAGGGCGTCACGGGCATGACCACCAAGGAGGAGGACAGCGTGGACTCCATCTTCACCGCCTCCACCCATGATCTGCTGCTGCTCTTCACCAACCGGGGCCGGGTATTCCTGCGCAAGGGCTACGTCATCCCCGAGGCGGGCAGGACCGCCAAGGGCACCAATATCGTGAACCTTATCCCCGTGGAGCCGGGGGAGACCCTTTCCGCCGGTCTGCATATGGCGGAAATGCCCCCGGACCGCTTCCTCACCCTCGTCACCCGGAAGGGCACCGTGAAGCGTATGCGCTTCGAGGAGCTGAAAAACCTGAAGAACGTGGGGATCCGGGCCCTCACCCTGGATGAGGAGGACGAGCTCATCGCCGTGCTGAATACCTCCGGGGAGGACTATATCCTCATCGCCACCCATGACGGCAAGGCCATCTGCTTCCGGGAGACGGAGATCCGCACCATGGGCCGCACCGCCGCGGGCGTCCGGGGCATCCGCCTCCGGGAGGGGGACTGGTGCGTGGGCGCCGTGTGCTGCGGGGAGGAGGATATGCTCCTGACGGTGACGGAAAACGGCTGCGGCAAAAAAACCCCGGTCAGCGAATACTGCCGCCTGGGGAGCGAGCCCCAGCATCGGGGCGGCATGGGCCTGAAGAACTGTCCCATTACGGAGAAGACGGGCAAGGTGGCGGGCATCGCCCTGGTCTCCCCGGAGGATCACCTGCTGCTCATGAGCAGCGACGGGGTGGTCATCCGCATGAACGCGGACGATGTGAACGTATACAGCCGTGCCGCCCAGGGCGTGCGGGTCATGCGCGTGCCCGAGGGGGCCAGGATCATCGGCCTCACCGTCGCCGCCCCGGAGCAGGAGGAAGAGGAGAACGGGGAGGCGCCGGAGACCGGACCGGAAGCCTGAGATGAAGGCGGTTTCGATCTATACGGACGGCGCCTGCAGCGGAAACCCCGGCCCCGGGGGCTGGGCGGCCATCCTCCGCTACGGCAGCCGGGAAAAAGTCCTGTCCGGCGGCGAGGCGAAGACCACCAATAACCGGATGGAGCTCACCGCAGCCATACAGGGGCTGAAGGCCCTCCGGGAGCCCTGCGCCGTCACGCTGTACAGCGACTCCCGCTATCTGGTGGACGCGGTGAACCTGGGCTGGGCCAGGAGCTGGCAGAGCCGGGGCTGGATGCGGACGAAGAAGGAGCCGGCCAAGAACCCGGAGCTCTGGGCGGAGCTGCTGGAGCTCCTGGACCGGCACCGGACGGAGCTGCGCTGGGTGAAGGGCCATGCCGAGGATCCCCTGAACGCCCGCTGCGACGCGCTGGCCGTGGCGGAGAGCCGCAGATTCCTGGCGCCGCCGGAGAACATCGGCGCGGCGGAGGAAGAGGGAAAGGGGAAAAAAGCACAGCCGGAATGAATGTTTGCAAAAAGTTCACATTTACATGGCAATTAATGCATATTTTTCCCGTAAAATCGCTTGCAATATAGGAAAACCCCTGATATAATGCTCCAGCAAGCATGAGTTTCGCGTTTTAACGTAATAATGCAAAAGAGGATAACATACGAGGACTCCCGGAGTTTACCCGATCCCCTGGGCTGAGGCGTATGGATTGCGAAAGGAGAAAAAATATGGTCGAGCTTTCCGCTGCCGAAAAAAAGGCGATGTGCGAGGAGATGACCGCGCATCTGCCCAAGATCCGCAAGCTGCTGAGCCTCACCCAGGCCGATTTGGGCAACCTCACCGGGCTGAGCCGGGTGACGATCTCCCAGATCGAAAGCGGCAAGGTCCAAATGACCTGGCTGCATCTGAACGCCATTATGTTCATCTGTACCGTGAACCGCCGCAGCAAGGAGTATATCTTTGCCAACAATATCCTGGGCCCCCGGTATCTGCAGTTTGTCCAGGGGAAGGATGAGAATATCCCCCCGGATTATAACGTCACGGTCCGCACGGAGATGATCAAAGCATACCAGGAAATGCTAAAGAACCAAACTCGCGTTGAGGAATAATAAATAGTATGCGCCGGCCGGGCAACAAACCCGGCCGGCGCTTTTTTTGCTTCGGAATGCCCGGAGGCTTCCCGGAAGCCCCAGCTTATCCCTTCAGCTCCGTATATCTGCCCTCTTTCCGGGGAGGCGCCTTGGCTTCCCCCTCCGGCCAGCCCAGGCAGAGACCCAGGGTGAAGATATCTTCTTCGCCGATGCCCAGTCTCTCCCGCCAGGGCGCGCCGGCCTCGGAGCGCATAAAGTCCCGGATGCAGCCGATCATCACCGTGCCCAGGCCCAGGGACTGGGCGGCCAGGCACATATTCTCCGCCACGATGCCGGTGTCCATCTCCGTATAGGGGAAGGCCTTGGGTCCGAAGAGGAAGAAGAACACGGGGGCTTCATAGTCGAAGGGCAGCGGCCGGGCGGTACGGCCGCCCGCGGCGGTAAAGTCCTCCCGCAGCTGCTTCCGCAGAGCGGGATCCCGGAGACAGACGATCCGGATCTCCTGCTCATTCCGGGCGGTAGGCCCCCAGAGGCCGGCGTCCACAACGGCCTGGATCAGCTCCTCCGGCACCGGGTCGGACTTATACTTGCGGATGCTCCGCCGCTCCAGAATATCCTTTTGAGTCGGATTCATGAATAATACCTCCTTAACGATATATTGTTCTGTCCGCAGTATACCAAGAGAAGTGGGCAATTGCAAGGGGAAAGCGGCGGAAGGCTGTTTCACGTGAAACAATCGGAAGGGAACGGGCGGGACCCGCAGCCGAAAAACAAAATGTTTCACGGGAAACATCGGGAAAATTTCCCCCCGCCCCGTTGAAATCTGCGGGGCATTGGGCTATACTGTTTTCATTATGGGAAAGACGATCGCATTATTCAACCAAAAGGGCGGAGTGGGGAAAACCACCACCTGCGTGAACCTCTGCTGCGCTCTCCATGATCTGGGCCTGCGCGTCCTGATCGTGGACTGTGACCCCCAGGGCCACAGTACCTCCGGTATGGGCATCAACAAGGCCAACGCCGCGCCGAACACCTTTCAGATGCTCCTGGAGGGGGTGCCTGCGGAAAAGGCCATCCATAAAACGCCCTACGGGGACGTGATCCCCTGCAACAAGGACCTGTTCGGCTCCGGCCTGCTTTTGGGGGAGAAGGAGCGGCGGGAATTCGTCCTTCGGGATGCGCTGGCGTCCGTAAAGTCCGCATACGATTATCTCTTTGTGGACTGTCCCGCCCTGTTGGAGCTCCTCACCCTGAACGCCCTCTGCGCGGCGGACTCCATCCTCGTCCCGGTGCAATGCGAGTATCTTGCCCTGGAGGGGCTCAGCGAGCTGATGGGGACGATCAGAATGGTGCGGCGCACCCTGAATCCGGCTCTGGAGCTGGAGGGCGTCGTGCTTACCATGTTCGACGGCAGGACGAACCTGAGCCTTCAGGTGGCCAACGCGGTAAAGAAACACATGAAGCAATCGGTTTTCAGGACGGCCATCCCCAGGAATGTGCGGCTCAGCGAGGCCCCGAGCCACGGGATGCCCGTTCTCCGCTACGACAAAAGCTCAAGGGGGGCGGAAGCCTACCGGGAGCTGGCCAGGGAGCTGGTCGCGCGGAATCCGAAGGGAGGTGGCTGATATGGCAAAGAAAGGACTGGGCAGCGGCCTGGACGCCCTGTTCGGCGGGGATGCGGAACGGAAGGAGGGCGCGGGGCTTCTGAACCTGCCCCTCAGCAAGGTGGAGCCGGCGGCGGATCAGCCCCGGGAGCGCTTCGAGCCCGAGGCCCTGGAGGACCTGGCGGATTCCATCCGGCAGCATGGCGTGCTGCAGCCCATCGCCGTCCGGGCCCTGGGGGGCGGCTATTATCAGATCATCGCCGGGGAGCGGCGCTGGCGGGCCGCCCGGGAGGCGGGCCTGGATACGATCCCCGCCCGGGTCCTGGAGGCGGATGATCGCGCCGCCAAGGTGCTGGCCCTGGTGGAAAATCTTCAGCGGCAGGACCTGAATCCGGTGGAGCAGGCCAAGGGCCTGAACAGCCTCATGAGGGACTATGGGCTGACCCAGGAGGCGGCGGCGGAGCAGGTGGGCTTTTCCCGGCCCGCCGTGGCCAATGCGCTGCGCCTGCTGAGCCTGCCGGAGCCGGTGCTGGCCATGCTGGAGGAGGGAAGTCTCACCGCAGGCCATGCCCGGGCGCTGCTGGCCCTGGGGGACGAGGAATCCATCTGCCGGGCGGCAGAGCTGGTGGTAAAGGAGGAGCTGAGCGTCCGGCAGACGGAAGAGCTGATCAGACGGAAGAAAGCCTCTCCGAAGAAGAAAAAGGAATCGCCCCGCAGCATCTATGTGCGCGACCTGGAGGAAAGGCTGGGCAGCCATTGGAACCGGAAGGTGCGCATCGTGGAGGGAAAGCGCCGGGGCAAGCTGGAGATCGAATACTACGGCAACGAGGATCTGGACCGCCTGCTGGCGGCCATGAACGCCTCTCTGCCGGATTGAGGAGAGTTCATCGATGCTGGATATCAGATTTGTGCGGGAGCATCCCGAAGAGGTCCGGGAGAATATCCGCAAAAAGTTCCAGGAGCAGAAGCTGCCCCTGGTGGACGAGGTGCTGGCGCTGGATTCGGAGCTCCGGGCGGTAAAGACGGAGGTGGACGGCCTGCGGGCCAGGCGGAACAGCCTGTCCAAGCAGATCGGCGTGCTCATGGGCCAGGCGAAGAAGGACCCCGCCAAAGCCGCGGAGGCGGAGGCGGTAAAGGCCCAGGTGGCAGAACAGGCGGCGCGTCTGGCGGAGCTGGAGGGGAAGGAGCCGGGGCTGGAGGAGGAGCTGACCAAACGGATGTTGGTCATCCCCCAGATGATCGATCCCAGCGTGCCCATCGGCCCGGATGACAGCCATAATGTGGAGGTTCAGCGCTTCGGGGATCCCCTGGTGCCGGATTTCCCCGTGCCCTATCATACGGAGATCATGGAGTCCCTGGACGGCATCGACCTGGACGCCGCCCGCCGGGTTGCGGGGAACGGCTTCTATTACCTGAAGGGGGATATCGCCCGGCTCCACAGCGCCGTGCTTTCCTATGCCCGGGATTTCATGATCGACAAGGGCTTCACCTACTATATCCCGCCCTTTATGATTCGCGCCAACGTGGTCACGGGGGTCATGTCCTTCAGCGAGATGGACGCCATGATGTACAAGATCGAAGGGGAGGACCTGTACCTGATCGGCACCAGCGAGCACAGCATGATCGGCGCCTTCATCGATCAGATCCTGGAGGAAAAGGACCTGCCCTGCACCCGCACCAGCTATTCCCCCTGCTTCCGGAAGGAGAAGGGGGCCCACGGCATCGAGGAACGGGGGGTCTACCGCATTCACCAGTTCGAGAAGCAGGAGATGATCGTGGTCTGCAAACCCGAGGAGAGCATGGACTGGTACGAGCGCATGTGGCGGTATAGCGTGGAGCTCTTCCGGAGCATGGAGATCCCCGTGCGGCAGCTGGAATGCTGCTCCGGCGATCTGGCGGACCTGAAGGTGAAATCCTGCGATATCGAAGCCTGGAGTCCCCGGCAGCAGAAGTATTTCGAGGTCTGCTCCTGCTCCAACCTGGGGGACGCCCAGGCCAGGCGGCTGAAGATCCGAGTCCGGGGAGCGGACGGAAAGCTGTACCTGCCCCATACCCTGAATAATACCGTGGCCGCCCCGCCCCGGATGCTCATCGCCTTCCTGGAGAACCATCTCCAGGCGGACGGCAGCATCACCATCCCCGAGGTGCTTCGGCCCTATATGGGCGGCAAGGAGCTGCTCATTCCCAAGACGGCGAAATAATTGACATATATTAGCAAAATTAAACGAAGGGAAGGAAACCACATGAAGAAAATGGCAAAAGAGTTCAAGGACTTCATCGCAAAGGGCAATGTCCTGGACATGGCGATCGGCGTCATCATCGCCGGCGCCTTCGGCAAGATCACCACCTCCGTGGTGAACGACATCCTGATGCCCGTCATCGGCGCTATCTTCGGCGGCGCGAGCCTGACGGACACCCTGAACATCACCCTGCGGGCCGCGGAGCTGGACGCCGCGGGCGAAGTGGTGAAGCCCGCCTGCGTGCTGGGCCTGGGGACCCTGATCACCGCGGTCATCGATTTCCTCATCATCGCCCTCATCTGCTTCCTCATCGTGAAGGCCTTCAATAAGGCCCGGGAAAAGACGGAGGCCAAGAAGAAGGAGGCGGAAGCCGCCGCTGCCGCCGCTGCGGAGGAAGAGGCCAAGAAGCAGGCCGAGGAAGAGGCCGCCGCCGCCAAGGAGGCCCGGCTCAACGATCCCGGCGTTCAGATGCTCATGGAGATCCGGGATCTGCTGAAGAAGCAGCAGTAAACCATGAAGACGCTGACGAAGGTCATCGTGTTCGCCCTGCTGGCCGTCGCGGTGGGCTTCGGCGTACATTTCGTCCTGCGGGAAATGGGCGTGCTCATGGACCCGGACGCGGATCCCACCCAGCTGGCCGGCACCGCCATGACCAAGGCGAGAGCCATGTTCGTGGAAAAATCCGACGCGATCCAGACCCTCACCGCCGGGATCCTGGAGGAACCCGGGCTGGAGCTCCTGGCGGGAGAGGATGGTTCCGTTTGGATGCGCAGGGGCGCGGAGGATCCGGTTCCCGCCGCCCTGGAGGACGAGGCCGCCCAGGCTGCCCTTGCGGAGGTTTTCGGGGCTTACGAGGCCGGCAGCCGCGTGCTGCAGGTTCTGGTAAAGGCGGACGCGGTACTCTTCTATACCGCCTACCCCAAGGGAGGCTGCGCCGGCTTCCTCTATGAGAAGGAGCTGAACGGCACCGCCTACTATGATTACGTGGAGCTGGTGGAGAACTGGAAGCTCTTCTACCGCATCCCCCTGAAATGAGGGCGCTGGAGCAGACCCTGGCGGCCTGCGCCCGATCCCTGGGCGTATCCCTGCCGGAGGGGGCGCTGGAGCGCTTCCGGGTCTACTACGACCTGCTGGAGGAGCGGAACCGGGTCATGGACCTCACCGCCGTGGCGGGGGAGGAGGAGACGGCGCTCCGGCATTTCGGGGATAGTCTCACCCCCCTCCTGTGCGCCGACCTCCGGGAAAAGCGCCTGCTGGACGTGGGCTCCGGCGCGGGCTTCCCCGGCCTGCCCCTGCTTTTGGCGGAGCCCAGCCTGCGCCTGACCCTGCTGGACAGCCAGGGGAAGCGGGTGCGCTTCCTGGAGGAGCTGTGCGCCCGTCTGGGGGCGGAGGCGGAATGCCTCCAGGCCCGGGCGGAGGAGCAGGCCCTGCTGCCGGGGTACCGGGAGAGCTACGATGTGGTGACCAGTCGGGCGGTGGCGCGGCTCAGCCTCCTGGGGGAGCTGTGCATCCCCTTCCTGAAGGTGGGGGGCTGCTTCCTGGCCATGAAGGCGGAGGACTGCGGGGAGGAGCTGGAGGAAGCCCGCCCCGGGCTGGGGACCCTGGGGGGAAGGGTGGAGGCGGTGAGGGAGTTCACGGTGGGGGAGACCCGCCGGAAGATCCTGGTGATCCGCAAGCTCCGGCCCACGCCCGCGGGGTACCCAAGGAAATATGCCCGCATGGTGAAAAAGCCCTTATAAGAAGCGCAGAACGCCGACGGCATCAGCCGTCGGCGCTTTTTTGTATACTTCGGCGGGATTCACCGGACCTTACCAGTCCGAATCCCAGTCCGTATCCCCGGAATCCCAGCTGTCGTAATCATAGGTATCGCCGCCGGAATCGGAGCTGGAGCTCTGGAGCTCCTCCCAGGCTTCGGAATCGGTGAAGGCGCTGCCGCCCCAGGAATCGCTGTATTCATTTCCCTGGTAATATTCCCGGTAATCCTCATAGGGGAAGGCTTCCACCTCGTACCAGTCGTCCGTATAGCTGTCCATGAACCAGGCGGCGCCGTAGCGGTAGAACAGATCCTCTCCCACCCGGTAGTAGCCGTCGTTCCGGTGGGTGATGCGGTTGGAAACGGCGGAGAAGATCGAGCTCAGAGCAAGGAGGATCACCAGGGGCAGGAGGATGTTCCGCAGAAAGCTGTTCTTCTTCCGGGCGCCGCCCCGGGCCGCGCCGGAGGAGGCGGCGGGCCGCCGGAGATCGGACCGGAGCTCGTGCTCCGCCATCAGCTTATCGTAAAGCTCCCCCACGGCATGGGCTTCGTCCGGCCCGCGGTACCGGATCGCCCGGCTGCCGTCGGCCTTATTTTTGTAGACCACGAAATCCGGCCCTTCCCGATAGATGCCGAAGGCCCGGGGCTCCCGGTAATCCTCCCCGATGAAGAAGCGCATCTTCTCCAGGGGCATACCCCTGGAGGCGCAGTAGGCCTGGAGCTCGGCAATGGTCCGGGGCCTGTCCCCGTTTCCCCCGGGGGCGGGGGAGGCGCCGGGGAGATAATAGGGGTTCGGCGCGCCGCAATGCGGGCAGCTCTGGTCATCGGAGCTCATGGAGGAGCCGCAGTATTCGCAGCGGAGTGTCGCCATGTACATCCCTCCCGCTTATGGAGAATTGGCCGGAGTTATCCGGCGGCTCCTCATGATACCATGTTTTCCGGGAAGCGTCAAATCCGCGCGTCCCGGATCGGGCTTCCCCTGCGCCCCGGGGAAAAAGATCCCCCGGCGGGGGATGTAATTTGGGAAAAACATGGTATAATAATGCCCGAAACCGAAATGAAAGGGGGGGCGTGAGGATGAGAAGCGCGCGCAGACCCTTCCTCTGCCATGAGGGAGGCCATGGGGAGCTGAGCCATGTGGGCGGAGGCCATCACGACCACGAGCACCCCCATCCCCATGTCCACCAGAACACAAAGCAGGTGCTGAACCGCCTCTCCCGGATCACCGGCCACCTGAATGCGGTGAAGACCATGGTGGAGACCGGCCGGGACTGCTCCGAGGTGCTGATCCAGCTGGCGGCGGTGCAGTCCGCCCTGAACGGGGTCTGCCAGGTGATCCTGGAGGACCATATCGACCACTGCATCGTGGACGCGGTGCAGACCGGGGACATGGCCGCCATCGAGGAGCTGAACAAGGCCATCAAGACCCTGATGAAGAAGTAACTCCCCCGCACCGGGTACCCCCGCCTCCGGCCCATCGGCAGAGGCGGGGGTTTCTCCATCCCCAGGGCTTCCGTCAGCCCGGAAGGAGCTGCTCCGCCAGGGCCGCGATGGTCCCCTCATAGTCCGAGTCGATGAGGGCGACCGGCTCCCCGGCCTCCCGGAAGCGGGCGACAAAGGCGCGGTTGTCCGCCTTCAGGCTTTCCGGGGATAAGCCCGAAGCATCCTGCCGGGATTCGATATCGCATCTATGCCGGAGGATCTCCCCGAAGCTTGTCTCAATGTACCGGTCCGTAAAGGCGAGGCAGAGGAACCGGATGGAGGCCAGATACCCTTCGTCGAAGTCCCGCCGCCAGCTCCCGGGGATATAGCAGCCCTCCAGGATGAGGTTCTGCCGGTTTTCCACGGCGGTCTTGACCATCTCCCGGAGGATGGGCCAGAGATAGTCCGTCAGGGCGTCGTCGTCCTCCGGGGTCAGAGGGGTGTTCCCGCTGCGGATCAGCCCCATCTTCAGATGGTCGATGGAGAGATAGGGCCACCGGGTCCTTTCCAGCAGCCGCTGGGCCAGAAGGGTCTTCCCGGTATGGGAGGCTCCGGTAATCAGGAGGACCATTTCCGGTCAGCCCTCCAGCTGCAGCACTTCCTTCAGCGCCGTGTACTCCCGGAGATACAGGCCCCGCTTCATGCCCTTTTCCCCCGCGTAGTCGTCGTACCGGGAAAAGATGGCCAGGGCCTCCTCCGGGTCGACCCAGCGGGGCTCCAGCATCAGGCGCTCCTCCAGGTCCGTGGGCTTCCGCTCCGTCTCGCGGGCCACCGCCGCAGGGAAGAAGCGGTTGATATGCCGCATATCGCCGAAGTACTCGATGATCTCCAGGGCGCATTCCCGGGGCTCGATGAGGAAGCCGGATTCCTCCGCCACCTCCCGGATGACGGTCTCCCGGTCGCTTTCCCCCTCCTCCTTGCCGCCGCCGGGGATCATCCACAGGTCGCCGGCGGCCGGGTAGTGGGACAGGAGCACCAGGCCGTCCCGGAGCACGATGCCCCGGCATGCTCTGCGGGTGCGGGCGAACTGCCCGGAGTAAGTCTGGCCGATCAGTTCCAAAGTCTTCATCTTATGTCCTCCCCTCGTCCTGATCCGCCCGGATCAGGGCGAAAAGTCTTTCTGTCAGCTCGGCATAGGGGTATTTCCCCACCCGCTCTCCCTTCCGGAAGAGAATGCCGTAATCCCGGCCGCCGGCTACGCCGTAATCCGCCCCCGCGGCTTCCCCGGGGCCGTTCACCACGCAGCCCATCACCGCCACCTTCAGGGGGCGGTGGATCTCCTTCAGCCGGTCCTCCACCTCCGCGTACAGGGCGGGCAGGTCGATCTCCGTCCGCCCGCAGGTGGGGCAGGCGATCAGCTCCGGCTCATCCCGGCGCAGGCCGACGGCCCGGAGGATCATGAGCCCCACCTCCGGTTCCCGCACCGGATCCCCGGTCAGGGAGACCCGCAGGGTATCCCCGATGCCCTCCAGCAGCAGGGCGCCGATGCCCGCGGCGGATTTGATCACCGCCTGCTCTCCGCCCCCGGTCTCCGTCACCCCGATATGCAGGGGGTAATCCGTCCGCTCCGCCGCCAGGCGGTTGGCCGCCACGGTGCCCGCCACGTCGGAGCACTTGAGGCTGAGACAGATGTCGTCAAAGCCGAATTCATTCAGCAGACGCACGTGGCCCAGGGCGCTCTCCACCATGGCCTCCGGGGTGACGCCCCCGTATTTCTCCAGCAGGGGCTTTTCCAGGCTGCCCCCGTTGATGCCGATGCGGATGGGAAGCCCGTTTGCGCGGCAGGCCTCCGCCACCCTGCCCACGTTTTCCCGCCCGCCGATGTTTCCGGGATTGATGCGGATGGCGGCCATGCCGCTCTCCGCCGCCGTCAGGGCCAGGCGGTAGTCGAAATGGATATCCGCGACGAGGGGCACCGGGGAGGCGTCCGCGATCTCCCGCAGGGCCGCTGCCGCCTTCGGGTGGGGCACCGCCAGGCGCACGATCTCCGCCCCCGCCGCCGCCAGGGCCCGGATCTGGGCCAGGGTGGAGACCGGGTCTTCGGTTTTCGTATTGCACATGCTCTGGATGGAGACCGGCGCGCCGCCCCCCACCGGGACGGAGCCGACAAATAACTGTTTTGTCATCAGAGAACCTCCGGAAAAGCCTCGCAGAGTTCCCGCCCGCTCGTCGTCGCAGGCTTCGTATCGTTCGCTTCGAGCGCATTCACTCCGCTGCTCCTCCTCTCCAAAATGAAAGCAAAGCTTTCAGTTCAGACTGTAGACAAAGTACAAAAAGCCTCGCAGAGTTCGCGCCCGCAGGCGCAAATGAGATGAGATTCATTTTGGGGCGAAATTCATTTTTGCCCCAAAATACTGCTATCGCCGCAAGTGTCGAAGTGTACGACCGAGGCGCGCAGCGGCGATGTCATCCTTCTCAACTCGGAGCCCAGCGAAGCGGGTCCGAGTTGAAGCGTGTCG